>CAYGBA010000006.1:34320-39181 GCA_964347995.1 uncultured Candidatus Bathyarchaeia archaeon | reverse complement strand
TCGAACAAAAACCAAAGATAAGCAAAAGACTTGAGCGTTTGGTAAAGTCTGGAATCTGCCCAGCCGAAGATGTCTCAAAATACTCTTCAGAGCTTAGACAACTCGTTCATGAAATAACGGACGAAGATACCATAGAAACACAAAGTCGCTTGTTCAGAGCACTCGCTGACAAAACTAGGCTAAGAATTTTAATGCTTCTAGAAATCCGAGAAATGTGCGTATGCGAGATTATGGTTGCACTAGATTTGACCCAGCCTACTGCCTCACATCACCTAGGAATTCTAGAAACTGTAGGGCTCGTAAAGGACAGACGCGAAGGAAAATGGGTCTTCTACGGCTTGAAAGACAAACGCGCTCTCAAACTCATGAAAACGCTCAAGAGAACGTAGATGGCTTCACAGGCATGCACGACACTGCTCTTGCAATTCCCATGCAGGCTTCAGCCATTCTTAAATCACAACAACAAGTAAGATTGCCGCTGGAAAAGCTGGCTGTGCCCGCTCGACGGAGGTGGTAGAGTTTCACCTTCTGCAGGTTTTCTTCTATACAATATCACGGCTATCACAGTTGTCGCAGCCCCTCCGAAAGAAACCATGATGGTCACCAACTGCCACCGCTCTAACCCTAGAAAATGTAAATCGTGAACCCACATACGTTGCGTGCAGTCAGTCAACTCGAGAAGGACGATCCATGAGCTTTCATCGAAGTGATTATGATAGCTTCCTTCAACGAGCACTCCAGTCTGCTTGTCCCAGTACACCTTGTTCGAGATCGTTTCAATTTGCGAATTGCCATTTACCGAGTAGTTCGCATAAACGACCGTTCGATTCACTCCAAGAGAGATCCTAGTTTCTTCACCTGTGATTTCAGCCTGAACAGATGGGTCGTGCCCATTCCAAATACCCTCCACAGCAACTCTGTCTCCGATCTTAGAGTCTAAGGGTATGACAAATCCAGTGTGCATCCAATTGCTTTCGAACAATTCTACACCCGATGTGAGAGGCGTCGATTCGTCGCCATCAACAAACTTCAATGTAACTCGAACACGAGCCGAGGTTTCCCGATGATAGCCAACTTCCAAGAATTCAAGTTTCAACCACTCAATCGGCCGTGGAGCACCTAAGGGAGGCTCGCCTATATACGCGAACTCATATTTTGCGAAATCTCCTCTTTTGACTCCAACAGAATCAGCCATTGCAGGAACATTCATCACAAAGGCTAAGGAAAGCAAGACGAAAATCGCCAACTTCAATCCAATATTCTTCATAGTTCATTCATCTATAATAAAAAATGCTTTGTCTTCTTTATAGGTCTTATGCAAGCATTTTCTTCGTGTAGACTACTATGTGCTCAAAATCGCTCTTCTATTATTCTGCGGGCATAGCAAGCTCAAGCCTAATAAAGCACTCAGCTAGCATGCATGAATGGGTTCCGTGTTATTTGGAGCCCAACGGCAATTAACTGTTGAAACCTAGCTTCTGTAAAAAACTACGGCCAGATTGATATTTAGATCGCCACTCCGAGTTAGCAGTATGTTATAGCAACGCTTAAGCGCACAGAACCACAGAACACACAAAAAGAGAGAGCATATTTGCAGCCTGCCGACTGGATAAATTATCTGCTCCAATTCAGATACCTCGGAGTCTTCCTAGTCAGCTTCGTCGGCACCGCCTCCATAATCATCCCCATACCCTACACCCTAGTCATACTCTACCTAGGTATGAATCCTGAATGGAACCCCCTCCTCCTCACCGCCGCCGGCGGCCTCGGCTCTGCCATCGGCGAACTCTCAGGATACGTAATAGGCTACTACGGACGATCCGCCATAAGCGAAGAGCGCCAAAGAAAAATGAACTACATGATCAGACTCTTCAACCGCTACGGCCCCATCACGGTTTTCCTCTTCGCCCTAACCCCCCTGCCCGACGACCTCCTCTTCATTCCCCTAGGAATACTACGATACAGCTTTGTCAGAGCCTTTATCCCAAGCGTTCTAGGCAAATTGCTCATGTGCGCCATTCTGGCCTATGGAGGTCAACTCTATGGCGACGTACTATCCATCCTATTCGGCGAAAGCGGTTTTGTCGGAACAATCATCACCTCCATAATTACCACTGCTCTGCTGACAATCCTACTCATTGCAATGCTCAAAATCGACTGGGAGAAAGTCTTTGAAAAGTACATGGGAGAAGGAAGCGAAGATTCAAACGTATAGAAGGGTGTTAATGGAAACTAATCTCGAGATAGAATACGTGTCCCTGAGAAGTGTAGAACGGACAGGTTTCCTAATATGATTTCGCAAGTGAGATCATGATTGAAGGCTCCATGATAGAGAGGAAGAAAGAAGCTGCCAGAGAGGTAGCTTTCATGTTTTTATTTAGTGATATCCAAAATCTTAAGCAACTTAATGCTGCTGTCAGACGTTTATACATGGCAAACGACATACTATTTCCCTGGAGGGTCAAGAGAGGAAAAGCAGAACGCACCTTTCTTTTTGTTGCTTCTAAATACGTCTATGGAATCGATCTTTCAAAGTTTGAACCCTTTCAGGAGATTTCTAAGGAAGATCGCATCTACACAAGAATAAAAGAGACGGGTGAAGTTGACAAAACCGAACTCAAAGGTTTGGGAAGGCAAGAAGTTGATCCATTGACTGAAATGATGAGAATAAACCTCAACTATCGAGACCTAGACTTGGTATCAGATGATCAGAGTGTTAGATTCTATTCGATACTTTGTGCTAGGTTTCGCAGATGGGCTCATATCCTGATGGATCTTATGAAAGGATACGTAGGCAACAAGATTCTTGAAGGAATTCTAGATGGAAAGATTACAAACAGAAGGGAAAAGGAAGAATTCAAAATGCGACTCTGTAACCTGTATTTCATTGAAGCGCCTTCGGACAAGGAAATCTTTGATAGACATGTGACAAATAATCGTCACATCGACTTCAGAGACTTCAACCTTGAAAGCATCCTTAATCTAGAGCCTAAAGCTTCTAACTGAAGTTCGTCTTCTTTAAAAAGCTTATATGCACGTTTCGAATCCTTCCGCATTCACTATTAATGGAATTCTAGTTATTCATAACGAATATCGAAGAAGACTAGCTTTCTTCTCTGCACGAGTTGTGCGACATGCAAGAAATGGCTTGAAAATAATGCCGGGATGATCATCGGTCCGGCTCCTCACGCCTCATGCAACAAGGGAAAACCTGAAGAGTTCCACGTTAGAATAGCTAAAGAATCAGAAGAAATAAAGGATTTCCTTGAAGTTGGCTTTGAATATGTCTGCAAAAAAGACCGTCTGCTGTTCTTCAGGAAGCGGAAGTGAAAGCTCCAAGAACTTGAGGGTCGGCGGAGAAACTTGAGGGTGATCGCTGACCTCCACATCCACAGCAAATACAGCCGCGCCACAAGCGAAAAGATGACCATAGGCGAAATCACCCGCTTCGCACACCTCAAAGGCCTCAACCTCGTCGGCACAGGAGACTTCACACACCCAAAATGGCTCAAAGAACTGAACGAAGAACTAGCTGAAATCCCAGACACAAACCTCTACAGATACGCCAAAGACCCCACTTCTCCAGTCCACTACATGATAACCGCCGAAGTCTCCACCGTCTTCACCCACGAGGGCGACATCAAAAAAATTCACCACGTCATCCTAACGCCCAGCCTCGAAACGGCTCTTCAAATCAATGAACGACTGGCACGATACGGCGACCTCACCGTCGACGGCAGACCCACACTAAACATGAGCGCACCACAGCTCGTAGAAGAAGTGATGGAGGCCTCAGACAAGAACGTCGTAATACCCGCCCACGCCTGGACGCCATGGTTCAGCCTATTCGGCGCCTTCAGCGGCTTCGACCGCATCGAAGACTGCTACGAAGACATGACGAAACACATCTTCGCCATAGAAACAGGCCTCTCCTCAGATCCACCAATGAACTGGCGCCTAAGCGCGCTAGACAAATATGCCCTAATTTCAAATAGTGACAGCCACAGCCCTTGGCCGTGGAGAATCGGGAGAGAAGCCAACGTCTTCAAGCTCCAACAGCTGACATACCACGAGGTTGTTGACGCCATCCGCAATAACAATCCAGAACAGTTCAAGTTCACCATCGAGACCAATCCAGCCTACGGAAAGTACCACTGGACAGGCCACCGAAACTGCAACGTCTCACTGTCGCCTGAAGAAGCTGCAAAATTCGGAAGCATATGCCCCGTCTGCCGGAGAAAACTCACAAAGGGCGTGGAGCAGCGAGTCGAGGAACTGGCAGATCGCCCCCTAGGCTTTAGACCGGAAGGAGCTCCAGGATACATGCGCTTGCTGCCCCTCTCAGAGATCATAAAGACAGTTTTGGACGTCACCTATGCTGGAGCACAAGGCGTCTGGAGCGAATATAACAAGCTTGTCAAGAAGTTCGGCGACGAATATACGGTGCTGATAGACGCTCCACAGGAAGAAATGGCTGAGATCGTTGATCCGAAGATGGCAGAAGCAGTTGTTCGTGTCCGAGAGGAAAAAGCTGAAGTCATACCCGGCTATGACGGCGTTTACGGTCAACTGCTGATTTTTGATGAAGAAATGGAAAAGAGGCATGTGGAAAGGGTCAATCAAGTAAACATAACGGATTTCATGTGATTTTTGCAGGTTGATAATTACAAAATCGATGAAAACCTTTTATGAAACCAAATATGATTTTTAGGAACCGAAAACATCAACAGGAGAACAGCAAGGCATTGGTCAAAGCCAGAGAAGCGACACTTCACATCAAGAACACTATCTTCAGGATAGAAACGGCACGAAAGACCATCCAGCTTATTTCCTTCGTGCTGTTCAGCGCCACAGTCTTCGG
>CAYGBA010000006.1:32863-34220 GCA_964347995.1 uncultured Candidatus Bathyarchaeia archaeon | reverse complement strand
AGAACCCATCAGAGCATGATCAACGTCAAATACTTCCTTCTAGCAGCCACGCTGCTTGTCAGCGGAACCCTCGCCGCATCGTTGGCCATGGGGATTGGCGAGAGCTACAAGAGCGCCATAGGCGTCTTCGCTCCAGCGCCATTCAACGCCTTAAGTCCGTCTGACACGCTCTTCGCCATCCTGCCAAGAATTGTCTTTAAGGCATGGTATGGTGTAGCCGTTGAAAACCTGCTGGCATCCCCGCTTCTCTGGGCCCGACTCTTCATACTAGGAGCATTCCTAGTTCTGACGGCGTACATCCCAAGAGGCTGGTGCCGATACGCCTGTCCTCACGGGGCGCTCTTGGCCATCCTGAACCGCTTCAGCTTCCTCGGCTTGAAGAGAGACCCAGTGAGATGCACCAAGGACGGCTGCCGCAAATGCGTCGAAGTGTGCCCCATGAAGATTCGCATCCTCGAGTTGCCATGGGAGAAGTTCGCCGATCCCGAATGCATATACTGCCTGAAATGCGTCGACGAATGCACAACAAGAGCCATAAAACCAAAGTTTCCCTAGAGTTGGACGCATGAAAAGGGAATCGTGTGTGCACGCAAAACAGATGGATAGAGGCGACGCAAGTAAGTATTTTAGGCTTATATGCCGAAGTCTAGAGTAAAAGGATGGTGACCATGTCTTTTACATCTGTCGAGGATATCTTGGAGGGCCGTTGCGTAGATGAGCACGTCAGCGTTAGAGGTTGGGTTTATCGGAAGAGGGAGAGCAAGAACACCATCTTCATCATTGTAAGAGACGCTACGGGCATCATTCAAGCCATTGTAAAGAGCGAAAGCCCGGCCTGGGCTGAGGCTGAAAGGGTGACCATCGAATCCTCGGTGACGCTACGTGGAACCATTAAGAGAGATGAACGCGCCCCTGGGGGTTATGAGATATCGGCTGACGAGTTCAAAATAGTAGGTTTGGCCGAAACATTTCCGATAACCAAGGACCAGAGCAAAGAGTTTCTACGCGATGTTCGCCACCTCTGGCTGAGAAGCCGAAAACTAACAACAATTATGAAGGTAAGAAGCGAGACGCTTAGGTTCATAGACGATTTCTTCAGAGAAAGAGGTTTCTTCGAAGTTTCGCCGCCAATGTTCATATCGAGCGCCTGTGAGGGCGGAGCCACACTATTTGGACTAAAATATTTCGACAGAGACCTGTACCTCACTCAGAGCGCTCAGCTACACCTAGAGGCTCAGATATACTCACTGGAGAAAATTTACTGCATAGCGCCTTCGTTCAGGGCTGAAAAGAGCAGAACAATAAGGCATCTCACGGAGTACTGGCATGCTGAGGCAGAAGAAGCGTTCACAACGAT
>CAYGBA010000006.1:0-32763 GCA_964347995.1 uncultured Candidatus Bathyarchaeia archaeon | reverse complement strand
TACTGCAAAGCTTACAGAGAAAACCCAAAACTCGTCATGTCTGCGGACCTCATCGTTCCGAGGATAGGCGAACTCACCACCGGCGGTGCCAGAATCGACGACAAAAAGGAACTGATTGAGAGAATAGAAGAGTTCGGCCTGAGAGAGGAAGACTACGATTGGTACATCGACCTCAGAAAATACGGGACGGTTCCGCACACCGGCTTCGGGCTGGGAGTCGAGCGGCTAATTGCTTGGATGCTCAACTTAGAAAACATAATGGAGGCCATTCCCTTCCCACGCACAGTTAGAAGATTCTATCCCTAGAATCTTGGACCTTCAAAACTGACTAGGACAGCAATTTCTGCGCGCTTTCATGGATAAAGTTAACAGGCTGTCAATAGCAAAAAATATATCTCCCAGCAGACTACGCGGTCTCTCTTCAAAAGTGTAGAGGAGACGAAAGTCGTGAACGACGAACTCGCGAATCCAGCTCCACTAGGGTTGATGGGTTTCGGGATGACCACAGTGTTGCTGAATCTGCACAACGCAGGTTTGATTGACGGATCAGGCATGGGAATGATCTTGTCCATGGGGATTTTCTATGGAGGATTGGCCCAGATCTTCGCTGGGATGTGGGAGATGAAGAAGGGAAACACATTTGGCGCAACCGCGTTCAGCTCCTTCGGTTTGTTCTGGATTTCACTTGTGGCTATCGAGGTCTTTCCAGTCTTGGGATGGTTTGGGGCTCCCTCAGCAAATGCTATGGCTGCATACTTGGCCACGTGGGGCTTATTCACGGCGCTGATGACTCTATCCACTTTCAAAGCGAATAGAGCCCTTCAAGTTGTCTTTATAACGTTGACTCTGCTGTTCTTTTTGTTGGCCATCGGCAAAACACTAGCCACAGTCGATGAAGCAATAGGACTTCTTGTGACGATGATTGCGGGTTACGAAGGAATCTTCTGCGGGTTCAGCGCAATCTACCTGGCAACGGCAGAAATTGCAAATGAGACCTACGGGAAAACAATATTTCCAGTGTAAGATTGACGCTGGCTTATACTCCATCCGCAATTAATTGAAAGAAACGTTTTTATGTCTGCAAGAGCGCTTAACAAAATTTGCAAGGTTGTTGAAGAGTTGGCAGAAAGTTCAGCTATCGATGTTCTGCTAAAAGAGAAGAGAGTTTTTAGCCCGTCTGAAGAATTTGTTGAACAGACTAATGTTAAGAAATGGATGGATGAACACGGAATAGAGAGTTATGATGCGCTACGTGAGAAGGCGAAGGATCTGGAATGGTTCTGGGGCGAGGTAGCGAAGGACGTCGTAGAGTGGTACAAACCTCCCAGCAAGGTTCTTGAGTGGAAGGAACCATACGCTAAATGGTTTCTGGATGCCAAACACAACATCGTACACGACGCCCTAGACAAACACGTAAAAACCTACCGCAAAAACAAAGTTGCCTACATTTTTGAAGGCGAGCCAGGAGGCGTCAGAAAGCTCACCTATCGGGACCTTTACGTAGAGGTAAACAAACTCGCCAATGGACTGAAAAGTAGCGGGGTCAAAAAAGGCGACAGAGTTGGAATCTATCTCCCCATGATCCCGGAACTTCCAATCTCAATGCTGGCATGCGCAAAGATCGGAGCCATCCACAGCGTTGTCTTCTCAGGCTTCAGCGTTGGAGGACTACAGAAGAGAATAACAGATGCAGGAGCAAAAGTCCTGATTACCTGTGACAGCTTTTACAGGCGTGGAAAGACTATTCAGTTGAAGGAACAGGCAGACGAGGCAGTTAGGAAAGTGCCTGCCATCAAGAATGTGATTGTCTACAAACATACCGGAGAAGAAATTCACTGGAAAGAAGAGAGAGACCGCTGGTGGCACGCCATAACCGAAGGGCAGTCGGCTGAATGCGAAACTGAGAAGCTGGATGCTAACGACACTCTCTATATTCTATACACTTCTGGCACAACCGGAGAACCAAAAGGAGTACTCTGCGCCCATGGAGGATACGCCGCTGGAACAGCCCTTACCCTGAAGTGGGTCTTCGACATAAAAGACGAAGACATATACTGGTGCGCCGCAGACATAGGATGGGTCACCGGACACAGCTACATCGTCTACGCGCCATTGATCCTAGGAACCACCTCAGTGATCTATGAGGGTTCGCCAGACTATCCTCAACCAGACCGATGGTGGAGAATGGTGGAAAAATACGGCGTGACAATATTCTATACTTCGCCCACGGCCATTCGGATGCACATGAGATACGGAGAAAAATGGGCAGAAAAGCATGATCTTTCATGCCTAAGGTTGCTAGGAACTGTGGGCGAGACCATCAATCCAGAGGCTTGGATGTGGTACTACAAACACGTAGGCCGAGAACGCTGTCAAATAATGGACACCTGGTGGCAAACCGAAACAGGATCATTCGTCATATCACCGTTACCCATCACCCCACTTAAGCCAGGTTGCGCCACGAAGGCCCTGCCAGGCTTCACCGCTGAAATATATGATGAGGATGGTAAGCCTGTTGAGAAAGGCGGTGGTGACCTCTATCTTCTCACGCCGTGGCCAGCAATGTTGAGAGGACTCTACAAGGCTCCGGAAAGGTACGTGAAGACATATTGGAGCAAGCTACCGCACATGTACCTCACCGGCGACAAGGCCAGAAAAGACGAGGATGGATACCTCTGGATTCAGGGAAGAGCAGACGATATACTCAAGGTTGCGGGACACAGAATAGGCAACTACGAGGTTGAGTCGGCTCTAGTCAGCCACGATAAAGTGGCTGAGGCTGTTGCGATCGGAAAGCCACACGAAATAAAGGGAGAGTCAATCGTCGGCTTCGTCGTCTTGAAAGAAGGCGTGGAGCCAACCGATAAGCTAAGAAGCGAGTTGAGGGAACACGTGGCTCACGAGATGGGCAAGCTAGCTAGACCTGACGAAATCTGGTTTGTAGGCGATGTGCCGAAGACCCGAAGCGGAAAGATAATGAGAAGAGTTGTAAGAGCCCGAGTGCTGGGAGCGCCACTAGGAGACCTCTCTACGCTCAGGAATCCAGAAGCCGTAGACGAGATAGCCTACGCCAGGTAGTAGAACTCCGTACCGAGACCTTCCCAACAGAGAACACGTAGTGCCTCTTAGTGCTCGACTACTCTCCATTCATCTGGCCAGAGACATGCGTGAGTTTATATCATTGCTGAGCAAATAGATTCACATCCGAATAGTGGATGGTGCTAGCTATAGGTTCACTGAGGCTAAGCAAGGTAGCTCTGCTCATTGGGGGTTTCCTGATTTTCGTTGGGGTTACGATGGTAGGTATGTTCGCATTAGTTCTTACCCGTGCTCTTGACGTCAGCGCACTTGAAAGAATACTCACAGATCATCGAGTGTTATTTCTTGGAGTCTTACTGGTAATCGGAGTCTTTGATGTAGTATCCGGCATCATACTCCGGCATAGGTGATCTATATGAGGATTACCATTAAAGAGGTCAGGAAAGCATTTGCCGCAGCTGTTGGCGTAGCGCAGACTACGATGGGCATGTTGGCGTTTATTACGGCTTACATCCTGCACAGCGACCCCTTCGGTATCCGGGCATGGCTACACATAAACACCGGTTTTCCCATCCCCCTATACATGTGGGTTCTCATAGTATTCGGCTTTTTTTCAATTGCAAGTGGACTATTTCTTATCAGCGAAAACGAAGAATCACCATAGACGGAGGGTTGCATCGTTGAAGATGAAAAGGGAGCTTGGATTTTCCGACGCGCTGATGATGGGATTGAGCGGATCAATAGGATTTGAGATTTTCGTGTTGATGGATTACGCTTACTTCGGCTTGGCTGGGTCGAGTATGGTCTTGGCACTCTTGTTGGGGGGGCTGATAAACCTGCTGATCATGTTCAGTTACTGCGAACTCAGCGCGGCCATCCCCAAGGTTGGCGGCGAATACACCTACACGAAGGCTGCCTATGGCGGTCTAGTCGCGTTCGTATCTGGCTGTCTGAGATGGCTCGCAAGCGTGTTCGGCGCATCATTAGCCGCCTTGGTATTCACTCGACAACTCTCGTATCTCTTCTTGAGGGTTTCCCCAATAGTTCAAAGCTTCATCTCAGCCCAAGCACCATTGATTGCCATTGCCGTGATTGCCATTCTAACGGCACTAGACGTTAAGGGATCAAGAAAGGTCGGACCAATGATAGTAATCACATTCTTAGCTTTGTTCGCCATATTTCTTGCCAGCGGACTGTGGCACGGACTGACTCCACCCGATGTGGTTCCCAGACCTCTGCCCGAAGGTTTGTCAGGAGTTTTCGCTGCGACGGCATACATGTTTCCGATGTTTTTCGGAATGAGAGCTCTAGTGGCGGGTGCTGCCCAGATTAAGAACGCAGAGAAGAACATTCCTAGAGCGATGATTCTGTCGGCATTGCTGATCATGCCTCTCTATTTCAGCGTTGCCTACGTGGCCGTTGGAGTTGTTCCCCTCGGAGACTTCGATGAGCCCTTGCTCAACCTTGCAGCCGAAAATATACTGCCTGGAGCTGGAGGTATCCTATTTGCAATTGCTGGGATGGTTGCAAGTCTTTCAGCTTTAGGGACCTCTATAGCTGTTCAATCAAGCATTGCTCGCGGGATGAGCAGAGACGGGTACCTTCCCAAGATTCTGCTATCGGTTCATCAGCGCTACGGAACCCATTATGTCGCCACTATTGCTGGGTCGCTCTTTATAATATTCCTGAGCGCCGTTGGATATGTGGAGTTCCTTGGGTACGCGGCTAGCTTCGGGTCCATTCTTGTATTTGCTTTGGTTAACCTATCTCTTCTGAGGCTCAGAAAGAAGAGGCCATACTTGAAGAGAACCTTTAAAGCTCCTTTGTATCCCTTCACTCCTATTGCTGGAGTCGTAATGTCTGTTGTACTGCTTGTCTCTCCAATATTCTTCGGGGATGCTAATGCGATAAGCGCGCTTATTTCGGGCCTAGGGTTGATGGCAATGGTTCTGTTGACGTACTATCTCAGGATGGTGGGACGTTATCGGGTGCAGGTGGCCCTAGGAGGAATAAGCTTGGTCATAGGGACTTTAACGGCGCTACTGACGTATCTCATAGAAACGGGTTCCGTGCCAATCATCTTGTCTCCTGTTTCTCGTTACGTTTTAATATTCTTCAGCGTAGTCTCCATTCTCGCAGGGCTCCTTAACGTAACTGCACGAAGACCCAAGATCTTTTAACTATTCCACTCAGATGCTTATTCGTGGGTGAGATGCCGAAAAAGAGGAAAAGAAAGGAAATTGTGGTTCCTCCCCCGTCCCTTGGAGGCAAGGAAGAACCTCTTCTCAAGGACACCACTGGGGTTGAGGCATTAGATGTTTCTAAGGCATCCATGAAAGTAGGCAAGTACTTGTCTGGCTTGATGTTGATCGTTGGCGCTTTGCTTTCTATTTTCTCCGTGTACGGCATCATAACCTCCGTGCATTTCTTATTTTCTAACCCCTATTTCATTGGCGCCCTAGGCTTCGTGGGAGCAATAAACATCTTTTGCGGATTGATACTATTAGCAAAGGAATAAACGGGTGCCTAGCAGGGAAACAGAATCTCGCTACTTCTACGTGAACGCATATTGTGCTAAGCTGAGTTTCTGTGGAGATAAATGTTTAAATTATTTAAATAAACTAAATTATTAAACTACGGGTTTTCCAGAGACCTTTGCAAGGTGAGTTTGTTGATTCCCTACGCTCCATGGCTCTGTTGGCTCATTCCCATAATCGGGACTGTACTCGCGCCACTCTTTGCCTTAGCCCATCCTAAGCTCAGAGACTATGCCCCGGTTGCATTCGTTGGGGCTAGCGTCATCTTTTCATTATCTATGATTCCAGATGTTCATGCAGGAAACATGGTGCACTGGCAGATTCCATGGATCCCTTCTCTCGGCATAAATCTGGGAGTTCTCATGGACCCTTTAAGCGTGCTCATGGCCAGCGTAGTCAGTAGCGTGGGGCTCTTAGTCCTTATCTTTTCATTAGAATATATGCGTGGAGAACGTGGCTTAACCAGATACTGGTTTTTCACCCAGCTCTTCATCGGTGGATTGGTTATGGTGGTTATGGCGGATAATCTTCTTCAACTGTACATAGGTTGGGAAGTTGTCGGGGTATGCTGTTGTGCGTTGGTTAATTTTTGGTATAGGAATACGGAAAACGCTCGTTACGGCTTGAAGACATTCTTGGTGCTCCGTATCGGCGACCTCGCTCTCTTAATGTCAATCTTGATTATGTACTTCTGTTCTGGGACCTTCAATTTTCTAGATATTGATATAGTGAAGTTGTCGGGATCTGGCTTGTTGCTCATTACGGCCCTTTTATATTTTGGCGGAGCTGTGGGAAAGTCAGCTCAGTTTCCTTTACACGTATGGCTGCCGGATGCGATGGCTGCCACGCCTGCGTCCTTTAACGCCATCACAGAGGTGCTAGCCGGAGTCTATTTGATAGCTAGGATTTTTCCGCTGTTGCATGCCGCAGAAGGGTCTACAGAGCTAGTCATCTTCTTTTTAGTAGTCGCTTGGGTCGGCGCGTTTACTGCGCTATTTGGGGCGAGCATGGCTATGGTCCAAAAAAGCATAGTGAGGCTTTTGGCGTACTCCATCATCAGTCAATACGCCTACATGACCGTTGCTTTAGGGGTGAGTGGACTAGCCACTGATCCAGCGGCTGGATATCTAGCAAGTATTTTCCACAAGATGACGGATGCCATCATATCGGCGCTCCTCTTCCTATGCGCAGCAGCAATTTTGTATAGAGTTCGGTCTCAAGACATGTCCAACATGGGTGGACTCAGGGTTCGCATGCCCATTACATTTGTATGTATGCTTATTGGAGGTCTTGCAACCATTGGCATACCTCCCTTGAGCGGATTCTGGAGTGAAGAAGCTATTTATAATGCAACCTGGGAGCTTGCACAAGAGGCTGGGAGGCTAGGGCAGTCCGCGCTAATGTTTTCTGCTTACGGGCTGCTCTTTTTCCTGATGACCACCGCTGCAGTCACCGCCTTTTACATCTTTCGCATGATTGGCATAGTCTTTGATCCGAAAAGCAAGCGCATAAACAAGCTCAAAGACGAGGAAGAACACATTAACAAAGTTTCGCCTGCAATGTGGGTTCCAATGGGACTTCTAGCGCTAGCCACCATCGTTATGGGCGTTCTTGCGCCATATATCATCACAAGTTTTCACGAGTTCTTCTCGCCGCCTCCACTGTACCAAAGCCTAGTTTACACAGAAGTCATCGACATTCTGAAACGGGCGTTTCTCTCACCAACTTTTGGAATAACTTGCGCAGCGTTAGTAGTTGGTGGCTATCCCGCATATCAACTATACATAACCCGCCGAGCCGATCCAGTTAAGTTAACCAAAGAGCACGATTTCTTGAGGAAGACTTATGATTTTCTCTGGAATCGGTGCCACATCGACACGTTTTATCATAAAATCTTCGCCGGTGGGACAAAAGCCCTTTCCGAAGTCCTACATAAACACCTAGAGCGTGGCATCGAAGTATTCAACCGCTCAGTTGCAGGTTTCTTCAGAAGGTTGTCTGAGACCATGTACAATTATCCAGAGCTTAGGGGCATCGATGCTTTAAGCCATTTCTTAGCTAGCCATACCACATCATTTTGTCGACGATTCCGAAAGACCCACACTGGCATATTATCTAATAACATGCTGGCGGTTTTCATGGGTATTGTGTTGCTGATAATTCTGCTGTTTTTCTTTGCAGAAACTATTTCATAGAGAGTCAATCATTATCCCTATACGTATAATGTGTAGCCTCTTCTCTATCGCGCGCTCAACTTATGATTGAGGATGACGTTGGGTTTTTGGAAGTAATCGAATATGAAGTACGCAATAAGGCAGTCGAATAGTATCATTTAGGTTGACCGCTATTGACCTGCCTTTGAAGATTTCAGTTTCTAGTAAAAACTTAAGTGTTTCTTTCGAAGTAAGCAGATAATATTTCTGGAGGAAGAGCTTTTGCTTCCGTGGGCGGCATGGCTTTGCTGGATCATCCCTATTATCGGGGCCGTGATCACGCCGCTGGCTGGTGCAATCCGTCGAAAATTGAGCAGTTGTTTGGCCGTTCTTTCCATCGGGATAAGTGCCTTCTTCTCCTTCTCGATGATCCCGGATATTCTTGCGGGTCACATCGTTGACTTAAGAATTCCATGGCTTTACCCCGAGTTGGGGGTTTTGGTCGACCCTTTAAGCGTGCTCATGGCGTGCGTGATCACTTGCATAGGATTTCTGGTCACCATTTTCTCCGTCGCCTACATGCAAGAAGAGCCAAGCTTGGCTAGGTTCTGGTTTCTCATACAGCTCTTCATCGGCGGATACGTAATCATAGTGATTGCAGACAACCTCCTCTTCATGTTCATAGGCTGGGAACTAGTTGGACTCTGTTGCACAGGCCTCGCGGCTTTTTGGCACAGAGATCCCGAAAGAGCACACATGGGCTTGAAGACTTTCATGGTTCTCCGTGTCGCAGACGCTCTCTTTCTGGCCTCTATTCTGTTAATATACATCCATTCTGGCACCCTCAACATCTCAGAACTTGCAGAAAGTAGCAACTGGCTCGGAGAATTATCAAAGGCCGGCTTGCTCTTCATCACAGTCCTGATGTTCTTCGGTGGAGCCATAGGAAAGGCAGCTCAATTCCCTCTACAAGAGTGGTTGCCAGATGCGCTAGCTGCATCACCTTCCTCATTCAACGCCCTAACTGAATGTTTGGCTGGACCCTTTATTATGGCTAGAATTCTTCCGGTCTTCCGTGCAGGCATTGCATACACGGGCATTGTCAACTTCTTCTTAGTCGTGGCCTTTGTAGGTGCGCTTACCGCAGTGGTCAGTGCCCTGATAGCGATGACCCAAGAAAACATATTCAAAGTTCTCTCATACGGTATCTCAAGCGCGATCGGATACATGATGGCAGCCTTTGGCTTGGCGGGATTAATGACCGACGTAAGCTGGGGATACTTAGCCGGCACCTTCCTTCTTACGGTTGACGCCTTCGTCTCAGCGCTACTATTCCTCTCTGCAGCATACATCTCATATGCAGTTGGTTCAGACAATTTGCACCGAATGGGCGGATTCAAGAGCAGAATCGCGCATAGAAGCATAGAAGTCGGTGCTCTTGCTCTAGGAGGCATACCACTGCTAAGCGGTTTTTGGTGCACAAACTGGATTCAAACAGCGGCCCTGGATTTTGCGGGAGAGGCTGGCGCAAAAGGGCAGTTCACGCTTATGATCTCCGGATACTTGATTTTCGTTCTGTTAATAATTGGAGCTGGAATAACCGCCTTTTACTGTCTTAGAATGATGGGGCTTGTCTTCAGGAAGGAGGATTATGGATCAGAGAGAAAGGTTGTCAAGAAACCACCATCTTTAATGCGCAGTTCCCTTACCACGACTCTTGCAATAACAGCATTCTTGGACTTTCTGGCACTTCTTCTCATTTGGCCCTTTAACAAGTTTCTTCTACCGATGCCGTTCTTAGCGCAATTGAGATTCAACAATCTCAACGAAGTTCTCGTATACCTTGTTCCTTCCATTAGCACGGTCTTGACATGTGTAGCGGTGGCATTTGGAGGCTATCCAGCCTACAGAATTTACATAGCACGCAAGGTCGATGCTGCGGAGTTAACGGAAAAATTCAGCTTCCTGAAGACAGCCAATAGGATTCTGCGAAACCGTTTCTACATCAACGCATTCTACTATGAAGTTGCCTCTTCTGCCCGGCTTCTTTCACAGAAAATAAACAACAGCATAGAATATGGCATTGATGCGCTCAATGGACTTATTGCCCATTCAACACGGGGTCTTTCGCAGAAAATATGCAGAAGTTTGGAGCATAGCCTCAATGTTCTTGACGGGCTCATAGCTACGCGTTTTCTATCTCTCGCAAGAAGCGCTTATAAATACGTGGAGACGGAAGGGATCACCAAACCCGAGATTAGAGGCTTCAGCAAATTCTATGAAATGATATCTAGGCGAGTAGTCTCGCTTTCGCGATGGGCATATCCTCACCTAGAACTCGGCGGCTTCGAAGCACTTAACTATAAATTCGCAAAAGCCGTAGCTTACTTCTCTGATAAGATTAGGAAGACCCACACAGGAGTGTTGTCTTATAACATGTTGGCTATTTCAATAGGCATCGTATTGATGGTAATCTTATTAGTAGAGTTCGGAGGAATCTTGTGAAGGTGCCTATATGATACCTCATGCGGCATTATTGGCAACTGTCATCCCCGGTATCGCAGGCATAATTATCTATGCCATTGGAAACCGCTTGCGCGCACGCAAGAAGGTTGGAGAAACTGAATGGGCTGAGTCTGAGGAGGGTGCCGGGTATTGGACAGGAATTATTGCGACCATAGCGGCATCCGTGTCCATCGTGATGATTGTGAGTATGGGTAGGGACCTGATGGAAGGCTGGGCAATGAATAGGACCGAATTGACCTTTAGTTACCCGTGGATACGTCCCATCGATCTGGACTTTGGCTTCCTTGTTGATGTTGTTAGCCTGCCTATAGGGTTGATAGTTGCCGTTGTCAGTATGCTTTCATGCCTCTACTCCATCAAGTATATGGAAAAGGAACAAGCACAAGGATCCTATTACGCGAATTTGCTGCTCTTCATGACTGGGATGATTGGAGTCATCTTCGCGGCGAATCTTATACAATTCTACCTCTTCTGGGAATTGATGCTGATCCCCTCCTACTTGCTGATTGCCAACTGGGGGGTATCAAAGGATAGACTCCGCATAGGATTCAAATACTTCATTTTCACCCACGTAGGCGCCCTCTCAATGCTTCTCGGAATCCTCTCCATTTATGCGTACACAGGGACATTCAATCTCCTCGAATTACCTTCAAAGGCAACCGCGATTCCTTCACACATGGTCATTGTGATCTTTGTCTTGTTACTTGTCGGCTTTTTAGTCAAGATGGCCGCTTTTCCAGTTCACACTTGGCTGCCTGATGCGCATTCAGAGGCTCCTACCCCAATAAGTGCTATGTTATCTGGAGTAATGATAAAATGTGGCGCCTACGGAATGGCTAGAATTCTGTTGATGACGTTCGGTCCAACAGTGATCCAGACCTCAGATTATTTGACAATTCTCGGGGTAATCACTATGGCATATGGCGGGTTAATGGCTTTGGCACAGACCGACATCAAGCGTCTGTTGGCTTACTCGAGCATTAGCCAGATGGGTTACATCTTATTTGGGCTGGGAAGTGTTTCAATAACTTCATCATTGGGGATCATGGGCGGCCTTTTTCACATAATAAATCACGCTGTCTGCAAGAGTCTTCTCTTCATGTGTGCTGGTGTGATCATTCATCAGACAGGAATCAGAGATATCAGAAAGCTGGGAGGGCTTGTCGGAAAGATGCCGGCAACAGGTGTAGCATGCATGATAGGGGCATTTAGCCTACTAGGAACACCTCCGCTGAACGGTTTCTGGAGTGAATGGATGATCTTCGGAGGAGGACTTGCCTCCGGGAAGGGTTTGATAACTGTCTTTGGTGTTCTAAGCACCGTAATCACAGCAGGATACTATCTCTGGTTCGCTTGGAGAGTCTTCCTTGGACCAACTCCTAAAAATCTAAACGATGTGAAAGAAGCACCTTTCACGCTACTTATTCCCATAATCATCTTGACTATACTCAGCATATTGTTGGGAGTTCTACCTGGTCTGGTGCTGGAGTACATCAAGCCTGCCGCAGAATATCTCTCAAGTTTTCTTAGTGGATTCAGCTAAGCAGGATAGACGAGTTACTTTCAAGCCATCTGCTCTAGAAGCTACGGGACATCATTAGTTCGGAAGCATTTCTTGCTAAAACTCTAAGCTTGTACGATTCGGATGGATCCATCTCACGCATCCGGCTTCAAATTCTTTGCCTGTATTCAAGGTTCTTGATTATGACGTCAAAGTTGAATAGTTTCCCTTCGCATATTGTTGAAAAATCGGGCTGATCGACAGGTGACAAAAACTTGAGTCAACTCAATTTGACCTTCATGCTGGCAATCGCGACCACCGGAATAGCTTCTTAACTCCTAGACAGGGTAATAAAGCAATTTCAGAATAGTAAAAATAACTTCTCATCTTCAGTGAACCCTTGGATGATCTTATTCTCAAAAACCTAACACTGCTCTTGCGGCCTGCTGAGCTAAAGCGATGAACGGTCCTGGATGGAGTCCAATTGCTATGCAGAGTGCTGCAAGAACCAAGATGGGAATCAGCAGGGAGACAGGAGCCTTTGTTCCCCTTTCTGATACTGGCGTGGGCTCCTTCAACACGATGACGTAGACTAGGCGCAGGTAGTAGGCCACTGAAAGGAGCATGTTGATGATCATCAAGGCTGAAAAAGGAAGCATCTCTACTTCGACGCCCGCTAACACGATCATCCACTCGCTCCAAAAACCATTTAGTGGTGGAATCCCCGCAATAGCAACGGCACCAATAGCAAGAAGCATACTGGTCACAGGCATGGTCCGCCTGATTCCCGCCAGTTTACTTAGACTTCGTGTTCCAACTTGATGAATAAATGCGCCCGCACAAAGGAAGAGGAGGCTTTTCATTACAGCATGATTCATTATGTGAAAAAGGCTTCCAGTCAATCCCTGTTGGGATGCAATCGAGAACCCGAAAAGAATGTAGCCCATCTGAGCGATGGTGCTGAAAGCGAGCAGACGTTTGATGTCATCCTGCAACAATGCCATAAGGTTGCCGACAAACATGGTGAAGACAGCAAAGACCAGCAGCGTCATCTGCCATACAGTCTGTATAGAACCGAAGACGAGAAGCAGAACTCGAATGAGCGCGTAAGCTCCGGTCGGCACCAGAGCGCCTGAAAGCAGGGCGCTTATTGGTGCGGGAGCCTCAGGATGAGCGTCTGGTAGCCACGTGTGAAACGGAACTATCGCTGCTTTTACTCCGAAGCCCACAATGATCAAAGTTAGAGTGACGTAAAGCCATTCAGTGGATATAACACCGCTAAGCCCAGTTGCAATATCCGCGAAGTTTAGCGTTCCAGTCATGCCATAAAGAAAAGACATAGCTAGAAGAATGGTTGCGCCTCCAGCAGCGCTCATGATGAGGTACTTGAAGCCAGCCTCTATAGGCTCCCACCTTTCCTTCCGAAAGGCGACCAAGGCATACGACGTCAAACTCATGAGTTCCCAGAAGACAAAAAGTGTGAAGAAGTCGCCTGAAAAAGTAACACCCATCATACCAGCAACCATACCCAACAGAAGCGTATAATACTCTGCTAATCCCGTGTCCCGCTCCATGTACTTCATCGAATAAGCCGTAGCCAGAAGCCCAAGCATCACGTAAATCAGCGCCATGAAAACGCTCAGCATATCTATCTCGAGGCATGCCCCAAAGCGAAGAGAAGAAAACCGTAGATTTCCTTTCTCAGAAACTTCCACATAGAGTTCGTAGAGAAAGTAAGCTGTAACTGAGAGACCCAAAACCGCATAGATACCTCGAATCTTTCTATATTTCTTTTTGTATGTTACCCATCCTATGACCGGCGTGGTGACCATGAGTATGAGAAGACTATTCAAGGGTTTAGTGAACACGCTCGATTTCTCTCCCGCCTACCACTTCAACCGCCTGAGTTTTCGAACATCCAATGTTCCATAGTGTTTGTAGGCGTATGTAACTATTGTTAAAGCCACTGCAGTGACGCATCCTGCAAACACTATCGACATGATCACAATTGAATGCCCAAGAGGGTCTATGAAACTCGGGCTTCTATAGGCTGAAAATGCAATGAAGTTTAGGTGAGCAGCGTTTATCAAAATCTCAATTCCAATGACAAGTCGAATCATGTTTCGTTTCACGGCTAGGCAGTACATGCCTACAATGTAGAGCGCTATCGCACCCATAACGTAGTAGCTAAGCGGAATCATTCTTTTTCCCCAGCCCTTAACATCGCTACGCAACATGCAGCCGCAGCGAACAAGACAAACGCTTGTGCAATCAGGTCGATTAGCCGATAGGTCCACAGAAATTCTGTTGTTTTCATTTTAGCAGTTTCCGTGGAATTAAGTATCGGAAATTCGTGGCTAGCGACTAGCATGGAGAAAATCAGTATGACAAGTACTATAGCTGTCAAACCCACGACTCTGTTCCGGTTTATCCTCATTTTATGACTTCTCCTTTCTTTTTGTCAGCATAACAGTGGCTATGAAGAGAACTATTACCGCTCCAGCAAAAACTAACAGCTGAAAGACGGCTACGTACGGTGCGCTAAGCAACCAAAACAAAGCGCCTATGCTGATACACATTCCACACATAGACAGGATAGCATGAAGCATATCCCTCAGCTCAACAGTCAACAATGCAAGCAAAACTGAAAGAATCAACAGCGCAATCTGTAGCACTTCATTAATCATAGAAGCTTGTCTCCTATCATTTTTGTATCTGAGACTCCAACTACTCTTTAAAGACTTTTTCACTAAAAACGCATACAAAGCTCAAAGTAGACCTAGAATGCTTCTATCCTCTTATCCATTCATTCAGTTTTGCCCTTGCTTCGTAATCACTCATCTGTTTAGGAGGACGCTTCATGAGATAAGCCGAAGGCGGGATAAGAGCACCGCCAACCCCTCTGTCAAAAGCCAACTGAGCACATCTGATCGCATCTACGGTCGTGCCACCGGAATTCGCCTTGTCATTCACATCCAATCTCAACTCCATGTTGAACGGAACATCAGCATACATCCTACCCTCAACTCTTATGAAGGCCAACTTTCTGTTACCCAAGAACGGGATGAAGTCGCTGGGTCCGATGTAGATGTTGTCGTCATCAAGTCTCTTTGTTAGCTGACTCTGGACTGCCTCAGTCTTTGATATCTTCTTACTCTCTAGTCTTTCCCGTTCTAACATATTTAGGAAATCCGTGTTCCCTCCAACGTTTATCTGATAGGTTCTATCTATCTCTGCCCCTCTGTCTAGGCACATTTTCGTCAATACCCTGTGAACAATTGTTGCACCTATCTGAGATTTGATGTCGTCACCGATAACAGGAAGCCTCTCCTCTCTGAACCTCTTCTCCCATTTTTCGTTGGAAGCAATAAAGACTGGTATACAATTGATAAAAGCGCAGTTAGTTTTAAGAGCAACATCAGCCCAAAATTCCGTTGCCTTTTGGCTACCAACAGGAAGATAGTTGACTAATAGTTTAGCTCCTGTGTTCTCTATCTCTTCAATCGCTTCTTTCGCTATTTCTTCAGCTGATTTCGTCTGCTCTATGGGGTCTATTTCGTTGACGGTATATACGCCGATGCCATCGAGGATTGGACTCTCCTTAACTATAACGTCACAGCCAGAAACGGAATCAACCCAGTCGATATAGTTGGGATCGGCGAAAATAGCCTCAGATAGGGACTTTCCAACCTTGTTCTTTCCAACGTCAAAGGCACTCACAAAATCGATGTCTTCAACGCTATAGCCACCGATCTTCTCATGCATTAACCCGGTTCTCTTCTTTTTGTGCCTTCTATAGTATTCAATGCCCTGAACCAGTCCCGCAAGGCAGTTACCAACTCCGATAACACCAACTTTTATCTTATCCATTCAATTCACCTTGACCAAGTCAGCATTCACTGCCGCTTGAAATTATGGATACCCCTTTTCAGATATAGTTTTATATGATTTATACCCTTAGTGGGCTCTCTTCAAGCAAAAAAAGATTAAGCTTGGATGGATGATACAACTTCAACAACTGGAAACCCAAACACCATAAAAGTAAGAAGTCGGAGTTATAAGAACTAAAGCACCAAGAAAATGGAGTGAAGTGGATGCAGATCGATCCATTAATTTCCTTGCCCTTCATCTTTTTCCTATCGCTGCTCATCGCACTGTTTCTCTATCTAGTTGGAAGAAGAGTTGGAGCGAGAGGTGAAGAGAGCACAGACAAATTTTCCCCATACGCCTGCGGCGAGGACCTACCCGCGCGCAAGCTTCAGGTTGATGCTGAAAGGTTTCTAGTCTACGCCGTTTATTTCATGATCTTCGACATCGTCGCGTTTATCCTTGCTACATCGTTGGTTACACCGGGTGTTTTTCCTGTCGTGTACGCAGCGGTGGTTTTGATGGCGGTTCTTATTTTGCTTCCGTTGTGGTGGCGAGGACAAAATGGTGGTCACGCCCGCGCAACCTAAATGGAGGAGGACATGTCACTAGATGGTATGGGAAGAGATAGGTGCGTTCCTAGAGATTCTTCTGTTTCCGGGTTTCCTTTTTCTCATAGCCTTGGCCTTCTTTTATGAGTGGGTGGATCGGAAGTTCTTTGCCAAGCTCCAAAACAGATATGGACCACTCTACACGGGTCCCTCGGGGATACTTCAGCCCCTAGCCGACTTTGTCAAGTTGCTCTCGAAGGAGGATATTATACCTAAGGTGGCTGACAAGTTTATGTTTTATAGTGCGCCGATTTTCTTACTGTCTTTGCCTCTCCTAGCGCTATTCCTCATACCGATAGCGGATCTAACCGCCGTCATCAGCTTCGAGGGCGACCTGATTTTTCTGATGTTCTTGTTTACTCTGGTAGCAGTCACGGTTTTCATTGCCGGTTGGAGTTCCGTCAGCAGATTCAGCTCAGTTGGTGGCATACGCGCTGGTTTTCAGTTGCTTGGATATGAGATTCCCATGTGCCTCGTCATGGTTGGTCCGGCAATTGTCGCCAAAACCTTATCGATTAGTGGAATTGCTGGGTGGCAAGCCTCAAATACAGCTTGGTTCATCTGGCTTCAGCCTCTCGGCTTTGCCATCTTCGTTTTCTGCCTACTCGCCGAATTGGAATGGATTCCTTTTGACATTCCTGAAGCCGAAACTGAGATTGTAGCGGGGTGGATGACTGAGTTTGGAGGTCCAAAGCTGGCTTTGATCAGGCTTGGCAAAGATGTGGAACTTCTGTTGGCGGCTTCACTCATCACATCCTTGTTTCTGGGGGGTCCAAACGGCGTATGGATGATTCCGCCGATTGTGTTTTTCCTCCTAAAGACAACCTGTGCAGTTATACTTCTAACCACCTTGCGGGCGCTCTTCGCCAGATTCCGCATCGATCAGATGATTGCAGGAGCGTGGAAATACCTGTTACCTCTGGCAATTCTTCAGATAATAATTGTCCAGCTTGGTCTAGCGCGATGATTATTGGAAACGGCTAGAGAAGCCTCATTCAGTTTTATTGATGTTCATACAAAAAGTCCTTTTAGGCAAGTAATCAAAATTACTAAGGAACCTTGGCGGACGCAAAAACATGAAGAGACAAGGCAAGCTAATTAAAGCCTTAGGAAAGCCTAAACCGAAGAAAGTCAGCAAAGATAGTAGGTGGATTCTAAACCTCATTAAGGACCCCAGCATCACCACAGATCTAGACTATAGTGCAGATTTTTTGAAAGCGGAGGCTTCGGGTGTGGCTTGGGGGAAGAGTCTATGTGTAGCCTGTAAGGGTGGAAAATTTCTGTGTGGAAAAACTCGTTGCCCTCTGGTTGTCCGCCTAAAGTACTACTTCAAGACTGTGCCTTTGATCCGAGGCAAGGACATTGACGGCGCTTCTCCGCCAAGTGTTTTCGTGGGTCGCATTGGCTACCCATACGTGTACGCCGGTCCGTTAGTCCCGCCAGTACATGAAGACACAAGTCTATACGACTTACCCGAGCTGTGGTTCGGGAAGTCAATCGATGAGATCGTGGGCTTCAGATCGATGCTGGTTCGCGGGAAGCACAGGGTTCACGTGAAGAAGTTTGAGGAGTCGGGTCGGATCATGGAGAGAACTCGTGAGCTTGCCTTGTCTGAGAGCGCGGTGGATGTTGAGTTGACGCTGAAGAAGAGGCCGAGAAGAAGCTTCGTTTTGGATGACGCAGTTCAGCCGTTTGGTCCCTCGGCGATTATGCGGGATCTAGATGTTGTGTCGTCTCGTTGGAATCACCAGATAGAGAAAGCCTATGGAGACACGGATCTGAAGGCAGCCGGTGCGGTTACTACATTGTATAACAAGGGAGTTTTAGTTTCGAAGATTCAGAGAGCATTCAGTGTCGGAGCATTTGGTTTGAAGGATAATAGGCGTCTGGTTCCGACGCGTTGGAGTATAACCGCGGTGGACAGCACAATTTCAAAAGACCAAATCAACCAGATCAAGTTGTATCCAGAAATTAACGAGTACCGCGTTTATGAATCTCAGTATCTGGATAACAGATTTGAAGTGTTGATGAATCCCAGCGCCTGGAGCTATGAGGCCATGGAAGCATGGTACCCTGGAACCATATGGAATCCGAGCGGTCGCCACACGATCATGTTCTCTGATTGGGAAGGCTACGAAGGGAGAACGAAGTACGCAAAGATCGGAGGTTGTTATTATGCGGCGCGTCTGGCGGTTGGCGAATTGCTTACAAAGGAGAGGAGGCAAGCCGGTGTGGTCGTGCTCCGTGAGGCACATCCGGGCTACATCATGCCGGTCGGGGTTTGGCAGGTTCGGGAGAACGTTAGAAACGCCATGAAACGGAAGCCGTTGAAATATGACACTTTGGAGGAGGCTCTAACTAGAATAGCCAGCAGATTTGAAATCCCGATGGAATGCTGGATACAGCACAGTAATCTGCTACAGGACGCTCTCTTCCAGAAGCGAATTACCGATTATTCAAGATACACGTAACAAATTTTAGAGCGAGGCATAAAGAAACGGACTAAAGAGGCTCATGATATCTGGTGGGCAATGTTCTATGCACACAAAGAAGGTCGGGATTGGATTATTCATGAGAAAGAGAGATGAACAATCATGGACAGAGCCTTCATAGCCTTTCAACCATCATCATAGAATGGAGACAATAACATGAAGTGTGAGAACTGCGGAAAGAAAGAAGGTGTCTTAGGCAAGTTCAGAACCAAAGATGGGGTGTTCAAGCGTGAGATGTGCCTCTGCGAAGACTGTGAAAGGCAGTTTGAGGATGTCAGTTTGAAAGCCAAGATAAAAAGGCACAGACTCTTGATTGCATTTTTCATCTTTGTTCTTGCCGTCATCGGCATAATTCTGCTTTCGAAATGGTGGCAGAATATCCATGAACCTCTGAAATGGTTGTGAACAGCTAGCTCTAACTCTCTCGGAGATTCTAAAAGCATATTAGTAACACCGTTCCGCTTGAATTTTTGACTAAATTATAATGCATTTAACATTCTTTTGATTCTAGTTGTTACCGAATCCCCGCTCTTTCTTACCCTCGACTATATGAGGAAACAGGCAACACTTTAGAAACGCAAAGATTTATGCATGCACATCAATCTTTTTGACCTTGAACATTGACATTTGTATATAAAATGTAACGGCACTCTAATGTTCTGTTACACCAAATAGAACATGATCGGTCCACTAATGGTCGATCTCAAGAGAATCTATGATGTCGATTGGATTTCTCTCAAGTATGTTGCTGAAAGAGTTGCCTGTACAGACGAATAGAATTTTCATTCAGTAGTCACTCTTTTTGGGCTTTTTATGGGGGACGAAGAACGGGGTTGTTTTAGATTTTTGCCTGTTTTATCCAGGAGGATATTTCTTCGATTGTCGGCTTTTTGCGCGCTGTCAGTTTTTTCTGTTCTATGTAGGTTTTGACTATTGGTTGCAGTTTTTGGTTTAGCTGAATGGGTTCTTGGCGGGCTAGGTCTGTTCTGGTTGCGATTCCAGCTTCTTCTAGGAGTTCTGCGTGATTCTCTTCTATGCCTGGTATCATCAATAACTGAGCTGTTGTCTGCAGGTGCTTTATCATGTCTCTTGTTGCACGTGTTTCCTTCGCTAGGGTTCTCGAATCAGCTGTGATCAAATCAGCAACGGTGGTTATTCCTAGGGCTTTTAGTTCCTTTCCCAGTTGTCGGCCTATCCCCTTTAAGGCTTCTGGTTTGTTCTGGCTTGTCAATCTCGGCTGCGGAAGTAGCTTTTGCTCAAGTTTCTCAACTCTTTTTGTCATTGCTTTTATCTGGGCTGCCTGTTTTTTCACAGCTTTTTCTACGGTCATGTTCATTTGCTCTATCGCTTTGCTGTGTTCCTGTTCTATCCGACTCGCCATTTGTCTCGTGGTTCTTTGGACGTCCTTGCTCATCCCTTGTATCGCTTCCTCATGCTTCTCCAGCTTGGAGAGCGTTTCTTTTCTCGTGTCTGCGAGGGATGTGTCAACTTTGCTGACGAGTTCTTCTCGGGCTTTCCTGCCGTCTGCTAGGTCTATGAGGAGGCTCCTCTGTGTGACTCTCATGGTTTCTGCATTATCTGCAATGCCCTTCTCTAGATTGTCAATTTTCCAGAACAGATGTTTGTCCGGCAGTCTTCGGAAGGCAAATACGCTGGTCACGGCTAGCAACGCACATGTGGCTACAACAGAACCCCAGAAGTAATAATGTAAGGGTATGTCTGGTATTACATACCTTACGAGGTATGGGTTGACCGGTTCTCCGGCGTCTCTTTCTATTCCAAGAATCACAGCGTAGAGTGTGTTTATGGCTGCTAGGAAAGTCAGGAAACCCAGTATCCAGACGATTAATCCCCTCTTCAGGTGAGCTGACATTTTTGTCTCACTGCTTACACCTTTTGTTTGATGCATACTTATGTTATTTTCTTCTTTACGAACTAAAAATATGAAAAATTGGAAAGCGCCATTCTATTGTTAGGGGCCGAGGTGTCCTATTGTTGTTTGGGCCAGTGCGGTTGTCAGTCCTGCCTTTAGAAGAGCTTCCCGCGCCTTCCGCATCTCAGCAACGGTTGGTCGATTTATGTCTTGTCTGCGGAAGCTCGGGAAATAGTCGAGAAGGCACACCTGCACATCCGGGTTTATGGCAGCCATCCTCTCACCCATCTCTCGAATTTCATCCAGAGTGATCAAGTATTTGTTGTAAGGGATGCCTAGTCCTACAAAAAGCTGATCAGGATGGTAGTTTTCAATAATGTGCTCCGTGATTGACCAAGCATTCTTCAAATAGCGATCAGCGAGACCTCTATCAGTTATGCCCGTGATTTTCATGAATGTCTCTGTTCTGAGGCCTTTCAGGTCGGGTCCGATATCGGTGACCCCAGCTTCCACAAGCCTTTCCATATGCTCCGGAGTCAGTACAGTCGCATTTGTGTCCAAGTGCAGCCTTGCCTCAGAGTCGGGATTGAGTCGTTTGAGTTCTTGAAAGAATCTTATCAGCCACGCCTTGTTCAGTGTGGGCTCTCCGCCAGAGATGGCCATCCGATTCACACAATACTTGTTCCTTTCAGCCGTTAGGACGGCTGCTGCTTCGAGCGGCGTCAAGGCCTCAGCCACATTATCATAGGTCACGGTGTAGTTTTGGCATTGATGACAACGGAGATTACAGCCATGAGTGAAACAGGCAACCTCAACGAAGCGCTGGCTACTCTTTTTCACCCACCATGGCGTGCCGACCCCGCCAACAGGGTGGGGCATGAAACTGGAGACCCGCCTTAGCGGGATGTAGCCTTCGGGCAGTTCAAGGCTGATACTCATGCCGTCCCGCACAGGCGTGACACACGAGGGCTTGACTTCTCCGTCGATGATCGTAGCACAGGCGAAGCAGCCGCCGGTCTCGCACGGAGCGAAGATCGAGCTACTTTTGGGAAATCTGCTGAATTCTAGACCGAGCAGTTCAAGCACCCGTTTTATGGTGATCCGCTCGGGTACGGCAAACTCGGTGCCGTAGATGTTGATCTTGACTTGCTTCCGAGGAACGGTGTCCCTTATTCGCTGAACAGCTTTGTAGGGACAAGCCATGAGACATACGCCAC
The DNA here is from genome assembly GCA_964347995.1 of uncultured Candidatus Bathyarchaeia archaeon. Classification (GTDB taxonomy): domain Archaea; phylum Thermoproteota; class Bathyarchaeia; order Bathyarchaeales; family Bathyarchaeaceae. Next base: position 10,947 of record CAYGBA010000006.1, on the reverse strand, counting down.
AGTCCACACAGGCCGTCTCAAACCGCTCTATGCTTGGCTTGCCAACGCCTGGACAAACAAAATGCTCTGTGCAGAAGCCGCAATCCCGACATTCTTTGGAGTCTCTGCGACAAACGCAAAAAGAAGCCAATTACGCTGATGTCTCCTGAGTTCTAGAGGATTCTTCTAGAGTTTTTCTTCATCTTCCTTGAAAAAATCGGCTAGCTTCTTGGTCTCAGAACGGCTCAGCACTTTGGCGCATTTCTTTGGGCTCAAGGATTTGTATTCCAGCTTTAGAGTTGCGAGTAGCCTCTGAATCCCCTTCCCGAGACGCGGTGCCACCAGAATCCCGCGCACCTCACGATTAACCATGTCCTTTATAGAGTCAACATATCGGGCCAGCTGTAAGGCGGCTTGCCGTCCAGCAGTCCTCCGCTTGATCTCAACCACCACAAACTTGCCATCTCGATCGATTCCATAAACATCGATAAATCCAGGCTCAACCTTCTTCTCGTAGGTTATAGGCGCAAAATCAGGCTCCAGAAGTGAAGGCTCCGTTACGATTGCTCTCTGCATGTCTTCCTCACTCGCGTACAACGAGAAACTTCCAGCGTCAACCAAACTCAGAGTAGAAACTAGGAATATACGGTCGAAGAACAGCCTGACAGACTCGGAAGGCTTTCTTCGAACGGCTTTAATCTGCAAGACATCGCCATCAACACTAGTCTGAAAAAGGCATCCCGGCGGCTGCCAATTCACAGGCTCATAACCAGTAGGCCTATGAACTAGGACTGAACCGTCTTCTTTGATCATTACAACCCGTTCACCAGGCTCCAACTTTGAACTGGCCCTTCCCTTGTAGTGAACCCAGCAGTTTCCGAGGATCAGCAGAACCTTTTTTCCAGAAAGCGCCTGCCCAACAACTTCTCCAGCCTCTTCAATCCCTGGGTTCTCTAGAACCACAAGGTCCTGCTTCTTAGGCACTCTAACTCCCAACAACCTTTACAAGTAAACAACAAGATAAGAATTCTGAACAAATATGGGTGAATGGCAGAAAAAACGCGAGGTCATGCTCCATTACGACCAAACCGCTGGTGGCTATGACGCTCAGTATGCTGAGGAACAAAACGCAAAAATGGAAGCCGCCTTACGTAACATAGTTCTGGAAGAGAACGACATAGCGCTCGATATCGGCTGCGGAACGGGCCTCCTCTTTCCACACATAGCCGACAAAACCCGACTCCTCATCGCCATCGACATCTCCAAAAAACTCCTAAAACAAGCAAAAAAACGTGCAAAACAATACCTCAACATTGCCCTTATTCAAGCCGACGCTGACCACACACCCTTGAAGAACCAAACTTTCCACGCCTTATTTGCCATAACCTTACTCCAAAACATACCAAATCCAATAGACACACTCAGAGAAATAGAAAGAATAACCAGACCAGAAGCCACGATAGGCCTAACAACACTCAAGAAGAAAATCACTCAAAAGGCTATAACAGAACTCCTCAAAAAAGCCAAACTGAAGATCACAATCCTAAAAACTACGGCAAAGACGAAAGATCACATAATCACATGCCGAAAAGCAAACTGTTCATAGTGATGACTAAAATAATCTCACACTCCAAAAAGAAAAAAGAGAGGGGCTTATCGAACGCCCACGACGTTTATCGTCTTCTTCTTCCATTTGAAGATAGCCACGGCAGTTACAATAGCACCAGTTGCTATCAGCAGTGCTCCAAGCAGTTCGGGCGTTACTAACGTCGGAGGCAGCAGAGCCGAGGCTAAGCCAATCGTAGGATCGTGTTCCAAGGTTTTGTTGCCGAAGTAGGGATAGCAAAGGAAGAGTCTCATGTGTCCGCCTGCGGCGATATAAGACGCGGTAACATTGACGTAGCGCACGGTGTCCCCTGTTTCGTTCAGAAGCCTTGCCCATGGCACGAACTCAAGGAATCCTGCCATCGTCCCTTCTCTTCGTGCGAAACGAATCCTAGCACGTTCCCTTAGCTGGTCCATCAACGGAATCGGCTTCTCATCTTCTCCCAAGGCAGTTTCGTTTTTACCAACTCCGTAGTATTGGTCACGTATCATGGCGCCCGCCATCTGAGACCTAGCTTCAACAAGGTTTTGCTCTTGGTTCTGTAGCTCATTTTCAACATAGTCTAAGTCTTCGATTCTTATTGAAGCAAGGTTCATCCATAGGGCCAGACCGGTTTTATGTGGCGGTATCTCGATGGCATACTCATCTACGAGTTCTTCAAAGAAAGGCGTAATCTTGTCCAGATTCCATTCCCAATTCTTCACGATCAAGTCGAATTTCAGTTGTCCAGCCGCAACCGTATAATTGTGGTCGTCGTCGATTACTTCTGTGGCCGAAGTATTATAGAATCTGCATCTAATCTGTATGTTGTCTTCAGCGAAGTCAAATGCGCCCATCCGTACGTCTTCCAATGTAAAATTGAAAGCCCAATAGGAGACCTCCTCTTTGACCACGAGCGCGGGTCCGTCAAGCTCCCAAGAACAAGCGCTGAATGGCAAATAGGGCGGATGCAAACCGAACAAAGCCGCCATCCACTGCTGCAGATACGCTAGTCTATTCTGGATTCTTGCTCGCAGATGTTGTTGCAATTGGTTCATCTTAGGTTCGATGAATCTTATCCTCAATCGCTCCATGATGGTTAGGTCATCGGCATTATAGCGCCTAAGATAATACGGTGCATCAAACGATAGGTATTCCATCACACCCTTGAATTTCACTACATATACTTCGCTCGAGTCGTTTGTGTACCACCATATGAATACTGGTTTCTTCCCACCTGCGGGGAAAAGCAGAGTTACCAAGGGCGTTTCAAACTTGTACCATACGCCCTCTATTCTCGGTTCCACCGGCCAGCCTTCATCGCCATTTCCATTTTCATCGTCTGCATTCACCGCAGAGCTCAATGTCGCAACCATACCCAACGCTAAGAAAGCTGCCAAAACTAGAGCCAATGTTCGTTTTATCCTCATTTTCACGGTCTTTCACCGAAAATAACTTGGAAACGGCTTCTTTTAAGAGAATCGCTTCGAGAAAAATAGAACTACGAGCTAGAAGGGTTCGAGAAAACTCGAACCTCGCTGTTAGATTTCCTGTTCCCAGACTTAAACTTCAATCGTTGAAGAATCCTATTTGGGAGAAACGGCGATTCATACCTAGCTACATAGAATGTTTTCTTCTGTAGAATATGATCACCAGTAGTGTTGGTATCATGAACAGTGGTAAGACAAGGAATGATGGAAACTCTGGGATTACGTGATATTGATATACGTGTTGACTAGTTCTGATGTGGCCAACTTTATCCTCAGCTACTATGGTGTAGTTTATCCAAGTACAATGTTCATACGCAAGTATAGTACCGCTCCAAGCATTTTCTTCCAAATTTGTCATATTAACAGTTATCCACGTTCCGTTGCCACTAGTATAGTTGAGAAACACCGTTTCTACTCCGCTTTCACTATCAGAGACGTTAGCATAAACCGCAACCTCATCGTCAGGATAGACACTGTCTGGATTCGGCTGTTGATACACATTTTCTATCAAGGGCGGAGTCAGATCGTCCAAAACCTCGAACACATGAAGGGTGAGAGGACCCATGTCTCCAATCGCTACTATGCGCCCGTCTCCTGACATGGAAACTAAAGGGCTGAAGCGAGGCAAGTCAATTTCAGCTATCATGCTACCATCGCCTTTGTAGAAACAAGCCTTGTAATCAGAGGCAATTCCAATCTGAGTTGTAGCAGCTACTAAATCACCGTTATCGCTCACGGCTAAATCAAGAATGACCTCCCCTTCACGCTCAGTCCAGTCCTCTTCTTGATCAATTCCAGAACGATTTCTTGCTCTACTCCAGAAGTGCAAACCACAAGGGAACAAAGGAGCTGTACCGGCTACAACTTCATCGCCATCTGCACTCATATCCACACAGTTGAAGGCTGCCTCATCCGTCCATGTAGGATTGGGGTTCTCCGTAAGTGTTGTGGCATCTGCCCAATAGTAAAGTGTATAAATAGTTGTCAAGCTTACTGCGACAACACCATAACCATCATCAGAAACTGCCAGATCTATTATCGGATCGAAGAGCCCCCAAGAAACCCAAGCGGGTTCAGTGGGGTATGGAAAAACATTCGCATCTTCATAAAACATGACGAATCCGTTCCATGTCTCGTTTCTGCCTCCTGCCGCCACATACATACCATCTGAGGACATATGCACCGTGAGAAAGTCATTTATTCCGAAAATATTGGACCAAGTTGGCTCCTCCTCAGAGCCCCATCTTCCGCGGCATCCAGCAAAATAGTACAAGCCTATCCCAGTTCCACCCACAACAACGTATTCGCCATCACGCGACATATCCAACGTCCCCCTCTCGACGGCTCCCCACAAATCTCTACTTGCCCACGTAGGATGAAATCTCTCACCGGTTTCCCCTCTGCAATCGTCAAAATAATATACATGCCCAAGGGATGTGCCAGCAGCTACATATTCGCCGTCAGCAGATATGACAACAGAATAGAAATACTCCCCTTTGCCTGACAAGTACCACCACATTGGATCTGAACTGTTGAATGAAAAATAGTATAAGCCGGTACTGTTCACAGCAACTATATAGTTGCCGTCTTTTGACACCGCAACATCATTTACGTTCATAGAACTATTCCACAGAATCTTCACTCCATAGACTTTCGACACATCTAAGCCATCATCCGCCGCCACCTCAACCGGGTTGAATCCTAAAGATAGTAAGGAAGCCAACAACAAAGACAAACTCAGGACAGACACAAACCTTCTTCTCAAATTGCATCACTTGCCAATTTCGCTTCAACAGTATCGAGGCATCGGCTTTTATGACTTGTGCAAGAAACCGCAGAACATCAGCCAAGGATCTCTACTATAATTGGTGCAAGGGTCTACACTTCTTGGGCTTCAAATTGGTTTTGTATCTTGGTTTCGCATTAACAGAGAAGCACTGAGGAAGTTCAAGACCGTAACTAATGCATCGAAAAATAGAGCGGATAAGACTCAGACTTTATGGAAAGCGGCCCAAAATCATTAGCGACATAATGTTGAGATAGAGCATTGTCATGCTAACTAAGACAGATTTGTCCAATCGTATGCCCTTTCCAAAGCAGAACGCGGACGAGATGAGTAAGAGAGTCCAAACTTGAAATAACAACAAGAGATATCGGGCAGATTCATGAGAGATGAACAATGTAACGTATGGAAATAAAGCAAGTGGAAAGGCGGCAATTCCTAGACAAGTAAATAACTGCAACTCGTTTCCGGTTCGCTTATACACTAATGAAATAGTAACATCGGAAAATAGGAAGAGACCTATCCAACTGAAGAAGAACAGCGCTATTATCGCTTCGAATTCATAGGCGGTGTAGGGAAAATAGAAGAAGAGCGCGGGGTCGAGGTCAGCAAGAGCTGAACCAAAAGCACCCAAGACGAGGATGAGGAGCGCGACAGGCAAGAGGATTATGGGTTGAGTTGTACGTGTGAAGACTGGAGACAAGAAGAGGTAGCGCCCAAAGCGGTGACCCAAGGCTTCACCAAAGTCTAACGCAGGCGGCAGGCTCTTGTCCCTTAATGCCTTGTATAGGAGACGACCACGGTCGTTCAACATATACTTCTTCTGTTTGTCTTGAGTCAAGAAGTTAGAGAGCATATCAAGGTGGTAGTAGACTGTGCCGACGCCTAGGTCTAGCGTCAGTCGCAGTTCCTTGAAGCCTATTTTCTCTTGTTGGCCTAGGATTTCAATTATTTTTCTGCGGTTGGGGTCACGGAGTAACGTGTGGTAGCGGGAGACTTCTTCCTCCACAATGTCCACCGTAGGCCATCGTATCGATGCGAGTGTATAATGAGTAACTATCATATAATTGAAACGTATTTGAGATCCGAATCAGGGGATGCTCATACACACAACACTTAAAAACAATCATTCGAAGTACTAAGATGACCGAAGATGCCAACACACGGATCACTATCAAAAGCAGGAAAAGTAAGACAGCAGACAGCAAAAATGGGCATCGAAGGCAAAACCAGAAGAAGCAAGATGCCCAGAGTAAGTCGTCGTCGAAACTACGAAAAGAGAATAATCCTCCAAAGGCGTCCAGGACAAAGCTGGAAACTAGGACAACGTAGACGCCGCCGCTAACCTAGACTACTTCTCAAAATCATTCTCATAGCAATACATAAGGAATAATTTTTATAGACGCCTATACCTCAAAGTGACCTAAATGCAGGCAGATCTAGCTCTAATTAACGGAAACATCATAACCATAAACCCATCCAGACCCCAAGCCCAGGCAGTAGCCATCAAAAATAGCAGAATAATTAAGGTTGGCGAAAACGCAGAGATTGAATCTTTGATCAAAAAAAGCACAAAGGTAGTCGATCTGAACAGAAAAACCGTTATACCAGGCCTCATAGACACCCACATCCACATGGCAGGATTCGGAAAAACGCTAACCGAAATCAGCCTGAGAGGCGTCCAATCCATCAAAGAGATGCAGGACAAACTGAAAGAACGCGTAGAAAAGGCGGAAGAAGAGGAATGGATTCTAGGTCGCGGATGGGATCAAGACCGCCTAAAGGAGAAACGGTATCCAACAAGATGGGACCTAGATGAGCTCTCACCAAACAATCCTGTAGTCTTTACCCGTGTGTGCGGTCACGTATGCGTCGTGAATACCAGAACCCTAGAAAAAGCAGGCATAACCGCAGAAACAACTCCACCATCTGGAGGAAAAATCGACAAGGACTCAAAAACCGGTGAGCCTACAGGAATTTTGCGCGAAAACGCCATGGATCTAGTGCATAGGATAATATCTAAGCCCAGCGAGCATCAGCTCATGAAAGCCTGTCGCTTGGCATGCCAGAAAGCTGTGGAGGCCGGATTAACAAGCGTCCACTGGATTATCAATTCAGAGGTCGAAATCCGCACTATACAAAAGCTTCGTGCCCAGAAGGAACTTCCTTTGAGAGTTTACATACTGATTCCTGTGGAACTTTTCGACCATTTGGTTGGCTTGGGCTTGTCCACGAGCTTCGGTGACGACATGGTGAGAATTGGAGGTGTGAAGATTTTTGCCGATGGTTCTCTGGGCGCTCGCACCGCAGCCTTGCATAAGTCGTACATTGATGATTCTTCGACAAGAGGGATGATGATTCATAGCAAGGAGAAATTGGAAGAACTCATTTTGAAAACTCATAAGGCGCGTCTTCAGCTAGCTGTCCACGCAATCGGTGACCGAGCGATAGAAGCGGTGTTAACTGACCTTGAAAAGGCTTTGAAGATACAGCCTAGGAAAGATCATCGCCACCGCGTAGAACATGCTTCCGTTTTGAATAAAAAACTGATTAAACACATGAAAAAGTTGGGGGTCATAGCCTCCGTGCAGCCTCACTTTGTCGTCTCAGATTTCTGGGTTGCCGATCGTTTGGGACCGAAGAGAGCCAGATGGGCCTATCCCTTCAAGACCCTTATTCAGGAGGGTGTTCAGATTGCTGGCGGCTCGGACTGTCCGGTGGAGCCCATAAATCCATTGTTGGGCATCTGGGCAGCCGTTTCGAGGAAATCTTTTCTGGAGGAGCAGATCAGCGTTTATGAGGCTTTGCGTATGTATACTATTGATGCGGCCTTCGCCTCTTTTGAGGAGGATGCCAAAGGCTCAATTGAGGTTGGTAAGCTGGCTGACCTTGTGGTTCTCTCCCATGATCCCCGAAAGGTTCCGCCAGATAAGATTAAAGACATTGTGGTTGAGATGACTTTCGTAGAGGGGAGAATGGTCTATGAGAATGCGGATATGTTGAAAGACAGAGATACACCTAGCATCCTCTAGAAGGAAAAGATAGTTTATGTACGTTTATTTTGTTCAAGTTTTGAACAACGAAAATGAGGCGCAAGGTCTATAGTTTTCATTTATAGGTTTATCTAAAAGGTCAAATATACTGTAGATGGGTCTTGATGAGTGTAGCCGTCTGCAGAGAGATCATTGAATCCCTAAAGGAAATCCCTAACCCGACCAGAGAGGATGTTAATCCAGCTAAGCTTAGGGTCGCTGGCAAATACTCCCTCAATTGTGTTCCTTCAAACTCTCAGCTGATAAGTCACCTGAAATCTAACGAAAGAAGCAAGCTGCTTCCTGTCCTGCAACGAAAAAAAGTGCGCACAATTTCAGGCATCACCGTGGTTGCGGTAATGACAAAGCCGTGGTCTTGTCCAAAGGAAAATCCGTGTGCATATTGTCCTGGCGGGCCCCCTTATGGGTCTCCCCAGAGCTATACGGGCCATGAGCCGGCTGCGATGAGAGGTGTTCAAAATGAATTTGATCCATATAAGCAGGTTAAGCGGCGTATCGAGCAACTGAAAGCAATCGGGCATACCATTGACAAAGTGGAGATCATTGTGATGGGTGGAACCTTTCCAGCCATGCCATTACATTATCAGGAAAATTTCACGAAGCGGTGTCTAGACGCATTAACCATTGAGAAAACCGAGTCTTTGGCAGAAGCGAAAAGATGCACCGAGAATAGTCGTGTTCACAACATTGGAATCACCGTGGAGACGCGTCCCGACTGGGCTAAGGAGGGACACGTAGATCATATGTTGTCCATGGGCGTGACCAAGGTGGAGCTGGGCGTCCAAAATGTATACGACGACATCTATGAGCTTGTCGATCGTGGACACAACGTTGAAGATGTCGTAGAAGCCACTCGCATACTAAAAGATGCTGGTTTAAAAGTTTGTTATCATCTAATGCCTGGCTTGCCTGGGTCAAACTATGAGCGAGACCTAAAAGGATTTGAAAGCATTTTTACCAATCCAGCCTTCAAGCCGGATATGTTGAAGATATATCCATGTCTTGTTCTCAAGGGGACGAGGGTATATGAGTGGTGGAGGAATGAAAAGTATGAACCGTACACAACTGAAGAGGCTGCAGAGCTTATTCTTAAGGTGAAGAAAATGATTCCTCCTTGGGTTAGGATAATGCGGGTTCAGAGAGACATCCCAGCTCCTTTGATCGAAGCTGGGGTGGACCGAAGTAACCTTCGACAGCTTGTTTTGAGTAAACTGAGGGCGCGAGGGTTGCAGTGTCGTTGCATAAGATGCCGCGAAGTGGGACACCGATGGCTGAAGGACAACATAAAGCCCAATCTAGACGAGGTTGAGATTCTTATCGCCAAAGAGGAGGCAGCAGAGGGCAACGATATCTTCATCTCAGCAGAAGATACAGTCAAACATATCCTCACAGGCTATCTCAGATTACGCATTCCATCGGAAAAGGCTCACAGGCCCGAGATCAATCCGGACACAACTTCGATAGTTCGTGAACTTCACGTTTATGGTCCTTTAGTCCCTGTTGGAGAGCGCTCAACTAAGGCTTGGCAACACAGAGGCTACGGGGAAACCCTGTTGTCAAAGGCTGAGCAGTTGTCTTCTGAGGATTACGACAGGAGAAAGATAGTTGTTTTAAGCGGGCTCGGGGCAAAGCAGTATTACAAGCGGCTTGGATACGATGATGATGGACCCTACATTTCGAAGATGTTGGAGAGATGAAACTTGAGCAAAGAGTTTCCAGGCTACAAGGGCAGAGCGTTACAGATCCTCAAGAAAGCCGGAGCCGAAATCGGAGACATAATACGCATAACAAAAGACAAAGAAACTTACGAAGGCATCCTAATCCCCAGATCCGAATACGGCGACGAAAAACACGTTGTGATCAAGATAAAAAGCGGATACAACATCGGCATCCACATCACTCCAACAGCACAAATAGAAAAAATCGGCGAAGGAACCAAACCAACATTCAAACCTCCACCACTCCCCAAACAGAAGTCCAGTCTACCCAAGGTTTCGGTGATAAGCACAGGCGGAACAATAGCCAGTCGAGTTGACTACAGAACAGGCGCGGTACGACCAGCTCTCTCAGCGAGCGACCTCTATAGCGTCGTCCCAGAGCTCTCAGAAATAGCTAGGGTAGATGCAAAAATCCTCTTCAGCCTCTTCAGCGAAAACATAACCCCAAAACACTGGTCAGAGACGGCAAAAGCTGTAGCTGAAGAGATCAAAGAAGGCGCTGCTGGAGTTGTGGTTGCACACGGAACCGACACCTTGGGATACACAGCCGCGGCGCTAAGCTTCGCACTACAGGACTTACCTGTGCCCGTCATAATCGTGGGTTCCCAGAGGTCAGCAGACCGCCCGAGCTCTGATGCAGCAACCAACCTCGTAGGCGCGGCTAGGGCAGCTGCCGAGGCACCCTTCGCTGAGGTGGCTGTTGCCATGCATGAAACAGTCTCAGACAGGCCCATAGCGTTTCATAGGGGAACAAAAGTGAGAAAGTGCCACACAAGCCGCAGAGACACTTTCAAATCAATAAACACCAAACCCTTGGCCAGAGTGGAAGACGAAAAAATCACAATGTTGGTTCAAGACTACGAGAAGCGGGACCCAAACCGGAAACTTGCTTTGAAACCTGATTTTGACGACAAAGTAGCGCTGGTAAAGTTTCATCCCGGATTAGACCCCAAAAGTATCGAATGGTACATCGATAACGATTACAAAGGTGTCATTCTTGAAGGAACAGGACTGGGCCACGTAGGCAGCTATATCTTCTCGGCAATCAGAAACGCCGTTAAGGTAGATGTGGTAGTCGCCATGACATCCCAGTGCATCTGGGGACGAATAGACATGAACGTCTATGATCAAGGCCGCGATCTGCTAGCGATGGGAATGATCCCCCTTGATGATATGCTTCCAGAAACCGCCCTAGTGAAGCTAATGTGGATTTTTGGACAAACAAAAGACACGGAAGAAGCGAAGAGACTTCTGAGAACAAACCTAGTCCACGAAATATCACCAAGAACGCTCCCTGAAGAAAAGTAGCGAGGAAAAAGCATGAAAATTGACTATCACA
>CAYGBA010000005.1:0-39607 GCA_964347995.1 uncultured Candidatus Bathyarchaeia archaeon | reverse complement strand
GCGTGAATTTTGTCCGTTACCATGTGATGGAGCTTCTGATAGTACACTACGCCCATGAAAATGTCGGCAACAAACTTTTCACCTGTGATGCCGTTGTAAAGGACATCTCGACCTGTGTGGCTCAAGCCTAGTTCTATCAACGCTCTTTTGAGGGCTTCCGGGTTTTCGCTGATAAAGGGTGTTCCATCAGCGGCTCTTCCTCTAGCCGCAGCAACTTTTCCAGCCATCGATTCCAGGAACTGTCCAATAGTCATTCTTGAAGGGATTGCATGGGGGTTGATTATGATGTCGGGAACAACACCGTCTGTGCTGAACGGCATATCTTCTTGCGGTACGATCAATCCCACTACACCCTTCTGACCATGACGAGAAGCAAATTTGTCACCAAGCTCAGGAACCCTTTGATTACGCATCCTAACCTTTACTAGTTTGCTTCCTTCATCACTCTGTGTGACAAAGACGTCGTTTACTATGCCAGCTTCAGCATGCCTTACGTCGACTGAGGTGTCTCTCATCGTTGGGCCCTTGACCTCGAACTCCTTGTACTCTTCAAGGAATCGAGGTGGACTCGTTCTTCCAATAAGAACGTCGCCACCTTCCACTTCGGATTCCAGACTAATTATTCCATCGGCCCCAAGGAAGCGGTAGTATTGTTCACCCCTGTAACCGCGAATGCCTGATTCTGGTGCGGCGAATCGGTCTCTTAGTCCGCCTAGGTATTGACGGCATTCTGCACTGTAAATTCTGTAGAATGTGGAACGGAGCAAACCACGTTCGACGGAAGCCTTATTGAAGATCAAGGCGTCCTCCATATTGTATCCTTCAAACGATATGACCGCAACGACACAGTTTTGCCCAGAAGGCCTGAGATTATATCCTACTATCTCCATAGGCTTCGTCTTAACTACAGGCGTCTGTGGGTAGTGTAGAAGGTGAGAACGGGCGTCAGCCCGGTAGAGGAAGTTTGTGGTGTATATTCCGAGGGCTTGCTTTGCCATGGCTGCCTCATAAGAATTGCGCGGTGACTGGTTGTGTTCTGCATAGGGGATGAGGGAGGCGCATATCCCAAGGATTGTGTATGGTGCGGTCTCTACATGCGTGTTCTTAGATGTGGCTTCTTCGGGACTTAAAGCGACCAGCACATTTTCTTCCTCTTCAGCATCAAGGTTCTCAATGATGCCTCGTCTCACGAAATCATCCCACGTCCATTCTCCAGAACGAAGTTTTTCGATATGCTCATTTTGCAGCTTGGGCATACCGTCTTCGACAACTATGAGAGGCCGACGCACCCTTCCTTCATCGCAGTTAACATACACTTCCTCTTTTACGCCCTGAATCTTTGAGAAGTAGGCAACATTGACATCTGGAGAGATCTTGCCGCTTCTGCGCCTTTCCCTTAGTCCAGTCACCAACTCCTGTGGCGACATAGAGAAACCAATGGGACATCCGTCCACGAAAACTTTGGCACCAGAGACTCGTATGTTCTCGGTTGCCTCTTGAATAGGAATTACACCCATTCGATAGAGGATCTGCCGCACTTTCTCGGTTTTCACGCTTACAGAGATGCTGGCGGCTAAGGCGAGATTCTTAACCAGACCACAATTGGACCCTTCAGGGGTCTCATTGGGACATAGTCTTCCCCAGTGAGTTGGATGTAGGTCTCTTGCCTCAAAGTTTGGTTGGCTGCGACTTAGTGGTGATTGTAATCTCCGAAGGTGGCTTAGGGTGGAGATCCGATTTGTTCTATCAAGAAGTTGGGTGACACCGACACGTCCACGCCTCCAGTTCCCCGTTGCCAGCGCATGTTTAAGTCGGTCAGAGATTATTCCAGGACGAACAGCCGCGGAGATTGTGACTGGGGATCGCTTGAGGCCCATTCTTTCAAGTTGATATTTTATATCTCGACACAGACTTCTGAATGCAATCCTAAAGAGGTCGGAGAGCAGAGGACCAGCAAGTTTCAGGCGTTTATTCTTGAAGTGGTCTTTGTCGTCGGGCTTTCGCCTTCCAAGCTTCAATTCAATGACGCGGCATGCCATCTCACCGAGGAAGAAGGCTTTTTCCCCGCGTTCTTCTGTATTCCGTCCAAGATGAGGAAGGAAATTTCGGTCGAGAATGGTTTCAGCCCTTCTTCTTCGGTACTCCTCCACTTGGCCGTGGGCCACACGATTTCCAATGTACATTACGGCCTCATTGACTGTGTCGAAGCCACTAGCCTTCTCGAATGATGGTTCAAGTTCGTTTTGTACGATTTTCTCTGGAGAGACCGCGTCAGCAATTTCTTTGTCGGATTCTAAACCAAGTGCACGCATCAGAATGACAAAAGGTATCTCGGTAGGAACTCCTGGCATCGAAGCGTAGATAGCACCGTCTCCTTTCATTCGCAACTGGATTCTGGCTCTGAAGCCGACTGTTGTTGAGAATATTTTTGCCTGATAGACTGGTCTTGCACCGCGTGTGTCGATGTCCACGAGGATGCGGTTTGGTGCTAGATCTTCCAGGGCGACGATGACTCTTTCAGAGCCGTTTATCAGGAAGTAGCCTCCCGGGTCGCTTGGGTCTTCACCGTGTTCGGTTAGTTCTTCGGGGAGTAGCTCGGAGAGGAAGCACAGTTTTGACTTTAGCATCACCGGAAAGCTGCCTATGGGGACTAGTTCGGTTTCGAGTTCCCTTCCATCGATCACGGGGGTCATTTCTAGAGAGAGTGGTGCGGCGTAGGTTAGGTTTCGGAATCGGGCTTCCATTGGGTATATTTCGTGTTTTGTGCCGTCGACTTCTGTGATGTAGGGGCCTGTAATTCTTGATTGAGGGTCGATTATCCAGAGTTGGCCTAGTTTTATCTTGTATGGGCTTTCTGGGATTTCTATGTCGATTTCTGCGATCTCGTCTATCACTTCTTGCAGTCCGTGATCGACGAATTTGTTGTATGAGTCGAGGTGTTGTCTTACCAGCCCTTTCTCTTTGAAGAACGATTTTTGGACAATTAGGATATCATCATGCGAGATTTCCAAATCCGATTTGGGCCTCCGAAGATACATTTACCAATATAAGCGTATCAGGGAATTCGTTGAATTTCCGCCTAATCGTGGAATTTCTCCTCCAATGGGTCGGTCATCCGACCCGAAAACGGGTCTCCAAGGTTGCTTCCCATATTATTTTCTGGAAGCTAACATCGTAAGCCCTACTGCACATTAATAAACTTTGCTTTTGGAAGATCAATATTTTAGGTTTAAGAGAAGATGCTTGCGAGGCTAGTGACGTAGATGTACAGGATGCCGGAAATAATCAATGTAAAGCTTTCCAGTTATCTAAGGAATTTTCGAGTTCTTGCTGAGAATGAAAAGGTGATCAAAGGAGCAAAAGAATCAGGATACACGCGCAACGTTGAAAGATGAAAAACTTAAGTAGTGGCCGCTTTTCTTTATGGAATTTGGCTTCCTGAGCCACACAGCCCTGGTAGTATAGTCCGGTCTAGTATGAGCGGCTGTCGCCCGCTCGACCCGGGTTCAAATCCCGGCCAGGGCGCCATCATATTCTTGACGGTTAGCATTGAACAGTTACAAGCCCGTATGAGCACATAGAATAAAACCACGGTGGCGGGCCCGCCGGGAATTGAACCCGGGACCACCGGGTTAAAAGCCCGGTGCTTTGGGAGTCTATGCTCTTCCTTGCTGAGCTACGGGCCCAACTGGTTAGATGAAATAGTGCTTGTATGTTTATATTCGTTGCTTTCATGCGGTTTGTCGACGAACTAAGACAAGGATTCGTACTCTGACAATTATTAACAGCTAACAAGTGAACCTATCCCCTCCTGTGAAGATTCGCTCAAGCGTAGCATTAAGGTTAATGAATCCCTCGTTTGTCTTTGCGGAGACAGGGGTTAAGAGAAACCTAAGTCCCAATCGGTGGATGGCGTGCATCATGTCGCGGCTCAGTAGCCGCCTTGTTCCGCTCAGCTTCTCCTCGATCGCACTTTCCAATTTTTTAGGACTGGCTGACCAGTCGACGATGCGATCTACGTTTTCGCGTGAAAGTAGATCACACTTCGATAGCACATGTGTCTGGGGGATGAAAAGCCGATTGTAAAGGGCTGCCGACAGAAAGAGATTCGAGACGTAATTTGGGGGATTAGCAGAGAAGACTGAGTCAAACAGATACACAACAGCCTTTGGCTCTGCTGTCAGTTCCTTGGCTATGTATGGTCCGCTGGCTCTGAAAGCGAAAAGTTCCATCTGACCAGGAGTGTCAACGACGACCAGATCAGGCTGAAACTTCGCTATCTCTCTTCCAAGTCTCTCCGCCTCCTCTGCAATGAGGTCTGCAGCCATCACGAGGGCGCCATTTGGTCCAAGCTTATATTTTTCCATGATATCTTCAATGTTTATGTAGTCTCGCACATCTATGTTAGGCGTATAGGGTAGCGTGAGGGCGCCCGGATCGAGGTTTGTGGTTATCACGTCTTGTTTCTGAGTTTTCAGCCAATCTGTGAGCGATGCAGTGAGGAGTGACTTTCCTGAGCCTGCCGTTCCGATTATAAAAACTATGAACATGCAATGCACCTGCTATTGATTGAAGTAAGCAGAGTAGATATGTTAGAATGGCTTATTTGTTTTGCTTTTGCTCACATGCTTGAGCGATTTCCCCAAAAAAAGGCTGTTTTCGACATTCGATTGCTACTAGGCTCCAAAGGCGGATATCATATGTAGCATCAAAGGTATTTTTTCCAGCAACGTGGTGAAAGGAAATTCGTATCAAAGGTCGCTGGGACCTTAATGACCCGAGCTAAGATCATCTGGAACGCAAACAATAAAGGTCGATTTGATAAGGTTTAACTGAAGGCATCAATTAGGGTAGCTTAGCCTAGAGAGGCGGGGGTTGCCAAGCCAGGTCAAAGGCGCAGCCCTGAGGCGGCTGTCCCGTAGGGGTTCGTGGGTTCGAATCCCACCCCCCGCACCATGTCTGCACACTAGTCACTTTTGAGAATGTGGTGGCAAAATACATCGGGTATTTACTGTCACACAAAACCTTGAAACCAGCAACAATCAAACGGAAGGTCAAAACCATTAAAAGCCTTCTGAAACATGGGGTTGACTTAGCAAATCCTGAAAGTTTTGTGCGGTTCTTGAACACTTGCAGTTGGGCAAGTGGAACCAAAGACATTGCTGTTGACGCCTACAGAGATTATCTTGACATGCTTGGCTTGAAAGATGTCAAATTGCCACACATTCGCAGAGAAGAAAAGTTGCCTTTCATTCCATTGGAGGAAGAGATAGATGCGATTATCAGTTCTGCAAGAATGAAGGCTTCAGCGTTTCTAAAAGTCCTGAAAGATACTGCTGTTCGCCCTATTGAAGCGTGGATGCTCAAATGGACAGACATTGACGTGACGAATAGATGCATAACAATCACTCCAGCAAAATACAGCCATGCCAGAAAACTGAAAATCACGAAGCAAACTCTGAACATGCTTCTTGCCCTACCACGAAAAAACCAATACATTTTCAGTCCAAGCGGAAACAAAGAACGGTTTGCTGATGAACTGGAACATTTCTCAAGAAACTACTGCAAAATGCGAAGGCGAATTGCCGAGAAATTGAAGAATCCGAGAATAAGACTGATTTCCCTACGAATCTTCCGTCATTGGAAAGCCACTATGGAATATGCCAGAACTAAGGACATATTGCATGTTAAGGAACTGCTTGGACACAAGAACATCAACAACACTCTGAAATACATTCATCTGGCAAACGCAATCACCGAACAACAAAGCGACTATGTTTCAAAAGTTGCCAAGACTGTTGAGGAAGCGTGTGACTTGGTGGAATCGGGATTTGAATACGTGACTGAAATGGATGGAGTAAAGATATTCCGAATGCGAAAGTAACACTCTCCCTTTCACTTCCCTCTTCTTTTTTCATAGCAACAGACAACTAGTGAATATCATCACCACACAACGGCTATGTTGACTTTTCGTGAAGAATAGAAAGGACATTGACTCTCGTTGGAGATGCTGTTCTAAAACCTAGTTTTTTAAGTGAGAAGTGCCAAAAATAATGTTGGGTCATAGTTGGCTAACATACGAATTTTGCACGCAATATTGCTTGCGTCGTGCGTCCTATGCATCAGCATAGCCATAGCCCTAGAGTTTTTTCCCCAAAATGGAGAAAGAGTTCCTTTTCATCTAGTAGTCACAGGAGACGGAACAGGTAAGATGGGAGGCTATTTCGGATGGGTAAAAAATCCAGACAAAAAATACTGGTATTCTCGTCATCTATACGCCAATGTTCTTCCCTCAGCAGATATACATAACATTGTGCTTCTGGCTAATGCCTCTGGATACAAGACAGTGCTGACTGCAAACACTGTAGCCGTCCAGCATCGTGTAGTGTTGTATCCCAACAACGTTTCTATATGGTTTAGTATCATTGTTCGGGAGAACGGATATCTCACTGTTGCGGTAAATTCAGACTACTATCTACTTGATTGGTGGATGAGAACCGTGTTTCGGAAGATGTTAGAAGATGTCGGTCTTCCTCCAGACGCAATTTCGCAATTTGAACTAGCAGTGAATACTATAGCCTCTATAGATTCGTAGTTTATGTTACCCTTCTTTTCTATGTGACGCCCACCAGTGGAAAAAATCAACTACATCTTATGGCGTGCATATAGAGGTCTCATTTGTCAGTTTTGCATGCATGTAATGGACGCAACAACCGATTACTATTGAAGGCTACATAAAGTTTTGTGAGACAAACCGATTTATTGCATCAGCTTCGGCGGCGAAACGGTTTATAATGCTGATGTGTTATTGATCATGATCTGATTGGTTAACAATTGCGAAAATAATGAGGGAAGCTCATGCCTATACGACAACCGATCGTATGCGTGCTTGGTCACATCGACACAGGAAAGACTCTGCTGCTGGATCAGATCAGAAAGAGCACTGTTCAGGCACGCGAGGCTGGTGGCATAACCCAACACATTGGGGCGAGCTTCTTCCCTCTTGATACGCTTACGAAGATCTGTGGGCCTCTCCTGGAAAAGTTGAGAGGCAAGATAAAGATTCCTGGACTGCTGGTCATAGACACACCTGGACATGAGGCCTTCGCAAACCTTAGGAGAAGAGGCGGAGCAGTGGCAGACATCGTTATCCTCGTCATTGATGTCCTGAAGGGGTTTGAAGCCCAGACGTACGAGATTGTCGAAATCCTGAAAGCTAGAAAAACCCCGTTTCTCGTGGCCACAAACAAGATAGACCGCGTGCCAGGTTGGAAATCCAAGCCAGAAGAGCCCTTCTTAACCTCTTATGAGGAGCAAGACTCTTATGTTCGCCGAGACCTTGACGAACGCCTGTATAATATAATTGGAATTCTCTCCAGACTAGGCTTCAGAGCAAACCGTTTTGACAAGATATCAGACTTCACAAAAACCGCGGCCATCGTCCCGACTAGCGCAAAAACAGGCGAGGGAATACCGGAGCTTCTAGCGGTTCTAGTCGGTCTCACTCAACAATACCTGCAACCAAGACTCCAAGTAACAGAAGGCCCAGCAAAAGGCACCGTGCTGGAGGTGAAGGAAGAAACAGGGCTTGGGGTGACCATAAACACCATCATCTACGACGGTGTCCTCAAAAAAGGCGACACCATCGTCGTAGGAGGAAAGGAAGAAGCCATCGTGACCAAGGTTCGGGCAGCCCTCCTGCCAAAACCACTCGATGAAATTAGAGACCCCAGAGACAAATTCTCCTCAATGGACATGGTCTCAGCCGCGGCTGGAATAAAGATTGCGGCACCAGACCTCGAGAACGCCTTGGCTGGAGCACCCCTATATGTAGTCCCATCTGAAGACCGTCTTGAAGAGTATGTAGAATCAGTTTCCGAAGAGGTTGAGAGAATTAGAATCGCCACAGATCTCGAAGGCGTCGTCCTGAAGACTGACGCCCTCGGTTCTCTCGAAGCAATCGCTGAGAGTTTAAGACGCAACAATGTTCCGATAAGATTGGCGGATGTAGGTGACGTCTCGAAAAGAGATGTTATGGAGGCTGTCGTCGTCAAGGAACATGAACCATTCTACGGAGTCATCCTAGCATTCAACGTGAGAACCCTCAGAGACGCCGCAGAAGAAGCTGCGGATCGGGGCGTACAGATCTTCCAACACAACATCATCTACCATCTAATCGACGACTACCTCGAATGGATGAAAAGCGAGAAGGAAGGGCTTCTCAGAGAAGAGTTCGACAGATTGGTCAAGCCCGGAAAAATCAAGCTTCTCCCGGGCTACGTGTTTCGAAGAGCAAAGCCCGCCATCGTCGGAATAGAGGTGTTAGCAGGCCGAATCAAGTCAAAATACTCGCTTGTGAAGGAAGATGGGGAGGATGTTGGCGAGATATCGCAGATTCAGGATCGTGGAGAATCCATCTCAGAAGCAGAGACCGGGATGCAAGTGGCGATTTCGTTAGACAAACCGGTTGTTGGAAGGAATATCCACGAGAAGGAGGTGCTCTACGTTAGGTTGCCGGAGGCAGATGCGAAGACCTTGTCAAAAAGGTTTCAGGATCGTTTGTCTGCCGAGGAGATTGAGACAATAACCGAGTTTGTCGATATAATGAGGCGTAAATCCCCCTTTTGGGCGGCTTAGATGTGTTTATCAGAAGAATCTAAATGGATTTTTCTAGTTGCGTTACATGTTTTCCATGATTAGCGTGCCCTCGTGAGGGAGGAAATTTTAAGAGGTTTCAGTGACCCGAGGTTCATAGGTTTTATTAAGTCTTGCCATACCTTATAATTCCTAGGCACGTTAATCCAATCAAGAAGTTGCGAAAAGAGTACACAGACAGTGAAAACGATGGAGCCCAAAACTAGGGCAATATGGGAGAAAAAGCCCTCCGTATTCCGAGAAGTCTACTCGATAAATGAGCCCTACGCCTACGCAGCTATTGTCAGAGAGCCTGACACACAGAAGATAAGCTACGAGATTATTGAGCCTACCCTCTTCAGAAGGGAGCTAGACCAGCTGGAAGAAATTAAGACTTTGTTGATGGATGAAATAGATGTCAGCCTCAAAGAGATCGAAACAAGAGAAAGGGTAGAAGAGTATCTGGAAAGCAAAGTTCGGGAAGTCATCAGAGACTATCGCCTGAAGGTCGCTGAAGAATCCGTAGACAAGTTCATCTATTACATCACACGCGACTTCGTTGGATATGGAAAAATCGATCCTCTCATGAGGGATCACCTGATTGAGGATATATCCGCAGATGGCGTGAATATCCCTGTTTATGTTTGGCACAGGGAACACGAATCTCTTCCCACGAACATCATCTACAACGACGTAGAGGAACTGAACTCCTTCATAATCAGGTTGGCCTACCTCGCAAGAAAAAACATCTCTATCGCGAGACCCATGCTTGATGCTTCTCTGCCAGACGGAAGCCGCATCCAACTCACCTACGGAACAGAAATCACTAGGAGGGGATCAACATTCACGGTCCGTCGGTTCCGTGTGGATCCCCTAACCATCTCAGATTTGATTTCCTTTAACACCATGTCACCAGAGATTGCTGCATACTTCTGGTACGCAATCGAAAACCGGGCGTCTATTCTTGTGGTGGGGGGCGTTGCTGCTGGAAAGACAACCACGCTCAACTGTTTATCCATGTTCATAAGACCCGAGATGAAGATCGTGAGTGTTGAGGACACTGCGGAGCTCAATTTGCCACACGAAAACTGGATTCCCTCAGTTGTACGTCTGGGTTTCGGCTATAAAGACCGACATGGCGCAATCACCCTCTTTAATCTATTGAAGACAGCTGTTAGACAACGGCCGGACTATATCATTGTAGGCGAGGTCCGTGGGAAGGAGGCGTATACGCTCTTTCAGGCGATGGCGACAGGTCACTTAGGCATGAGTACAATCCACGCGGAGTCTATGGATGCTGCCCTTCGCCGCTTGGAATCCGAGCCTATGAACATTCCTAAATCATTGCTCGCCATGATCGACACTATGGTGGTTCAGCTGCGAACCGAGATTGATGGAAAACCCGCAAGAAGAATCTTTACAGTCAGTGAAATGGTAGAACTAGAGCCTAAGACGAAGGATTTTCTGACCAATGACGTGTATCAATGGAATGCGAAGCGTGATACTTTCTCCTATTCTGGTCGCAGCTATGTCTTGGAGAGAAACATGGAGAAGATGGGACTGAGTGAGGAGGAGATCCGAGAGGAGCTAGATCGAAGAAAAGTTGTGCTAGAATGGATGGTGAAAAGCAATATCCGAAGATACACCGACGTTGCCACCGTGATCCGAGAATACTATGCCAATCCAGATCGGGTCTATCGGAGGGCAAGGTTGGGGATGCGATGAGCAGGAGCGAAATGAGAAAGAGCGTTAGAAGGGCATATCGACGTGTGATGCAGAGACTTCGCCCATTCCTTTCTCTTTTTCTCAGCCGTCTTGTTCGAGGGACAGGAGCTGTTCAGTTGGGTGTGACAAAGCCTCAGGCGTTTGCCTTTCAGCTTATAGGAGAGAAGACTGCTCGCTTTTTTCCCATATTCAAGGATTTGGATGTGAACCTAAGAAGATCTGGGATGAAGACCAGCTTTAGGGCGTATGTTAGCTTAGCCATCCTCACAAGTCTCCTAGCTCCTATCTCCCTTCTAATCCTTATTCCTGTCGTTCTAATATTCCTTCTTCATCTTCCCCTAGTCCCCTGCCTCCTCTTCGGAGTGGGGACAGGTTTGCTCGCGGGAGCTCTAACGCTGATCGGCTTCTACATCTATCCAATTTATCGCGCAGATTACTTGAAGCGAAGATTGGAGAATGAGCTTCCCTTCACCACGGGCTACATGGCCATACTGGCCGGTGCCGGTGTGTCTCATGACCACATTTTCCGCTCCTTGGCTCAGATCGGGGCTCCGCTGGCAGTTTCCGATGAAGCCAGAAACATAGTGAGAGATGTAGAACTCTTTGGATTTGACATGCTCTCAGCGCTGGAGTCAGCCTCCAGCCGGACACCTTCCTTCAGAGTTAAGGGACTGCTTGAAGGCTTCATAGCCACTGTCCACTCCGGTGGAAGTTTGGTGAAGTATCTCACCGATAAATCACGTCAATTTATGAAACTAAGGCGCATCGCCCTGAATCGGTTGTCAGACACCTTAGGAGTCCTAGCGGAGTTCTACGTGACTGTGCTGGTTGCTGGTCCTCTGATCTTGGTGGTTATGCTTTCAGCCATGGCGATGCTTGGTGGAGGCGCGGCGGGACTACTCAACCCCCACCTACTATTGCATCTACTGACATATCTGGCGATACCACTTGGATCACTTGTGTTTCTGATAATTCTGGACATCTTTTCGCCGAGGCGGTGAGGATGCCCAAGATTGAGGTGTGGGAGAAGAAGATCGCTTGGATCGTATCTGGAATCTTAGCTGTGATAATCGTTATTACGGCTTGCATGACCCTTCGGGACAGCCCGCTCTTTGACGAATACTTACTTTTGACCCTAGTGGTCGGTGTTTTCCCTCCTGCTGTGCTGGATTACATAGATTATCGTTGGAGGCGATCGATAGATCAGCATCTTCCCGATCTATTCAGGAGCATAGTTCAGGCTCAGCAGACAGGTATGACTCTGCCGCAGGCGCTGGAAGAAGCCTCCAAAAGAAGTTATGGACCCCTAACAGGGGAGCTGAAGAGGATGGTGGCTCAGATGTCTTGGGGGATGTCCTTTGAGAAGGCGTTTCAATTCTTAAGCGAACGGGTTAACACTGTGCTGATGCGAAGGACAGCACCGCTAGTTATTGAGGCAAGTAGATCTGGTGGACAAGTTGAGAGAGTTTTCGAGCCTATGGGTAGATTTGTGCAGTCAACCTTGACGTCAGAGAAGAAACTGCAGGCTCAGATACGACCTTATGTTGCGATTGTATATGTTGCTTTCTTCGTCTTCCTCTTCACCATCATCATACTCTTCAAGACCTTCTTCTCCCAGATAGCCGAGTTCACCATCACCACATTTGGTCTCGTGACGCCCGAAGCCATGAAGAGGATATTCTTCCACATGAGCATACTCCAAGCCTTCTTCGGCGGTCTTGTGGCGGGAAAGATGGGTGAGGGAACAGTCAGCGCAGGCCTGAAACACAGCGTTGTCCTTCTTACAGCCGGGTACGTGGCTCTAAAATTCTTCGCGTAGAGGTGATACTATATGTTAGAGAATAGCAGAGGAATAACGCCAGTCATGAGTAATCTCTTGCTCACGGTTATAGCTGTAGCCGCCATGGCAATCGCCACGACCGCAACGTATGTTATTACTGGTAACCTCCATGACACGATGGGTGAACGATTCATCATAGAGAACGTGTGGTTTAAGCAGAACAACGAAACAGCAATTTATCTCCGCAACGTAGGGAAGATAACGATCGAGATAACAGCTGCCTACGTGAATCACATACCCGAATCATTTACACCATTCGAGCTAAAAGTCAGCGAACACGGATGGTTAAACATAACCTACAGCTGGCGTTCAGAGTCAGTATATCACATTGCCATCCTCACTAACAGAGGAACCGAGGTTGCAGGCTATTATAGAGCCCTCTAGGGCAAGGCGACAACACATAATAATATACTTTGCACTCCGTAACACCGTGTCAGAGCGAGAAGGAGACATTTCGAGTAGGCCCTTTGGTGTGAAAGCTATCGGAGTAAGCCACAATCGATCTATTCTTTTGTGGTAGCTTTCAAATGTTTCAAAGCCGCGTTTTGATCTTTCGCCTCAATCAACTCGATATTGTAAAGGGCTGCAAGCCGCTTTCCATTTTCATTCATCTTCGGGATCACGATCAAGTATGCCTTTTCAGGTGATACATCATAGACTTTGGCAAACATCCCGATGACAAATTGCTCCGAAACTACATCCTCAGTCGCGGTTGCGAGATCTATCACAGTTATGTCTCGAGATATTCCACCGCGAGAGGCCATGACATCAAACATGTGGCTTGCACCAGACTTTCCCTTCAAGAACCCTGGGGTTTCTACATCAAATCCACGTTTTTCGAAAAATTCCCGTATAGGTGCGATGAGTATCAGGCCAAAAGCTGCCTCCTGCATCGCTTCATCGCTTATCTTGTAGAGATATACGTCTTTGTAGAGGGCGTCTTCAAATGCGAAGTTTTGATTACAGTCTCGGCAGAAATGGAGGGGGACTGGTATGTCGAAGCTCCTGCCACACTCATTGCATGTACACCAGACTCCAGCCTTCCTATAGTCCATGTCAGGCTTTGACAATTCCTTGCGGCACTTCGGACACATGAGCTTACCTTTTTTTCGAAACTTCTCTTCAGCATCGATATATCCACATGCAACATGCTCGACTAGAGCACTTTTCCTGATGTTGAATGATTTGCAGTGGGGGCAACAGTAATGTACAGATACATTAGCTGAATCACAGTTTGGACAGTAAATTATCTTGTCGTAGAGCTCTCTTTCCAGAACGCCGGCATCAAAGAGATGGTTCAAAAAATCATCCGTTGTCGCCGGCTCTCCGACTATCTTTTCAGCAATCAGATATCTGTATCCGCGTTTGGGATCATAGACGGGAGTTAGTTTGCCGAGCTCTCCGCTTACGAACTTGCTTAGAAGCAACTGTATGCGGCGATCTCTATAGATCTTATCCCGCTCAGTCTTTGAACCGTTAAGCATGCTTTTTTCCAACTGAGTCTCGTAGTACTTTTCCGATTTCATGCGTCCAAAGGCAGTTATTTAGTCAAGTCTGTTTAAAGCTTTCCTTTTCAAAATCCGAATCAGAGATAAGCTTTTAATAAAGCGACTAAACGTTTTTCTACAGAGTCGAAGCAAAAGTGTTACGCCATGGCTGGAAAGAAAAGCATAATTCAATGTCCCAAATGTAACTTCACATTTGACATATCCTATGGCAGAACATTCGCGTGTTCTGGATGTCCGTCTGTTGTCCAATGCGGCATGGCCAAGTGCCCGAAATGTGGTCACGAGTTTCCGTTGCCTAACAGATATGGACGCGCCTACCCAAAGCTCTATGGACATGCTCGCTCCTAGAGTTCTATTGCGCTAATATACTTTGACGTTGATTCTGCAATAAGACTGCACAGATTTTGAATGTTCAGCCAATCAACATCTATTAGCGCAAGCCCTCTGCTAACAATTCTTATCTGATCGGTTGGACTATCTTTCTGACTTGAGGCTTGAAGATGGGGCTTGAAGAATATCGGAAGAAAAGGGACTTCCAGAAGACAAAGGAACCCAGTGGCGATGAGGAGAAGCCGAGTGGGAATATGTACGTGATTCAGAAACATCAAGCCACACATCTGCATTACGACTTGAGGTTGGAGATGGACGGAGTTTTGAAGAGTTGGGCTGTTCCAAAAACACCGCCCACAAAGAGTGGCGTAAAGAAACTCGCAGTGCAGGTGGAAGACCATCCTATTGAATACGCAGATTTTGAGGGGACGATTCCAGAGGGGCAGTATGGCGCAGGTACTGTTGAAATTTGGGATAAGGGACGCTACGTTCTGAAAGACAGAAAGGAGAACAAGCTGATCTTCGAGATCAAAGGCGAAAGACTGAAAGGAACTTACTGTTTGATAAGGTTCAAGGGACCGAAGAACTGGCTCTTCTTCAAAAAGAAAGAGTAATATCTGCCATCCCTGCTCTACAAGCTTTGCCCCATCTGACGAGAGGGAAGTACCATGAGTGAAGCCGGAAATGATATTCATTCGAGTGTAAATGACCATAGCTCCAGATTGGACAATGCGGAAGGATACAGTGAAGTCTGGGAAATAGTGAAAGAGACAGCGAAGAAATCTCTGGGAAAACATAGGATAGGGATGATGCTGTTTCTTGACGACCTTCCGCTCCGACTTGGCGCTTATCATCCCTTGGGAACCAACAACATAGTCTTGAATCGAGCTCTTGTTCACATAGTTGAAGCGACAACGAAATCTAGGCGCCTAATAAACGCCTTCGTTTACGTTCTTTTGCTTCACGAATATCTGCATGCTCTGGGATATGTGCGTGAGTCAAAGGTGAGGCCGTTGGTATATCAGATTTCCAGAGAGTCTTTCGGGGAAGACCATGTTGCTTCGGAACTGGCTAAGGCAGGACCATGGTCCCTGCTGAAAGACATACCATTGGATGCTGTTGACATACCAAAACAAGTCATTGAAATTGTGAAGGATTTTGAGAAGACAGGCAAAGGATACATTGCTTAGAAGGTGAAAGCAGAGGGGCAAAGTCCCTTCAACACGCACTCTCCACATTTCGGATTTCTCGCCGTACAGACGTTTCTTCCGTGGGTTACTATCAGATATGTGAAGTCGAACCATTTCTCTTTTGGAATCAGCTCCATCAGATCCCTCTCCATCTTGTCAATCTGCTTCTTTTCACTCAGCTGAAGCCTCTTCGACAGCCGTCTCACATGCGTGTCCATCGCGATCCCTTGGTTGATGCCGAAGGCGTTTGAGAGCACGAGGTTCGCCGTCTTCTTCGCGACACCGGGTAATTTGGTTAGCTCATTTAGATTCTGGGGGATTTCAGAATCGTACTCTTCAGCGAGCATCTTGCAGCATTTCTTGAGACGTTTGGCTTTGACTCTGTAGAAGCCTGTCGGTTTGATATCCGTTTCCAGCTCTTCTAGGTCAGCCTTTGCGTAGTCCTCTGCGGTTTTATATTTCTTGAAGAGGTCTTTGGTAACCTCGTTGACCCGCTCATCCGTACACTGGGCAGCAAGAATCGTGGCAACCAGAAGCTCTAAAGGCGTGCTGAAATTGAGGGTTGTTCCGTTAACATCAGGATACTCCTTTCTCAGTAACTCGATAATTTTTAACACATCCTCTTGAGACATCATTCTTGCATAGTTCTCCTAGATTGGAGATTCAAACATGAAATATCTAATAAAAGTAATATCAGCTTTCAAATGTTAACTTAACTTTGACTCCATCTGCCAATTATTTGCTCGGTTTCCGTTATTTCCACGTCATAGACTTTTTTGAGGTATTCCAGTCCCTGCTGATATTCTTCCTCGCTAAGCGCTTCTGTGGCGTCTCTGGGCACAACTATCTTGTAGCCTCTGAAGAATCCGTCGGCTGCGGTGTGTCGTACACATATGTTTGCATGTAAGCCTGTGAGAATTATTGTGCTTACATCCATATCCCTGAGTAGCAGATCTAAGCCTGTCTCGAAGAAGCCGCTGTATGTCCTCTTCTCCTTCACGTAGTCGCCACTGGCCGGCTTCAGTTGTGGTATGACCTCTGCGCCTTTTGTGCCTTTCATGGCGTGTTCGCCCCATTTCTCAAGCTCGGAGTCAACGGGGAGATGGGCGTCGTTAGAGTAAATCACGGGGATATTGGCGTCTCTGGCGGTTTTGATGAGCCTCTTTATTTTGGGGATTATATGTTTGGCTCTGTGAGTTTTGAGTACGCCTGTGACGAAGTCGTTGAGCATGTCTATAACTATCAATGCTTCCACAACAGATTCCTCACAAGAATAGAAATCTGCTCGGCGGTTTGATATAAAAATTGAGGAACCAAAGTCAGCATTAGAAGATTCTAAGTGGACTAGCTAGGTAATTGGTGCAGGGGATGGGATTTGAACCCATGTACCCCTTCGGGACGGGATCTTGAGTCCCGCGCATAAAGTCCCTCCATAGGGATTGACCAGGCTCTGCTACCCCTGCACCATTCCACACTAACCCTTCGTTTCTATTAATTTTTTTTCCAAAATGACAACTGGACTAGAGAACACACAAGAGTTTTAACCAAGAGTCATTCATCGCATACAGGAGGTCTATGAAAATGATATCTGGACTAAAGATTAGGGCACTCACCGAAAACGACCTAGAAGCGGTAGTCGAGATCGACAGGAAGATCTTGGGAAAACCGAGACGACATTACTGGAGAAGGAAAATAGGGTACGTGGACATCTATCCAAGACCAGCGCTAGCCGCGGAAATAGAGGGAAATGTTGTGGGATTCATACTCGGGTACGTGAGCGGATGGGAGTTCGGGGTGCCTGACACAGTTGGATGGATAGACACCATAGGCATAGACCCAGAATATCAGAATAGAGGCATCGGAAAAATCCTCTTCAAGAGCCTCATAGAAAACTTCAAGCGCACGGGAAAAGAGGAGAGACCAGAAGCAAAAGAAGGTAACATAGAGGGAGTGAACGTGGTCTACACTCTGGTAAGATGGAACGACTGGAACTTGCTTAGATTCTTCTACAAGATGGGTTTCAAGAAAGGCGACATGATCAGCCTAGAACTGAAAATACGTTGAGCCCAGCCTATTAGATTCAATATCCATCAACTCACATCCAAAAAGTTTCGAAGAAACTCCACTCGACAGCCGCATAAGTTGCCTTTGAAACGCCTGCGAATGGTTTCCGAAGTTAAGCCTTATATCACAAGGTGTTTTCTCCTTTCAGAAAAAGGCGAAATCCATGGGACTAGTAGACCTTCTCAAGCGAGAGTTCTCTTTCATCACAGGTAACTATCGGATTCTAGTGTTTAGTTGGATGATAATGGATATTGCCATGGAGATGCCCATGCCTAATTTTCAGTATTATGTTGAAGCTCTAGGTGGACCTCCCGTAGCATTAGGACTTATAGGTCTTGGCAACTTCTTAGCCATGGCGATTGTGGCTTTTCCCGGCGGCTATCTCGCAGATAAGTATGGGAGGCGTTGGCTGATCTCAACGATGACTTTTGCGATGGCTTTGTCGTTTCTGTTTTTTGCGTTTGCTCCCACTTGGCACTTCATCTTGCTAGGGTCAATTGTTAGTAGTCTCTGTCTGATTTATCAGCCGGCTTTGTTTGCGATGGTTCAGGATTCATTACCCCCAGAGCGAAGAGGTATGGGTTCTTCAATCATCCAGCTTATTCACGGGACATTTAACACTCCGGGTCCAGTGATTGCCATATTCATTTTTGCTTGGTTGGGGAAGGTTACCGGGCAAAGGCTCATTTATCTATTGATGACTGGGCTTTTTCTCGCTGCGGCTGTGTTGCGGCTTAGGTTGAAGGAAACGACGAAAGATGGGCAGGTAATTCGCTTCAGCTATTTCTTTTCTTCTTATCCAAAGGCGGTTAGGGAGAGCTTGGGGGTCTGGAAGGTTGTGCCTAGGACAGTGCTGTGGCTGTTTTCGGTTAGGACACTCTTAATGTTTGGTATTTCTCTTACCAATGTTATTAATGCGCTTTATGCGAGGGATGTGTTAGGGATACCTGAGCAGCAATGGTATTTTACGCATATTCCTCTCTTGGTTACTATGGTTGTGGCCTCTCTTCCGATCGGCAAGATGGTTGATAAGGTTGGACGGAAGATTCCGATGCTTCTCGGTTTGGGTATTTTTGGTGTGGCCACTGTGGTGTTTGCCTTTGGCGACTTCTCCATGGTTCTTATTTCCATGTCGTTGTTTGGTTTCGCTCAGATGATGGTGATGTCAGGAACGATGGCGCTTTCAACGGATCTCGTACAACCGGTCAACAGGGGTAAAGTCGTTGGATTCAACAATTTTGTTGGTTATATTATCATGGGCTTGGGCATGTTGCTTGGTGGCTTTCTCTATGAAGGCGTCCTACGGCAGTCGCCATTCTTCGTAAGCCTCGGATTCACGTTTGCAGCGTTGCTCGTGGTTCTGTTTCTAGTACACGAACCTGAGAAGCGGGTAGGTACAATCGCCGTAGAAACGGCGCAACCCCACCTACCTGCTATAGAAACATAGCCGATGAACTTCAAACAGCTACCTGACTAATGTGCCAACCATCTTCCCTTTAACAGCCAACAAAACATTCTCAGGCTTAAACCCGTTCACCACAACTGTCCTTGTCTTACTTCTCTGAAGAACCCGAACAGCCTCAGGATCCAGAATCTGATGTATCCCAGCCTTGTGCTTGTCTTCCTCAAACAACCCTAACAAATCGTCGAAACTCAATTCGTCGATCTTCTGCGCATCCGGATGCTTGTCCGGATCTTTTGTGTATATCCCTTCCTGATCCGTGGCTTTGACCAAAAGATCAGCGCCAACGGTCTCAGCGACCATGGCGGCCACGGCATCTGTGGTCATTCCCGGTCTCAATCCACCCATGACCACGATTTTCTCCCCATCCAGCAGTTGAACAACCTCAGGAATCGATATAGGAACAACATTAGACCCCAGACCACCCACTTTCCTAGCCAGCAACTGAGCAAACAACCTTGAGACCGAGATGGCAAGGTCGTCTTGGTCTGGCGCGCTCAACTCTATCTTCTTTGCCAACTCGATCAAGTCTCGGGCTATTTTCCCGCCTCCAACCACAACGATCAAATCATGACCTTTCTTCTTCAGATTCCTCAACAGATCCGCATATCTGCTTATCAGCACTGGATCGGGCGGTGAAGCGACTACGGAGCCGCCGATGCGAATCACAACTTTCACTCTAGTGTCTCCGAAATCTAATTCGCATAACAACAAAATAAAACATCTTCTGTATTCATGCATGAAATATAACTAGTGAAAGGAAGTAAAGTTGAACGTGCATCCAGAGAGGAAGCCACCTCGCGATAAATAAACGTGGCAAAATGCTACCTGACGAGTTCTCTCTTCTTCCACCTCAGATTCTTGCTCCTACACTTCCTACACTTAACAGCACTAGCAGCATTCCTAGCCCCACACTCCCTGCAAATCTTCATCCTCAACCTATGCCTTTGAGCAAGGGCCTTCTTGAAGGGATCCATAATAGGCAAATCAATCACCAACTTCCAAACAACAAAAACAACTCATACATAAATAGACTTCGGACACTCCCCCCAGATCTCCCTCATAGCCGCCTCAACCACATTCTTCGGCAAAACACGTCTAGACCCGCTCACAACAACGAACTTGCTATCTGACGCCTTCCTCAAGATCTTGGTGCGACGCCAACGCCTAACAACATCCAAAGGCATGACACCACCAAAAGAGAGCAACGTAAGGAGAAAACCATAAAGCGCGATCTCGGGTCCGGGCATGCTCACCGAAGAGCAGTAGCATTCCCTAGCGAACCTGACACCATCCTCTGTGATAACTACATATCTCTTTCTTGAGATCACAACCCTTGGCCTTCTAGCAAAGCGAGCCTCAGACATCCCCGGAGCTACTCTCACATTAAATATAGGATCTAGTTGACTTTAAAATACACCCCTCTTTAACTCATCTACCAAAATCCTCGCAACATCATTTGGTTTGTCAGCCACACCAACACCAGCTGCCTCCAAAGCCTTAATCTTACTCTTAGCAGTCCCAGCCCTACCCATGATTATCGCCCCAGCATGTCCCATCCTCTTTCCAGGCGGCGCAGTTCTTCCAGCTATGAAAGCAGCCACAGGCTTTTCGTAGCCCTTTGTGGAGATGAGTTCAGCAGCCTTCTCCTCGAGATTTCCACCGATTTCACCGATCAGAGCGACAGCCTTTGTGGACTCATCTTTCTCAAACTCTTTCAGCACTTCGACAAAGCTCAAGCCAACAATAGGATCTCCCCCCAAGCCGAGGCACGTCGAATGTCCCAGCCCCTTAGCCAAGAGCCCCGCGGCTATCTCATAAGTCAGGGTTCCACTTCTCGACACCATCCCCACCACTCCTTCACTGAAAACGTGCGCCGGCATCACCCCCAGCTTGCACTCATCGGGCGTGATTATACCAGGCGTGTTCGGACCAATCACAGTTGCGTCGTGTTGTTTCGCGTAGGCCATAACCTGTATCGCATCCTTGATGGGAATGCGCTCGGTAATTATCACGACAGTATCCAGTCCAGCTTCTATGGCTTCAAAGGCTGCATCTGCCGCGAATGGAGCTGGAACAAAGATTATCGTAGTGTTTGCATCGTGTTCCTCTAGGGCTTCTTCCACCGTGTCATAGACCGAAATTCCAAGAACTTCAGTTCCTCCTTTCCCCGGAGTCACGCCAGCAACGATCTGAGTGCCGTAGTCAAGCATCAATCTTGTGTGGAAGCTGCCTTGAGTTCCGGTTATGCCCTGAACTATGGCCTTTGTGCTCTTATCAACAAAGATGGCCAAAGATCACCCACCAGCCTTCACGATCTCAACAGCCTTTCTAGCGGCTTGCTCCATGCTATGTAAAACGTGGATTTCTGCATCTGTGAGAATTCGTCTCCCTTCCTCCTCATTTGTTCCCATCAACCTTATCACCATAGGCTTACGGAAGCCCGTTCGTCTCTTAGCCTCCAGAATTCCTCTAGCCACCTCGTCACATCTGGTGATGCCACCTAAAATATTAATGAAAACAACACCGACTCCTGGATCAGATAGAACGATGTTGAGCGCCGTCGCCATCTTGTCTGAAGAAGCTCCCCCGCCTATGTCCAGAAAGTTTGCTGGCTCTCCTCCGTACAGCTGAATGGAGTCAAGAGTGGCCATCACCAAGCCTGCGCCATTTCCGATAACCCCTATGTTCCCCTCGAGTTTGACGTATGCCAACCCGCTTCTTCGAGCCTCCAGTTCTGGATAGGAAAGCCCAGCCTTCTCTGTCAATTGTTTCTTGAACTCGGGATGTCGGTAAAGCGCATTGTCATCCACTATGATTCGCGTGTCGGCGGCGACAAAATTTCCCTCAGACGTTTCGACGAGTGGGTTCATCTCGGCTAATTCGGCATCGTAGTCCATTGCAACCTCATAATGCTTGAGAAAAACTCCGGCAAGGTCGCGCATCTTTTTCCCTTTGTAGCCCAATTTGGTCGCGATTTGAAGGGTGTGATAAGAATGGAAACCATGTGACGGATCAATGAAGGCCTTGCTTATCTTCTCCGGCATTCTTGCAGCGATCTCCTCTATCTCCATACCTCCTTCAGAAGAGGCTATAGCCACATAGCTGCGCCTCGACCGATCAACCGTTATGCCGAAATACAGCTCCTTGAGGATGGAGATTTTTTCCTCCACCAAGACGCTGTTTACCTCCATTCCTCTTATCTGTGTGTCAAGCAGCTTCTTGGCTACGATTTCAGCCTCTGCTGGTGAGTCGGCGAAGAGTATTCCACCTGCCTTTCCCCTTCCCGCCACCGGGATTTGCGCCTTTATAGCGACTGAAGTATTGAATTTCGCAGCTAAATTCCGAGCTTCCGATGGAGAGGTCGCCAGTTCCCCCTTAGGGACAGGTATTCCATATTCAGAGAAGATCGACTTGGCCTCGTGTTCCAGCAGCTTCAAATGAGCACCTTCCGAATCTATTTCAGTGTTTGAATGGTAATATAGGATTTCGTGTCTTGCACTCCCTCCACCAGCGCCAACCTTCGGAGCGCTTCATCCAACCTTTCCCGCTCCACCACGAGAACTGCATCCATGTCACCAGCCACCCTGAATACTCTTTGAACTGGAAATTGCAGCATCTTCTGATATGCTTCATCCCTTCTGAGCGGAGAAATCTTGATGAATACGAAGGCTGGATTCACAAAAATCCCTAGCGCTCTGAGACCCTCCTCAGTTACGTCAATGAAGCCTCTACCGGTTCTGATGCAACCAAGGTCTCGAAGCTTGCGTAAGTGCACGTTTAACGCCTGTCGACTGATCCCAAGCTGTTTTGCCAGTTCGCTTTGCTTCACATGCACAGTGTATGTTGTCGCAGGCTCGCCTTGCTCATACAACATCCGAAGGAGATTGAGTGGCCGTCCCAATGGAATCTCGCTACTCACATAATCACCTTTTCTTAGTTAAAGATAGAATTTTACATAAAAATACGTCGAATAATAAACTTGCCATGGAGGAACCCACGATTCACTTCATTCTCTGGAGATGATACTTTCGCTCTATATTCTAGCAGCTTCAGTATGTTACTATAGAAAAGTACCGTAACCTATTTATTGTCCGAGAAATTAGCATAGCAAGTCTAACATGAGAAAAACAAGGAGTGAGGCGGTGAAATGTCAGAAAGAAACGATGTGTTGATCGGAAGGAAGCCAGTTATGAACTACGTACTGGCTTGCATAACCCTCTTTCACGGCGGAGCAGACGAAATATACGTCAAGGCACGAGGCAGAGCTATCAGCCGGGCTGTTGACGTTGTCGAGGTTGTCAGAAGGCGCTTCATGCCGGATGTGCAGGTAAAAAACATCGGCATCGGCACAGACCAATTGGCACCCAGAGAAGAGGGTGGCTCGCCATCGAACGTCAGCACTATAGAAATCACATTGGCGAAATAGGGCTGTAGACGAGTCAGGAAGGCTCCGCCGCCCCTCCTTTATTTTGAAGGGAGGTTTCACGAAGGGGTGAAAGCGGCGCTATGCAACTTCTGCCTGAAAAGCGGGATATTATGCTCGGAATGTCAAAGAAGACTTAAGTCAGGGGAGGTAAGTAAGACAGATCTGGAAGTGGCCCGCTTACTCCTGTCTCTGGAAGATAAGTACCCTTCTCTCCAAAACGTTTACTTCCACAAGGCTGTTGAGGCCAACGGTGTTCTAGCAGTTCTTGTTGGGCAAGGTGATGTGGGCAACCTGTTGGCTTTCGGCGGAAAAATAGTGAGAGCGATAGGCGAAAAGATAGGAAAAAGGATTCGAGTCCTTGAGCAGGGAGTAGGTGAAAGAAAATTCTTGGAAGATTTGTTTGCCCCGTTGAGCGTCATCACTATAAACACCATATGGCTACCGGATGGAACAACCGAAACTAGAGTCATCTTGAGAAGAAGGCGAAGATCACCCTCGCTGAATCTGAAAGCCTTAAAGGAGATCGCTCAAAAGGTTCGTGGAATGACACTCAGAGTAGAGTTTGCACGCAGATAAGAGAGATCCTCATGGAAATCGATCAGCTAGGGGACTTGCGTAGAACCCACTATTCACGGGAAATCAAACCTGAGATGGATGGAAAGGAGATTGTCGTCTTCGGATGGGTTCGAGACATCCGAGATCTCGGCGGCATACGATTTGTGATTCTCCATGACAGAGAAGGAACGGTTCAGATCACCATTCACCGAGATCAGGCGAAGAAGGAACTGATAAAGAAGGCTGACTCCCTCCAGAGGCAGTATAGTATCGGTGTGAGAGGGGTTGCCAAAAAGACAGAGATGACCCAGAGGGGAATCGAGGTAATCCCAGAGGAAATTAGGATACTCGGAGTCGCGCAGCATCCCCTTCCTCTTGATATAACTGGTCGGACTCCTGCGGAGATCGATGTGAGGCTGGATGCGCGTGTTCTTGATTTGTGTAGAGACGAGGGGCGCGCAATCTTTAGGGTTCAACATGCCGTATTGGAAGCGATGCGAGACTTCTTATCTGAAAATGGCTTTGTGGAGGTTCATACGCCGAGGATAATCGCCTCTGCGACTGAGGGTGGAGCCGCACTTTTCTCCGTGGAATACTTTGAACATGAGGCCTTTCTTGCTCAGAGCCCCCAGCTGTATAAGGAACAGCTGACCCTAAGCCTCGAGAAGGTGTTTGAGATCGGACCATTCTTCAGAGCGGAAGAGTCGGACACTCGAAGACACCTCAATGAATTCATATCCGTAGACATTGAACAAGCCTTTGCAACAGCAGAAGACGTAATGAACGTTTTGGAAAGGCTTATTCATCATGTGTGTGAGGAAATCAAAGAAAAATGTCAAAGGGAGCTGGAAATTCTTGAGCATCAAATAGAAGTTCCAGAGGTTCCCCTCGAGCGTTTCACTTATGACGAGATACTCGAGGAACTCGAGAGAGAGCAGATTCGCGTTCCATGGGGAGAGGACCTCCCCACACTAGCCTGTAGGAAGCTTGGCGACCTTCATCCTCACTTCTATTTCATAACTGACTGGCCCACCAAATCAAAGACCTTTTACATAAAGCCTCGAGACGACACTCCGAAATCATGTGAAGGTTTCGACTTGATGTGGCGCTGGATAGAGATAGCCTCTGGGGGAACCCGCGTGCACTCTAAGCAGCTCCTAATTGAAAGGCTGAGGAAACAGGGTTTGAATCCTGAGTCTTTCAAGCATCATCTGAAGGCATTTGATTATGGTATGCCTCCCCACGCCGGATGGGCTATCGGCTTGGATAGGCTGATGATGATGCTTACTGGAAGGAAGAATATACGGGAGGTTGTGCTTTTTCCAAGAGACCGCTTCAGACTCACGCCTTGACTGTCTAGGGGAGAATTTTGAGAGTTATTGGATGAAAATTGATGACTTTTAGTTACCTCTGGTTGTTTTTTGTTATTTTGATATTTGTGTGCGATAGAAGGTCTTCATGGGTAGCGCAGAGTTGGCGTCATGTCAAACATAAGCTTGTGCCGGTGTTGAGGACATCATTATTGATATTTCATGTTGCTGACCTTCTTCGGTGAGACAGCAGTCACAACTATGTTTTTGGCGACATCAATTTAAGCCGTATAAAGCCGTATTCTATATCTCCTCAATGGAGATGCGCGCGCAGCTCGATGATGACTACGGTCTTATCCCTTTCCTAAGGTATTGCATTGTTTGATCTGAGGTCAGGTCCTCAATGCCCATTTCTCTCAGCGATCTTCCTTCTTTAAAGAAGTAGCGTTTACAGATCACCGATCCTAGTCGTATCACTGATTCTATTACGGGAACATCCACGCCGAATTTTTTGGCGAGCTGGTAGCGTACGTTACAACCGATTGGTATATCCTCAGTGAAATACCGGTCTTCGACAGAGAGGGGTCCTACTATGGGTGGGAGAATTACATCTGAAAAGGGTGCCCAGTATTCCACGCCCATGACGCTGCCCTTCCAAAAGAACTGATCTTCGGTGTACTCTACCATCTTTATCCCCATTGCATCCGCGATCTTTCTTTCCTCCTGATAGAAGGCGAGCTGAACCCTAGAGACTGCGGGGCTCATTCCATACTTGTACATGGAGTATTTACCTTTTGGAATACCTAGAGTCCCTTCCATCTCCGAGACCTCCATTGCGCCTACGTTGAGGATAGACCCGGGGACGTGGACGACTGGGTTCGGATTGGAAAGACCAACACCAAGGACGGTGTCCCCTCTTTCGAGCTCAACAGTTCCGTCGAATGCGGGAAGCTCTTTCAGGATCTCAAAGGATTTTTCCCCGTCTGTGCTCGGCAGAGCATCATATAGGAGCTCGCGTGTTCTGACGAGGCAGTCGACTTCACCTGGCTGTATTTTCCTGGTGCCGTAGGGCATCGAACTCCATCCCCCAATTGTGACGTTTACATCGCAGCCTTTCTTGCGCATCATCTCCCTCAGCAACAGGGAGCCAAAATTGTCCGGAAATATGCTTATCATCTGCCCATCCATGAGGTGAGGAATCATCTCCTCAAAGAACCGTTTATGACCGTTCGATGGAACCGCTACCAAGATTAAACCAGCGCCATGTAGCGCCTCTGATATATCCGTCGTGATGACGTCGACCTTTGCAACTCCAACTCTCCTGAACCACTTGAAGTTGCTCTGTCTACCTCCCAAGCTTATTTCATTAGTCTTCAAAACTTCTCCCAAGCTTTTCGGAGCAAACTCCGGTACCTCGTACAGGCGAACTTTGAGTCCAGCAAGGGTCAGATCAGCTGCAAAAGTTTGGGCGCAAGCTCCCCCACCGAGGACCGCCACCGGCATCTCAAGTATCGTACTCATACCCATACTTCCTGCCGAAATTGCTTTGCCTATCCAGATCTTAAATACTTTGTCAAGTTACGCTGTGATAGAACGCATCTGATTTTCATCTCACCGGACAGAGCAAATTGTGGAAGTAGTGAGATGCGCGCATAAGAAATTGGAAGAAACTACGCGGCAAATCTTTCGTGATCGAAGTGGGTAAACTTGGAATTGCTCGCTTCGGGAGACTACTCCAGCAATTTGACGGAGAATCGCTGAACAAGAGGTTCAAAGGCTCTATCAAGTCGTGAGTTGCCAAAACTCGGAAGCCTGTGTGCAAAGAGAAAAAGGAGGGTAGAGAGGGTGTTCGACTCTTTATTCTGCTTTTTCGGGTTCCGCTATAACAGCAGTTCCGGTTGCAGAGATCAAAACAAGGCTTTGCAAAACATCTGATGTCTCCATGTCAAGCCCTACAATAGCATTTGCACCGATGTCCCGCGCTTTATTGATCACCCGGTTCATGGCTTCTACTCTCGCCTTCTCAATTTCATAGCTGAACGCGGTTACTTCTCCGCCTAGCATAGACTGGATTCCAGCGACAATTTTTCCCCCGACTCCACGAGTTCTTGGCGTGAGACCTGAAACCACCCCGAGAACTTTCTTTATGCGGTATCCAGGGATCGTTGGAGTGGTCACGACTATGAACTTTGTTGGGGGCATGGGACTGCTTGCTGCTTTTCGCTCAACGGGAGCGCCGCATTTTTGGCAGAACCTTGCACCTTCAGATATTTCTGCTCCACA
The DNA here is from genome assembly GCA_964347995.1 of uncultured Candidatus Bathyarchaeia archaeon. Taxonomy (GTDB): domain Archaea; phylum Thermoproteota; class Bathyarchaeia; order Bathyarchaeales; family Bathyarchaeaceae. The sequence continues at coordinate 12,277 of CAYGBA010000005.1, read as the reverse complement.
TTTTTCACAGGAAACCATCGATCACACCAAGAATGTATCCAATCACTTGTTTGCATAAAAACAATTCGCTTGGTGCACACGCAAATAGGCTAGAATCCAGCGGCGATCAGATCTTGTGGCTTCATATATTCCCGTAATAAGACTGTGGCGTAGGAGCCGCGATGCAACATGAAGCCCAACTTCAAGGCTTGACTGGACGGATTCGCCGAATCCTCGGATAATTCTTCTATGGAGAGGTTGATTATGGGAGTTAGTGCGGTTCTCAGCGCGCCTCGTGAGCTTATCTCAGGTAGGGATGAAATTCTGAAATCTTCTGGGGTCAGACTTTCAGTTTCCAGGATTTCTTTTTCGATCTCTCCTTGAACTCCTTCAGAAGGGTTTTGTTCAAAGCCTATCAGCGGAAGGGCGACACGCATCCTGTTTTCATCTATGGCTTTCTGAACAGTTTGGAGAGACTGATTTGTTGCCTGGGTGAAGCTGGTTGTTGGAAGCCCGATGTTGTCGAGTTTTATCGCATAATCCCCTGCCTGGGCCGTATTAAGGGGGATTTCTCTTCTGATTCTCTTGCTGAGAAACTTGTTGAACAGGAAGGATTGGTAAGCTTGCACGAAGAGCCTACGTAGTTTTGATGGTAGCCTTCGGAAAGCCCCGAGAAAGTCTCTTGGTTGCGCTGCTAAGTGGCTGAGCATCATGCGCTCGTATTTGAGGCGTCTTGGAAAAGTGCGGAGGGCTTCTTTGAAGTCTTCTGTTTCATGTAGTCGTTGCCGTGCCTCTTTAGAGTCAGGGTGCTCATGCAGACTGGGCTTGGCGAGAAATGTGAGTGCTGCCTTTTCAAGGTCTTCTTGAACTAGGAATCTGCCGACTAAGTGAGTGTTAGGGCGGATGGTGCCGAAGCGTTGGTGACCGAAGAAATTGGGGATGCCACCTGCATTTGACAGTTCATCTCGGACTTGTTCAAGTCGATGACTAATGATGTTCGCGGCGTGAGGTATGCCTCTGATTAAGATGTGGAATTGGTTTCCTAGGAGGAGTTTTGAGGAAAGCTTTCTGTTGGAATAATACAGTGGACGAAGAGTTATGTCTTGTATTTTCAGTTGTGGGATCTCTGCTGGTGTGATGCGGCTGACGGTAATATGTTGCGCTGTAAGAGCTCTGGCATCCTTGATTCCAGCTATGCGAATGCGGTCTCCACTAATCCCGAGTCGCTTTGCGATCTTTCTAATCGCTAGAAGGGTGTCCCAGTTTCGCTTTGTCAGGGAACACACAAGATAGCGCCCTAGTCCAGATGGAGGCGAGATTTCAGCGTTCCCAACTTCAGCTTTGCTTCCGTCAACCAACACCTCTTCCACCACAAAGTCCTCAGGAAACTGACGAATCCTTCCACCAATGCCTAGAGACTGAGAAGCATAAACATCAATACCTAGCTCTCTTTCCAGCCTAGGAACCTTCAAAATATCGCCTCAAAAAAGACGTAGATTCCCCGTCACTTCATCTACGTGCTCCGAAGGAGCTGGACCTATCCCTAGGCAAGTTTTGGTCCCGGGGGGAAGCTCGGTCAGTCCCCTATCAGTTATCAGGGCAGACGGTAACCGTAGCTCCTTGGCCTTTCTCTCCAGCTCAAGAAGCTCCTCTTCAGACGCCACTCGTACAGCTATCTTACATTGGCCTTCGTCCAACCACGCAGTCCACCATTTAGGCCGTTTTGTCCTAGCTTCCTCAGCCGAAGAGACTGCGGCATGCCCCGCTTGGGCCGCAATCTTACCCCTAGTCATCTCTAGGTCAGTGCGCAGAACGATGATCTGTTTGTATTTAAACTCGGACATACAAGTCAGCATTCCAATCTTTCTAATCAGATTTATATGTTGACCTGATCAAGAAGCAAGCGAGGAAAAGAGCGAATAAAGAGTAACAATCAGCACACCCGGATGTCGAACCATACGAATCAGCGATTTCCCCTGAAAGTCCAAATCTCCAGCCTCTTCAAGAATCCTATTTGCCCCCAGTGTTGAACATAACGAAATAACCTTGTCCAGATGCTTGTCAGACAGACGGTTAAGCAATTGTCTTATTTGGCGCATCACCGTTAGGTCGAAGCCTATCTCTGCCTTCCATCGAGACTGATAGCGCGACAAGAAGGCTGCAGAAAAGTCATTGTTCTCTATGGCTTCGTATGCGACTTCGCCCGCAATTTTTGAGCAGAGCAAGCCGAAGATTAAGCCTCCACCGGTGGTCGGTTTCACTTGTGAGGCGACGTCGCCCACGATGAGAAGCCCATTTGAATATGTCTTGGAAATTGGCCCTCCAAGGGACATCGGATGGAAAGAGAGATTGATGATTTCGCTTTTTTCCAGTTTCTTGGAAGCTACGGGATGATTGCGCATGAACCGATGCAGGTGATCTCTGGGATCACCACTCTTTGTTGCAAGACCAACCTTGGCTGACCCGTCTCTTGTGGGAATGATCCATGCGAAAAGACCCGGGGTATATTTCTGTCCGAGATAGACCTCTACGGTATCTTCATCTAGGTCATCTGCTCCTTTCACTTCAGCCTCAGCACCATTCACAACCATGGAACGATCAAGCATCTGTAGTCCAGCCTTCTTCAGAAGCGCTGAGGAGATTCCTTCTGCATCGACAACTACCTCTGAGGAAATAGTTTCACTTGACCCCTCGCGATTGACGACCACACCCTTGGCAAAATCTCTCTCAAAAGCAAGCGACTCCACTCTTGACTTCAGGTGATAATGTGCACCGGCCTTCTTCGCTAGGTTCGCCAGATACTGGTCAAACAATTCTCTGTTGACGACGCAGGTAATGGGAAAGTCAAGCTTGAGGGTGAACTGGTTTCCAGAGGGGGAGTGGAAAACTGCTCCTCTAAACTCGTTTTCAACAAGCCTACTTGGCAGCTTTAGTCCCAAACGCCGCAGTCCTGAGAGGCTGAGATGACCGGGGCAATGGGTTGGAACTCCAATTTCTTTATGCTCCTCACAAACAACAACATCTGCTCCCAGTTTCGCCCCTGCAAAAGCCGCGGAAGAACCGCACGGACCAGCTCCGACAACTACTACGTCAGATTCGGTCAAATGAATTCCACAAGCGCGTTCTCTAGTTCTTGAGAATCTTCATGGCGCAAATTTATTATTTCTTTTGTTGGCACTCTTGATTCGGCGAAATAAAATGTTTGGCAAGGTTGTAGAAGAAGTCCCTGACTACAAGGTTTTTCATACAGTAGACGAACTAAACGCAAGTTCTGAGAAACTTGCTCACGAACATCCAACCAAAGCAGAGATTTTCAACATCGGAAAGTCAAGAAAAGGAGAGAGTATAAAGGCACTAAAAATCGGCCGGGGAAAGAAGACTGCTCTACTCTTCGGCTTTCCCCATCCAAACGAGCCTATTGGCAGTATGACCCTCGAATATCTATCTTGGAAACTGGCCGAAGACGAGGCTTTGGCAAAACTCGACTTTACCTGGTATATAGTCAAGTGTATCGATCCTGACGGTGCGAGACTTAACGAGGGATGGTTCAAAGGACCTTTCACTCCACTCAATTTCGCCTTGAATTATTACCGGCCTCCAGGATATCAACAGATTGAATGGACCTTCCCAATAGAGTACAAGACGCTCGTTTGGAACAAACCGATTCCAGAGACAAAAGCATTGATGAACATTATTGATGACACAAAGCCACAGTTCATGTATAGCCTTCACAACTCAGGCTTCGGTGGAGTATACTTTTATGTCTCGTCACCCTGCAAACCACTCTACTCAAAGTTCCAGAATCTGGCAAAAAAGGAAAAGTTGCCCCTACACCTAGGCGAACCAGAAACACCCTACATGAAAAAACTGGCTCAAGCGATATTCAAAATGCCCACAGCAGCCGAATCATATGATTTTCTGAAAAAGCATACGAAGAAAGATCCCGCAGAGATAATCAAACATGGAACGAGTAGCGATGACTATGCTCGAAGGGTCGCTGAAACCTTTACATTAGTCTGTGAGATGCCGTATTATTATGATCCGAGAATCGGAGACACTTCTGAATCCGAGCTGATGAGAAGAGATGCGGTTTTGTATGGGATAAAGCTTGCAAAAGAACGGTACGATTTTATCAAGGAAAAGTATTCGAAAGTGAAGGCGAGTCTCGGGGGTCGCAGAAATAAGCGACCTTTCATGGATGCAATTGAAGAGTTTCTTAGACGTTTTCCAGATAGTATAGAAGCACAGAAACATTGGGCTAGGACCGATCCGGAAGTTGAAAGGAAGGCAATCGTTGCTGAGAAGTTTGATTCAGAAGTAATCAGTCTTTTCTATGGTCTTCTAGCTTTCGGAATGCTCTATCGTTGCGTCAAAGGAACCAGAAACGAGAGCGTTGAGGAGGAGGTCTTGCAGCAGATCACGAAGACGAATGAAGAGCTTGAGAAGCAGCTTTCCTACAAAGTCATACCCATAAGGAGTCTGGTTAGGGTTCAGCTGGGAAGCGCTCTGCTTGCAGCGGATTATGTAGGCAAGAAACACTGATGCTTAGAGCTGCCCATGTCTTGCAGCTACTGCTTGAGGTCGAGCTTTATTACAGGTGTGAAGTGCTTATCTCTTGTTTGTGATCATTCCTATGCGTGGGAATATCATAATGTCCACACGCTCATTAGATTTTTAACTCAACTCGCGCATAACACTTTCCAAGGGGAAAATGATTGTCAGTAAGACTTGTGCTTCTGGACTCTTCTTGGGAGCCGATGTTCTGGAAGCATGTCTTAGGTGATGTCCCGAACTATTACTTCTTCATTCTCGACTGGAAGCTGAACAAAGATAAGACAAAGATACTCCTTGCTGTCGAAGATGGAATTATTGTTGGTTTAATGTTGATTTATAATGAACGACACGTTCACATCAGGGGAAGCCCAGAGGCAGCAAAGCTTCTAATGAATGAAGTTGATCTGGAAAAGGCAGAATTTCAGGTTCCAATAGAGCATGAAGCCATTGTTCAAAGGAAATACAAACCTTCGACAAGGCACGAAATGATTTTGATGACTCTGCAAAGAGGCGCCCAAAATCTCCATATCAGGCATCCTATTGAGAAGCTGGGCTCTTCGGAAGCCGAAGAAATTGCAGACATTCTGAGGGAAGAGCTTCCTGAGTGGGGAGAATTCACGGGAGACCGTATCAGAGAACGTCTCAAGAATAATGTCCTCTTCCTAGGCATCAACGAGGATGAGAAAATCGCTTCAATCGGTAACACCCACATCTTGGACTTTGGAAGCAACATTGGAATGGTGGCTACTCGAAAGGGTTATAGCGGCAGAGGCTTTGCAACGTCAATCGTATCAGCTTTATTGAAAGAAATCCTACGAAAATCTGAGCTTGCGCTCATCCACGTATTAAGCGACAACCCATCGGCAATACATGTCTACACTAAGGCGGGTTTCAAACCATACAAAACCTACGCCTTTATCCGTGGGGAGAGAATTGTTAAAAAATAGCAGAAAAGAAGTTTGGATCAATGTTTAGGAGAGTGGGAGCTGATAATATGTCAGACAAGACGTCTCGCGTTGCAGATGCACTGGTTCGGTCAGGAGCTTTGAAGTTTGGAACATTCAAGCTGAAGTCTGGAGTGATGAGCCCATATTACATCGATCTTACATGGTTGCTTTCTTCTCCTAGGGATTTCAAGCGCATCGTAGATGCGGTTGTAGAAGAGGCTAGGGATATTCTGTCATCCAGAAGAGTTGACAAGCTGGCCAGCATCGAGTTAAAGGGCGCCTTGCTCCTGCCAAGCATCGCCAACAGCCTCAAACTGCCTTGTCTGATTGTTAGAAAGCAGCAGAAAGGTTACGGTGCAATTGGTAGAATCGCAGGCGGCGAAGTGAAGGAGGGAGAGTGTATTCTTTTCTTTGATGATGTCGTATCAAGCGGCGAGTCAAAACTTGAGGGAATACGCCCTCTCGAAAAGCTCGGCGCAAAAGTTGGGTTAGTCATGGTTGTGGTGGATAGAGAGCAGGGCGGCACAGAAAAGCTTGAGAAGCACGGCTACGAACTGAGGGCGCTCACAACGATTTCAGAACTTGCTGACGCTCTGTTTCGATCCAAAAAAATAACCAAGGAGCAAGCCAACAATATTTTGAACTATACGAAGAAAGCAACCAAGTAGCTCTCGCAACAACTGTTGAGGTAGTTTTTTCCTAGACCACAATGAGGAAATAATGGGAAAAAAAGTCTATACGCGCGTGTGAGCGCTTGCCTACATAGAAACAGAGCAAATATAAACAAGCACAACGCCCTATAACAAACCTGTAAAAGGCGACCCCGATGAGCGAGACAACAACAGTATCCATGCCGATATGCACATCATGCCACAAGATAATCCCACCGAAAACTAGAGCTACAAAATTCCCATGCCCAAACTGCGGAGAGATAACGATCTGGCGTTGCCAAAAGTGCAGAAAATTCGCAAGGCCCTACAGATGCCCCAAATGCGGATTTGTTGGACCCTAGGCGCATTTGTTGGACCCTACATATTTGGATCTTAATATGCTCGTTTTCACTTGCGTTTTCTGAAGAGCATAAAAAATAACAACACACGCTTGTTGTCTTATTTGATTTCTGCGGTTCTCGGGACAACAACAACCTGAGAAGCTTAAAACAGCTTGCGTTTTCTCTGAACAGCTCGGAAAACGCCCGGTTGGTTGTCGCAGAGGATGACAACCATTCTCTTATGCTACGCAGGAAGAAACATAGTACTTGTACACTAACAAGTGCGATGCGAACGAGCTAGGCTAGTATTGTGTTACGCCAGTGAACCTCAGCTTCTTCAGTTTTATAGGCGCAACAGTTGTTGTTTGGCCCTGTTCCAATTCCTTTCCTATCAATGGAACGTCCTTCAGCACTGAGAGCATGCTGTCCGTAAAGCGCATGTTCACTATCGGCCCAACGATTTCCCCTTTCTCAATCAAGAAGGTCCCGTCTCTGGTGAGGCCTGTCAGTATGGCCTTTGTGGGTTCAACAGGATTGACATAGTGAAATCTTGTGACAAAGATTCCATGTCGGGTTTCTTTGACCATCTCCTCCGTTGTAGCGTCGCCAGGGGCGGCTACAATATTTATCGGCATGGGTCTCGCCAACCCAAAGCCCGAGGTGATTGGGGGAATCGAATGTCCAGTGCTTCGCTTACCCTTCTCCCTTCCCGAGGTGAGGGAATCGTAACAGATGCTCCGCTCAGAAACAACTCCTTTGTCAACTAGCTTCACAGCCTTTTTTGGAACACCCTCGCCATCCACAGGCACGGCAATAAGGGTATGCTTGTCTCTTGTGTCATCCTTTACGCTGATTTTTTCATCGAAGACTTGCTCGTCTAGGTGATACTTGACGAATGATTGGCCATCTTGGTAAGGTGTCGCTGAGAAGCCTATATAGCCGAGATAGTCGAAGACGGTGCCCACAGCGAGCGGCGATAGAACGGTCTCGTATTCGCCGGGGGTAAGCTTTGTGGGTTTGACGCTGTTTATCGATTTATCAGCTGATTTGTCGGCGATCAAAACGGGGTTTATGTCCTTTATGTGCCTTGAGTATTGCACGGCATATCCGAAGCCCTCAGAGCCGTTAGCCTGGGATATGACAGTCACGTTGAGAGAAGCCAACGAAATTTTCGCCCACGCTGAGACCCCCAGGGAATTTGAGACCGCGAAGGCCAGCATGTCTGTCGACAAAGATCCTGCAACAGCTTTAACAATCGTTGATTTCGAATGTGCGGTGCTTATCACCTCTTTGACTCTTTCTGCGCGGTAGTCTGGGCTGCAAGTAGCTGTTTCTTCATCAAAGACTCCTTGCATCGGTGTCCACTCTTCCGGCTTTGGAAGACTTTTGAAGTCCTTATTGGGAGGGATAACTTCAGCAATCTTTACAGCTTGTCTTATCGCTTCTTTGATTTGTCCTTCTTCCAGCGTGTTCACACTAAGTGTGCCCACCTTCTTACCAATGGCTACCTTGATGGCTACGCCTCCTGCCTTAGAGGCAAGGTTTTGGTGGATTTGGGAGTTGGCGTAGCGTGTCAGCGCACTATCCCATAGGAACGATGCTGCCTGCGCTTGGTCCACCTTCTCTTTGACAGCGAGTTCAACGGTTTTCTCCGCTACATTCAGAAGTCTTTCAGTCACCATGTTTCTTCACCATTCATCCAACTAGACCTGTCCTAACGTTTCTGAATCGAGCTGTTCCGCATCCATGGCCTACATACATAACTTGACCAGGGACTCCCTTTCCACAGTTTGGGGTTCCCCACATCATCCAGTCATCTTCGCTAACCGCGTCGCAGCTTCCCCAGAACTCTGGCGTTATGCCAGTGTAGGTTGGGTTTTTAACCATCTTTTCCTTGCTTCCGTTCTTTATTTTCCAAGCGATTTCGGTTCCAAACTGGAAGTTTAGGCGCTTGTCATCTATGCTCCATGAGGTGTTTGTGACCATCAGTATTCCATTTTTTGTTTCTTCGATTATCTCTTCACTCTTCCAGTCGCCAGGTAGTAGGTTGATGTTGGTCATGCGGATGAGCGGCAGAGCCAGAGGAGAATCGGCCCGCATGCCGCCACTGCTTTTCTCAAACCCTAACTCATGTGCGGTTTCTCGTGAGGTCTGGTATCCCACAAACAACCCTTTCTTCACTAGGTAAACCTGCTTGGCCGGGGTTCCTTCGTCGTCGTAGCCGAATGTTCCCAGTCCTCCAGGTACAGTGGCGTCTGCTACGATGTCTACCTTGTCTGAGCCGTATCTGAGCTTTCCGAGCTTATCTCGTGTCAGAAAACTAGTACCTGCGTAGTCAGCCTCCGTACCTAATGCCCTATCAAGTTCTGTCGGATGTCCACAGCTTTCATGAATCTGAAGTGCCAGTTGATCGCCTCTAATAACAAGATCTGTCTCCCCCGATGGACACTTTTCAGCATCTAGCAGATCAACTGCTTCCTGACCTACCTCTTTTGCGTGACCGGGAAGGTCCAGAGATTGAAAAAATTCGTAGCCTTTGGTGCTGAAGCTTCCCCGAAACGGACTTGGATATGATCGCCGCTGCACCTCGCTGTTCCTCACGGCTATTCCTAAGAGTCCTCCGCCACACCAAGTTATCTCTTGGATGATCTCTGAGCCGTCAGTATTCATGAAGAGCTTTTCTTCACGCACAGCTCTGAAAAACGCTGATGACGTTCTGATTAGGTTGGAATGTTCTGCAACGGTTCGCTCAGCCTGCAAGAGAACATCCATTTTTTCGTCCAGAGGTACTTTGAAAGGATCCTTCTTTAACGGTGTTGTATATTTGTCTCTCCGAGCAGTTGAAGGTGTCAAGGCAACGTCTTTCTTCTTCAGTTTGGAACTTGCCAAGGCTATTCTGACTGCTCGACGAGTTGTCTCGACGACCTCTTTTTCGGTCAGGTCGACTGAACTGGCGAATCCCCAAGCTCCCTTGGCGATGACTCTAACACCGAATCCGCTCTTCTGAAGTAACGTGACCTGTTCGGGCACTCCTCTCTTTACGGTGAGGTTCTCATCGAAGATCTTGCCTATTCTGATGTCAGCGTATGAAGCGTCGTCTTTGGCCGCCTCTTCAAGACTCTTCTTACCGAGCTCTAACAACAATATTAGATCGCCTTTGCACGTGGGTTATGAGATGATTGATAATTAATCTTTGTGTTCTTATCTCGAGATGTACTTCTCACCAAACCATTGGCACGTAGCCTTCTTTGATCAGGTTTGATATGATGTCTCCAACATATTCTATCTTAATTCCGGTCTCTGCCAACTTCTCTGACACACCCTTATCATCGGATACAGCCTTACAAGCAAAGCAATCAGTCATGGCGGCTACCTCTTTAGCCCTGTTGCGGACTCTATCGTCATAAGCGGCTAATTTTTCAGAAGGACCAAAAAAGACTACTTTGACGTCATCTAACCATTTATACTTGATGACATTTCGAGTGTACATCAGACCAGCTAAAGCCTTATCGTTGTCACCGGTTCCGATTATAACCAACAGTTTTGAACTCATGTCAAAGCCTCCTTTCTTTCATAATCCACAACAATAGTAGCGGTGCGTTTAAGAATTCAGCAGTCATATGACAAAAAACGGTCAACTAATCATCTCTTTCGTAGTTTCAGATTGCGATGTGTGAGCGAAGAGAAGACATGAATTACTTTCCAGGCGTGCCTAGGCCACTGTAGAGGGATGTTGGATTCGCGCACATCAGAAAAAAGGAGAGAGTTAAGGTTCTAGGTTTAGCTGCCTAACAGATAAAGCGACGCTTTTCCAGTTCCATTATCGCTTCAGCTTTTCTGCGTTCTGCCTCCAGCAAGGCAGTTTTGAATTCCTTAGGAGACCCGTAATAGTTGTCCGTGGGAATCGGGACAGGGGTGATTTCTTGATATGTTGAAGGCTCCTCGAGACTTACACTCATTCCTAATAATCGAAGCACTCTCTCTGTCATAGACGCTTTCTTGTGTGGGACTATTTTTTTCATCTCTATCGCCACGACAAGGGATAAAGGAAGCAAGATACATAGCAGTTGTGCAGTCAGATGACGTGTTTGGAGTAGCGTCACATGACGTCTCACTCTTTAAATGGAAAGACGTCGCATGACGAATGTTTTGAACTGTCATATGACGGCTAAACCTATAAATAGAGAGGGGGAGATTTACACTTCATGGCGTTATTTGAGGTTGTTTTGAAGGTAACGTTTGACTCCTTTCTCATCAACTTGTCACGAAGATTTCCGTCTGCAAAAATATTCGTCTGGTGTAACCGAGAGAACGATGTCATGGAGGTAGTTGTGAGGAACCCGGAGGACTATCCTCTTGTTACGAAGGAGATATATGCTCGCAAGGATTTCGATGTTGTTGCGGAATCATCCGATAATCACAGTTTTTCTTTGATCGTAAGCGAGTGTCATTGTATGATGGGAGATACCATAGTTAGGCATATTGGTTCGTTAGATGTTCTTAATATCTTCCCAAACTTCGTAGAAAATGGGTGGGGGTATCATCGTCTTATAGTGTTTCGACACGAAGACTTGGAGGAGCTTCTTCGACGCGTCGAGAAGTGGGGGTGGACCTACAAGATTTTGCGCAAGGTTCCCTTTGATGGTTTCATTGCGAGTTCGTTGACTCTGACTGCTGACACCTTGTTTTCCGATCTGACTGAAAAACAGATGGATGCTCTGTTGATTGCGCATAAACATGGCTACTATGTCCTACCAAGGAGAGCTGATGTTCAAACGATAGCCGCCAAAGAGCATGTGCCAAGAACAACTTTTCAAGAACACTTGAAGAAAGCGGAAAACAAACTTGTTGGGGCTCTTGTTCCCTACATTGAATTGTTTAACCACGCGCCAATAGAGAAGAGGCAAAGCCTTAAGATAGCGTGAGATTACGCTACTGGCTTCGCCGCAAAGCAACTTTGGGAAAACTCTTATTCTTTTGTTGTATCACAACAAGCAGTATATATTATCACGCGCCGGAGACCTACGAAATGAAGAGAGATTTGATCAAAACAGAGGAAGATGTAGTCCGTTTCCTAAGAGATAAGTCGCAATTTGAAAGAGAAGTCTTACTTGCCACGTTCAGGATTCCAAAAGGAAAAGTTAGCACCTATAAGAGGATAGCAGAGAAAATCGGCAGGCCAAGTGCTTACCGGGCTGTCGGCAATGCTTTGCATAAGAACCCACTAGCCCCCATTGTTCCTTGCCACCGTGTTGTTAAGTCCGATGGCACATTTGGCGGAGATGAGAAAGGGGTCGAATCTAGAAGGAGGCACTTGGAAAAGGAGGGAATACCCATAGATAAAGGCAGAGTTGCGATGAGCGATGACATCCTCTTCTAGTGTATCATACAACCTAGACTGCACGCATAGACTAGAAACAGATCTTTAGGGTGATGACTCGAAAAGTGAGTAAGGCGGCAAAAGAATCGGACTATTGAGTGATGTAAGGAAGAAAAAATGAAGTGCCCAAAATGCGGCGAAAAATCAGATGAGAACAATATCGAGAACATACATTTTCGTGGAACGTTTGAAAGTCACTATGCTTATGTGTGCAAGAAGAGTGGACACATTATTGGTTTCAGCTCTAATGCTAGACCCAGGTAAAGAGAATGGTGGTGCCTCGGTTATAGAAATGTAAATTACATTCTTCGTTGATCAAGCCAAAGCACAGAACAGCTCCCACTAGAGGCTACTTCATGATTCCTCAGATTTTCGTCTTGGTTCTTCAACGAATGCAAGTAGGAGAAACAGCGAAAACAGTCCGAT
>CAYGBA010000004.1:12518-42720 GCA_964347995.1 uncultured Candidatus Bathyarchaeia archaeon | reverse complement strand
GATCTGCAAACGTGTATGTTTCGGTCTCGCCCGTCACGACCGTTGAATCTCCATCCTCCTCAAAAGTCCATGTGTAGTCCTTGATGCCTATATCGTCCCATGAAGCCGAGCCATCAAATCCAACCGGTTCGATGTCCTCATCCACTTTTGGTGGGTCAGGAGTGGTCAGTGACGCATTCGCTATCGGAGGAACGTTGTCAACAACCATTGTACCCTCAATTTCGATTTTTTGGGTGCTGTGGCTGTACATGAGGTATAGTTGGTTCCAGATGGCTCCAGAGGCCACCTCGGGAGGCACTTGCGTGCCGTTAACGGAAACAGTCCACTCATCAGGTGCGGCGTCGAGCAAGTCTTTCATGATGTTCACTTTAAAGAACCCCTTGGTGTCGTCTGGACCGGTCACATTGAAGCTTATCTGCTTATCAGGTTGGCTGAACTTGAAGGCGGTGATGGTGGAGTTGCTGATGAGGCGAACCGGGTATGTCACGTCGTCCCAGACCACATCGAACCATGTGGGCGATGGATTCATGAGCGGATAGGTGTCGTTGTGGTCTCCAAAAATTTGGTGTGGGGTGTCGCCGATCGCATCGCTGCCCGTCTCATCCTGATTTGGGCCACTCTTCACATCCACGCCGGTGTAGTCGCTCCAGTAGTTTCCGCCAGAGGGGTACCCGTCATCCCAAGTGGCGTAGGGCTCGGGATCCCAGAAATGCACTTGTTCTCCGTTGTTCAGGAAATTGTTGTGGTAAATAACGGTGTTGTTGCAGTAGTAGTCTATTGATAAGCCCTGGACGTTGTATGCAATCGTGTTGGCGACTACGGTGTTGTTGTCGGAAAAGAGGGGTCCAGAGTAACCTAGGTCAATGCCGTATGCATTTGAAGTCACGGTGTTTCCATAAATTATGTTGTTGCTAGACCATTCCAGATATATGCCGGACTCTCCCAACCCGTCCGGGCGCAGAATGTTGTTGCTTATGATGTTGTTATCGGATTCAATAAGGAGGATGCCCATATACCCGTCTGCATACGAAATGATGTTGTCACTAATGGTGCAGCCCCTACTGTATTCCAGCCAGATACCATCTCCTGTACCGCAGTTTCTCGTCGTAAACCCGCTAACAGTAACATTCTCAGCTCCCACATAGACGAATTGATAAACATTTGTTCCGTTCGCGTCCAGGATGGTGGTGTACGGGTCTTTTCCGATGAGCTTCAAAGGACTATAAATCTCCAACTGCTCGTAGTAGGTGTTGGGATAGACCTCGATCGTGTCGTCAGGATCAGCATCATCTATCGCGGCTTGGATATTGTCGTAATAGGTGTCCTTGTCGATGTTGTGAACAGACTGATTCGTGTACACCGCCGTCAGAGACGTATCATTCTTTAGGTCCACAACCCTCGTCGGGTTTACAGACCCATCGTCGGTCCAGTTCACAAACCAGTATCGTGTTTCCCCAACCTCCAATTCAGCGGGCATCTGGACGACATGTTTTTTGGCCTGCAGAAGACCGGAGAAGGAAGTGGTCTTGGCAGAGCCGTCGAGGTTGAAGCTCACTCCAGCTAGGGAGGTGGAGTTGACCGCGGTAGCGTTGATCTCAAGCGTGTACCGCTGCATACCCACGACGTACAGCGCTGTGACAGACTTGTTACTCGTCAGGCTTATAGTCCGCTGCGGTTCTGGAACTAGGTCTGTCCAAGCGTAAAACTCGTATGTGTCTTCGCCAACCTCCCAAAAGAGAGGCATCATGATGGTGTGGCTCCCTGCGAGAAGCCCCTCAGAGAAGGGAGTCTGATAAGATTTAACGGTGGAGTTGGGAAACTCAAGGTCGAATTCGACGCCACCTATTGGAGTAGAGTCTATCGCAAGCATGTAAGTTGCAACTTCTATGTAGGTGGCCGTCAGAGACATGTCACTAGAGAGCCCCACGACGCGTGTCGCATTCGTGGACTGGTCTTCCCACTTGAGAAAGCTATAGAGAGTTTCGTTAACCGTCCACTCAGTAGGCATCTCGATGGTGCGGCTTCCAGCGGGCAGAGCCTCGCTGAAGGGCGTCTGGTACAACTCACCGTCAACGGTGACGTTCACCCCCGATATGGGAGTAGACTCGATCGTCAGCGTGAACTCTCCAGCGATGTAGGTGGCCGTAAGGGACATGTCTCCATCTAGCTCTATGACTCGTGTCGCATCCGTGGAGTCATCCTCCCACTGGAGAAAACTGTACACGGTCTCGTCAACCGTCCATTCTGCAGGCATCGCGATGGTGTGGCTTCCAGCGGGCAGAGCCTCGCTGAAGGGCGTCTGATTCAGAGCACCGTCAAGAGTGAAGTCCACCCCAGTTATGGGAGTCGAGCCGATCTGCAGCGTGTATCGCTTATTGCTGAAGTAGCCGTGTTTCACGCACTCAGGAATCAGATGGTAAACAAACTTCTCCTGCGTCTCGTCATAATATCCTTCGCTATACAGCTCTGCGCGCATGATGAATCCACTAGTCTTGTTTAACAGGGCTGTTTGTTCGCTTAGAGTGATGGGGGAGACGCCGGATCCCACAACCTCAAAGGTGACGGTGGCCAGGGTCCCGCCGCCTGTCGGGAAGTATATTTCCGGTGGGGGCGGCTGCAGCTTGATGGCGCATCCATACAAGCCCAGCGTGCCCGCCACGTTGTCAAATCCTGGTCCTGGAAACTCCATGATGAACTGATCCCGCTGTGGTGGGGGTATTGCGCTGCCTAGGAAATCGCCGTTGTCAACGCGCACGCCCTGCAGGACCTCTGGGTTGAAGCTCATCTCAAACTGGTAGCTCCAGAGTACTTCAACGTAGTCGACGGTGATGTTGATCGAGAACTGGTCGCCCGGTTCCAAGTCTGGGTCTGCAATGGTAGGCGGATCCACCGCGACGGTGGATAGATCATAGGAAACCGTTAACCACGCCTCATACTCGTAGAAGTATTTGTCGTCTGGAGCGTCCACGTTGTCTACTTCAACTCTGAATCGGACATTCCTGATGTCGCGCCAAGTCCAAGTTGCATCGTTGGGTTCAGGCTTATTTTCCCAGACACTTGTTTGAAGGGAGCTTGCCGCGCTTGTCCAACCGACTAACACGGTCCCAGTCTCGGAGGGATCAACAAAATACAGTATTCTGTAACGGTCGTCGGCACCCGCGTCTGCCTTAAACCTCATCTTGAAATCGACTCTGTTGATGTAGCCAATCATATAGGCCGCTGCGGTGGGGGGGCGGGGAGGAGGAGACTCATAATACGCGTTGACAGTGAAGTTTCCAACCTCGAGATATCCATCCTGGTCCCGAGAGAAGCGGGCGTAGGTGCTGGTGTCATTGTCATAAGCCAAATCGGGGCTAGAAACATCTGTGGTGTTAACGTGAGTGTCGGGGTGAGACTCAAAAATGTATGTGTCTCCTGGACTGGCGTGAGCCGGGCCAACAGTAACAAACTCTGAGAGCAGCACTAGCGGAGCTGCTAACAGGAATAGAAGTAGCAGACATCTGAAGAATTTACACACTTTTATACGCTTGCAGCTAATCAACTCTGCCTCCTCTCTCCTCATCTGAAGCCATCATACAAGATATTAACCCACAAGCATATATTTGAACATTATTACTATCTCATAATGCATGTGATACATGAATTTTCAGACATACACATGCATATGCTTTGACTGTGAATCGTCTATTGATCATGCACGCATAAACCCTTCCTTTCTTGGCAGCGCTCCCACGCCATTAGCTGCTACCGGATGTGAAAAGAGAATCAAATTGTCAGAGGTGAGGGAGCAGCGCTAAACATTGATCAGCTATGTCGACGGTTGTGCCAAGCATATGTACGTTTGGAAAGCCAAGGTATCATGGGCGCCCATGGCTTGTGGTCTTCTGCCTCCGCGCGCACTCGCATGCTTTGTTGATGCTATCGCGTCTAGGTTCAATGCGACATTCTAGAAGAAGCGACTCTTCGGCATCAGCTTTCTTCTTGTGAAAATCACAATTGCTGTGGTTAGGAGAAGAACGATGATCAGGGATAGCCATGTGGTGAACTCTGGGATGACGGTGTAGAGATAGTATTGTCCAGTGTTGTCGTCGACGGCGACATTTTCCGCGTAGTCGTAGGCGATGATTCTGTACGTTACGTTTGTGTCAGCTGGGAACCCTTCAATGGTTCCTTCGTATAGGTCGCCGGTTTGCTTAATCATTGTAGTGTTCGTCCATGCGACATCATCTTCCTCTTTGTAGGATAAGATGACTTCGCGCACCCCGCTGTCCAGATCAGTTACGTTCACTGAAACCGTCACGGCTACATCAGGATCAGGGCTTTCTGGCTCGTGTTGGGGAGTGCTGATGTCGGGAGGTGTGGTGTCGCCTGTCACCATTACCATGCCGTTGGCTCTGATGTTGTCTGCTGTGTCTATCTCTTCCGGAACCGCGCTGGCTTCCGCGGATATTGCATAGTTCCCCACGGTTGCACCTGTGGTGTTCCAGTTGAAGGTTAGAGTGGCGGTGTGGTTGATGGTGGGGAAGCGGGGGAAGCGACCGAACGATTGGTTTGTCATGAGGGGGATCGTCTGGGTGTCGATAGCTGTATTATCGTAGTAGGCGGTGACGCCGATGCCTGTTTGGTTGAAGTCACCCTGGTTTGCAACGGTAACAGTGACTTCAACGATGTCTCCTGGCGTGACAGTTGTCGCGTTTGTTTCGACTTCTGTGACGGCTATGTCGTGGATTCTGACTCTGATGACTGGGCCAGTGAACTGGTTATCCGATATTTTTCCTGGGGAATATTCCACGTCGTACTCGTAGTCCACGCGGCTTGCATTTGCCACGACGGCGATCTGCTCCGGGTGTGTGAGGTTGCGACCTTCCGTGTCCCAGGTGAAGATTACGTCCTGGCTCGCCCCCGCAGCTAGGTCTGTGACGGCGTGAGTGCCGATGATTCCGTAATGCGGTTCACCTGCGTAGAAGGCACTCCAGAACGTTGAGACGTCGAAGGTCTCCGTGTAGTCGCCCTCGTTTTTTGCCGTGGCTTTAACCTCCACGATCTTTCCGATATCCGCGCGGTAGCTGGAAGGCCAAACACCCCATGTTGCGTTTGTTGTGACGGCGCTGAAGAATACGTCGTGGGCCTTGATTCGCACGTAGCCTGTTTTTGTGCCAACCACGTCGTCGTCGTCGATGACGGTTAAGGTTACATTCCAGATTCCACGCGTGGTGTAGTTGCGGCTTACGGCGTCCACGCTGGTCACGATTGGCGCGAAGAGTTCAGCCTTGAGGGTTTTCCAGAGGTACCACTTGTAGGTGTATGGTTGTGTGCCTCCTGTTGATGTCGACGTGAACGTGGTGTTGTAGCCTTCAAGCGGCTCTGGAGTTCCTACAGGTGTTATGGTGAAGTCAGCCTTAGGCATAGAACCCCAGGCTACATTTCTGAAGTAACCGTCTTGCACGTGGTCTCTTCCATACGAGACCCAAATGTAGTTATTGTCCATCAGCCCGGTGTCTTCGCTGAGACGCAGCTCACTCTCGCCCTTGGCTACGACCTCGAAGAAGGCCGTGGACAGGACCCCGCCGCCGTCGGGGCAATATGTGGGGTCTGATTGGGTGAGGTAGGCTCCTGTTATCGGAAGTTTTCCTAACGTGTTGTTCCATCCGGCCCCAGGGTTCTCCAGGACGGTTCCGCCTGCGCTTCCGAGGAAGGGTCCTATCTTCACAGGAGTCAAGGGGTTCACCCAGACAGCTTGCAGGACGTCGGGGTTGAAGGTTAGCTCGTATTGGTAGAGCCAGAGGTCGTCGACGTAGTCGACCTCGATGTCAACCGAAAGTCTGGGGCCAGTGACTTCAACATACAGTTGCGTCACCCTCATTTCGAGGCCAACATCCCATGTGGAGTCGTCACCCACGTCTGCGGACACGCCGACCTCTAGGGCGTCTATGTCCGACCATGTCCAGTTGGAGACCGTGTCGGGGTTGATCGCCCACTCGGCTGTGTATTCTGTGTAGGTTTCGTTTGTCAGTGTGGAGCCGGCGCCCATATATTTCCATATTCCGATGTAGAGGAACGGAGTTACCTTGTCGTCAGAAATTATGTTTGTTCTAGCGTAGATGGTGACTTTGACCTTCGCTATGTCCCAGGTCTCGGAGGTGTGGTCCTCCATGGTTGAACTTTCATATTGATTGGCTGCGTTTGCGGAGACGTAACTCGTGTCTCCATCGTGCAAGCCTGCTTCATCCCAGTCTGTATAGCTTCCCGTCCAGTCTGTGAACGTTCCGTCCCCATCAGGTCTAAGCGTCAACGGGGACTCCGGCGTCAACATGAGATTCGTGACGTTGGCGGGATCAACAAACGTGATGTTGGTTCCACTGGCGGATTGAAACGTAGACGAGTGTGTACGAGCATAGGTTGGATGAATGCGGGTAAACCACGGGTTGATTAACGTAAGCGAAGTTAACGTTATGAGGATGAGTAAGATGCCACGCATACATGAATGATTTCTTGTCCTTCTCAATTCTCTTTCCTCATTTTTCAGTTTCTATGTACCAGTATAATAGCCTTTCTACATCAGCTTGTTTCAATTTTCTTCCCTGCGCGCACACACATCTGGAGGCTGGCGCTCGAAAAGCGCAATGTCTCTTCAAAGAATCACGTTGGGGCTTAGAAAGATGGAGGGATAAGCTCTTTCTCAAAAAACAGGAGGCCGCTTTCTCCTCCGAGAGAAGAATATCACCGGAACAAAGATAGCAGCTACGCCTACAATCAAGACCGTCAGTTCTATGGGGAACGGCAGCACCTCGGCAGCTTTTATCGTGACCAGGGTCTCTTCTTGGCCGATTCCCGGGTATGTGTTGTCAGCTGTGTCTGTCTCGCCCTCAACTACAGTTGCGCTCGCGCTTATGCTGTAGTTGCCCAGTTCAAGGCCTGCAGTCTCCCATATAAGCGGTAGGTCCATCACCGCCGCATAGCCAAGATTCTCTACGGTTTTTGTGTCTAATTCGCTTCCATTAATGTATATGGTGACGTTGAAGGTTTCGATCTCTGTTCCGAAGTTTTCGATGCGGACGGTTATGGTGATGTTTTTTCCCACATCTACATTTCTCTTCGAGCATAGAACGCTGGTTACGGCTACGTCATGGTCGGAAATGGTGACCACGCCGCCGGGATGCGTGTTGTCGGCAGTGTCGGTTTCGCCGGGCACAGCGGTTGCATTAGCCCGTATACTGTATTTGCCGCGACCAACACCGGTAGTGCTCCACATAAACCTAAGGGTTTCCTCAGCTCCCTTCTTCAGAGATTGAATCGTCTTATTTCCGAGCTCGTCTTCATCATAGTAGACGGTGACGCCGATGTCCTCTTCTAGGTAGGACCCTTCGTTCACAACCGTCACGTTGATGAATATGGGATCTCCGCTCCCGGCTTCTACTTTAGTCGGGTTCGTTGCGATTCCAACGATGGCTATGTCATGAGTTAGCACGTTGACGAACCATCCGTCGACCGTCCCAATGGCTATCGAATTGGATGTAGAGTCGAGTAATGAGGTGTCGTAGAGGTGTAAGGTGGAGTCCCCTTCACCTAGGACGAGGAAGGTGACGTTCGCCACCGTTCCGCTGCCATCCACTCCTGGGCCTACCGTTCTTGAGCAGGTCACGTATATGTAGCCTTCCTCGTTGTGCATCTCTTGATGAAATATGATTTCACCAGTTGGCCCCAAGAAGTCACCTGCCGCGACGCCAGTGACATTCAGAAGAGCCGTGGTCCAGTTCAAGCGGAACTCGCAGCTGTATAGATCCTCGATGTCGGTGATGCTTACGTTGATCGTGAAACTGTCATTGACTGGCAAGCCCTTAACTTCTGCAGGAATCACCTCGACTTGCGGTCTGTTGTCAAAGTAACCGTGGCCTATGAAATCAGGGTTCGGTATTTTTGTGGGCAAGTAGGGATGCGGTTTCTGCGCGGCTGCGATCTCTCCATCAAATTCGTTGCCGCCATTTTTGTTCACCAGCATAGTGTTTAATCCAAACTCTAGGGGAGAACCGCCTATTCCAACAACTTCGAAGGTTACTCTTGCCAAGACTCCGTAGGCAGGTGGGTTCTCCATTCCACCAGTTGGAAAGTTCATTATGGGGTCGAGGTATGCTCCGAACAGACCTAGGCTGCCTTCAGCGTTGTCGAACCCTTCTCCTTCGAGCACAACGATTTCTCCGCCTCCGCTTTCGAGGAAGGGTCCGTTCTCAACGCTTACGCCATGTAAAACGTGAGGGTTGAAGCTCATTTCAAACTGGTAGCTCCAGAGTTCTTCAACGTAGTCCACGACTATGTTGATTGAGAACTGGGTGTTCGGCACTAGCGTGGGGTCTCTAATGGCGGGCGGATCCACGAAAACTTTGATAGGGTGAGCATTGACAACGTCGACTATGCCTCCGGTGATGATGAGCAGTGAACCTATGAGAAGGGACAGCAACAACGCGTCTCTTTTTCGTCTCATTTCGCTTCCCCTTGAAGTTCACATTCTGAAACTTACGTCTATCTGTTTGAGTGTATCATGACGAGCATCCCTTTAAAACTATCGCCAACGAGACATCGTCGGCATATTCTTTGGCAGACAGGTTCTCCCGTTGATGAAAACGGCTTGTTAGATCACCTGTCCCACCGCGCGTGCAGGTGGGGTTTCAAACATCTATTCAGGGTAGTTGTTTGAGATGGCGGTAGCGAGCCACTTTGTTTTTGTATATTTTGCGGGTGGCACTCTTGACAGATGCCAGGACCATCGTAGTCTCGGTGACATTAGAGTTTTGAAAAAGCCTATTGCAGCTATCCCCAGCGCAGCTGTGGCGAGTGTTGCTGAGGCTATGGGAGCCAACAAGTCGAGTATGCTTACGTGGGGCTGCCGAATCGGAACGCAGATGCCTCCAATTTTGGAGCCAGCCATTATGATGTTGTCAGCGGTGTCGTATTCGCCTAGAACCATTGTTGCCTCTGCGCCAATATAATATGTGCCATATGGAGTATCTGATGTATCCCAAGTGAAGGATAGCGTCGTGTTGGCGCCTACAGTTAGAAATATGTTCTGCGTTCCAATGTCGATGGGTTCGTCGCCAACATTATTCTCCGCGTAGACGCTGACATCGAAGGTTTCGTTGAACGTGCCCTGATTTTCAACGGTAACGTTGATGTATATGGGTACGCCACGAGGCACCCATGTTGGGCTGAAGCCACTAGACGCCCACACAATTATGTCGGTAAGAGCTACGTCGTGCACCGAGTTAATCTCATCCGAAATCGTATAGTATATGTCGAACCCGGTCTCCCACACCACCCATATCCTTCTGTCCTTCGTGCCTGTGGCTGAGGGAGTGTAGTCGTATCCAAGTTTAAGGAGCAGGGCGTCCGATGACCATGCCATCGTTGACATATTATATGTCTTATAGTATAGGGAGTATTTGCCTCCTCTATCCGACGACCAGACCACCCACATCGTCCCATCAACACACTGGATAGCAGAGGGAAAACTATCCCAGTCCGGGTCCGTTGTGAGGCGGGCAGGCTCAGCGGACCACGACGAACCGTTGTAGGTCTTATAAAACAAGTCATACTGACTCCCTGTCAAATTGTATAACGACCAAAACACCCAAACGGTCCCGTTGTAAGTCCAAGTGATCGAAGGGCTCATGTCCCAAGTTGAGCTTTCTGTGAGGCGGGCCTCAGCGGACCACGATGAACCGTCGTAAGTCCTATAAACCAAGTCATTATTGCTTGCTGTGTATTTTCGCTGCCAAACTACCCAGATTTTCCCATCCAGATTCTGGGTGATGGAAGGCGCCGAATCGTGACGTAGATCGTAGGTGAGTTGGAAGGAACTTGACCATGACAACCCGCCGTCGGAAGAGATCATGCAAAATATATCGTAGTTGCCGTTTCTGTCGGACTGGTAAACCAGCCAGATTTTTCCATCCTGAGTTTCTATAATGGATGGGTCGTCTTCGAAGCCGCTGTGCCAAGTGAGGCGTCTAGTCTCAGTGGACCACGACGAACCGTTGTAGGTCTTACAAAATAAGTCATAGCTGGCGAAATGGTCGGATGACCAAACCACCCAGATGGTGCCGTTGCGAGTCTGCATCACGCATGGATTTGTGTCCCAAAAATCATCATCGGTGATTTGCTCTTCCGGTGCCCAGACGAACGCCGAATTGAACAGGCCTATCACCACAATGATGATCATAGACAAGAGTGTCATTCTGACTGTGCGAATTGTTTTTCGTCTTGAACCGTTCATGTGGATTCCTCAGCCTAGTATCTGCTGACGTAGAGAGAACATAAAAAAAGAAGGGAGTTTAGCCCTATTATGGGCTGACTACATTCTTGGGGCTATTTTGCCTTGAAGAGTACAGCGGTGTCCTTGCCTACTGCCACGCCGCCGAAGAGTCCTTCAATCAGCGCGTAGGGGTACATTTCTGCACCTAGATATAGCTCGACGCCTACGTGGAAGTGTGCTGGACCGTCTGGTAGGAAGCTGACGGACACAGTGACCTCAGCAGGAACGATCTCTTCGCTGATCCATGTGGCAGCGTCAATCGTCGCGACATCGGAATGATATCCGATCTTCGGGTAGCCTGCAGCAACCGTTGTGAACACTACTTTGACCTCAGCAGACTGTTCTCCGTAGTTCATTATTTTGGAGTACAGGGTCTGCTCGGTCTCCCAGTCAGCGGTCGCCCATTCTGGCCATACGCCGCCGCCGACTGCGCCTCGCGTGCGGATGTACAGTTCGGGCGCGTTCTCAGTGTTGATGAACAAGCCGTGTCCATGGGTTGACATTGGAGGCAGTTCGTTTCCTTGCGGGTCGAAGAGTGCGGTCTGGGGTCCAAGCACTATGCCGCTCATTCCCTCTCCGACGACCTCGAAGGTGACCGTTGCCAACACCCCGCTTCCAGTTGGGAAGAAGAATGGTGGTGGCGGCGGCTGCAGCTTGATGGCGCATCCATACAAGCCCAGCGTGCCCGCAACGTTGTCGAATCCAGGTCCTGGAAACTCTAGGACATAGAGCGGCCTGAGCGGTGGTGGTATCGCGCTTCCCAGGAAGTCGCCGTTCGAAACGCTTACACCCTGTAGGACATCAGGGTTGAAGGCCAGTTCGAACTGGTAACTCCAGAGGCTTTCAACGTAGTCGACTTTGATTTCAACCGTCAATGTGTCGCCGATGTCATACTCGGTGTCCCAGATAACTGCGGGATCAACATAGATGCAGTTCTGTGTAGCCCTAGCAAAGTTGACCATAGCCATGCTGACGATCAGTGGTATCAGAAGCAGTATCCAATATTTTTTCCTCATCACTCTATTCACCTCATTTTACGTGCCGGGTCCCCAAGTTGCGCCGAAGTTGCTCTGTACGAGAACGATCTCGTCACCGATGATCTTTTGTGCTGGAGCTGCTATGTCTGCGATTGAGTCCCATCTAGGATGCCCACCTATGGCTCCGGGGTAACACTGGCCAGTGAAGACTCCTTGACGGTACAGTACCTGCCAAACGTCACGCATGTCCACGATTTGGTCAATGTTGCAGTCGCCGGGGTTTATTCGCTCCACGTAGTTCTCTGCAGCCGTCCAGGCTTCCACGTAAACGCTTACGCCTGGATCCCAGCCTGCATCGCGATAGACGAAGTTGTCGGTGCCTATCAGGCAGGTTAGGCTTGAATCGGTTGGGTGAGCTACGTCCCACACGTCGAATCCGCTGTGGTGTCGTCCAGTTGATGTCCACACATCTCCACCCATGGGTCCAGTGCCCGTACTGATGACCAAGGGTTCACCAGTTCCTGGGCTGTCGATCCAGTCCTCCCATATGTGCTTGGGGCACAGTAGGGAGATGCCGAACGCTTCGTGGGCAAAGATGTACCTCTGTTTATACCATACCTTGAAGCTGTAGGTGCCGGTTGTCTTGACGTCGTATATGGGTTGCCATGTGGATAGATACCGCTCGTTCTCTTGGAATCTCATTAGGTTGAGGGCGAAGACGCAGTCCTCAGCCGTCACCGGGACGCCGTCGTGCCATTTGACGTTGTCTCGCAAGGTGTACTCCAGCGTCATGCCCGCCTCGCCTCCTGGACCCGTCCATTCCGCCAAGGTAGGCATACCCTCGATGGCTCGCCATTGATAGTCCTGAGTGTACGGGTTCAGTCGCAAGAAATCGCCCATGACCAAGTCGAGACATTGCCAGTCGGGAGTGGTGTCTGCCATCAACGGGTTGAGGGTGTCAAGTTCCGCGCCAATGAAGTGTTTGTAGATGTTCTTTCCACCTTCTACCCTGCCAGCCTCGCCGAACTCCTTTCCGAACTCGTTGTAAGAGGCTTCCGAACCCGAGCCCGCCGCGTTTACTATCTTGATAGCGCCGGGACTCGTGTCGTATGGCCCTGTTTCGGTTGTGTAGGCTAGGTACTTCATCATGGGTATGTATGGAACGTTTTCATTTGCTATCGCCTGAATCTCATAGACGGCCGCCTTCATCTCATCTATGTCTAGGGTGGCCTTCATCGCGTGGCACGCATCATCGGTGGCGCTGTCAATCCAGTTCCATACGTTCCAGAGGGGTCGTTGGGTTGACTCAAAGAAGTCGTACAAAATGTCTGGCGATGGTGAGCCCCAGACGATGCCGACGCCCGTCAACACTTGGTAATCTTCAAAGTCTCTGTTGATCAGGATGTAGACGATGTCAGTCCAGGCCTTTGGCGTGAGCACCGACGGGAGTCCAGCTGCGTGAAGCCTGTCGTTCACTATCATAGATTGCTCATAGTACAGCGGGCTCTCTGCATAAGGCCTCGTCACATACTCAAAGGGTGCCATATCCTGTCCAGTGTCTGGGTCGATTCGAATATTATGCACTGATCCAGGCACGTCAGGGTCGTACCAACCAGAGGGTGTTGTGCCTTCGACGTAGCCTGCAGCGTCCAAGATCGCAGCTGCCTCTAGAGGATCGTACAACTGTAGGCGTGCATTGGGGTTTACCCACGCTGCCTGGCTCTCAGGCAACCAGTACTCAAGGTGCTCCGAGACAGGCGCCATGAGTTCGTCTAGCGCATCTTTGTCCATCAACCTGATAAAGGCCAATCTCATCTGTTTGTCGTCACAGGGATACAGGAGGTTGTTCGTGAACAACATGTTGTACCCGTATCTTACGGTACTGCCGATGGTGAAGTCCGCAGCTTGCAGATTAGGAATGTACTCGGGCAGTGGTACTCCACCTCCGTCGATCTCGTGAGTGGTCAGCGCGATCAGCTGTGCGTCAGGAGATTTAATTATCCTGAACCATTGCTCATCAACGTACGGACCCTGGCTACCAGGTGCAGCAGCGTTTAGTGTCATAATTAGACCAATCGCAATCGTTAGAAGCAATGCTAATCCAATTGATTTGCTCTTCAAATTCATGCTCTTTTCTTCTCCATTCTCCTTTTCAGCGACTAAACCTTTGCGTCACGGCGCTTTTAAAAGTTTCGTATATTTACTTCTAGAGGAAAATTTGTTCTAATTCCTTCCGAAGCCAAGAGTTTCTTTGAATAAACGAAGTTGCGAGATGATCGTTGCACTGTTTCGCTATAGATCTTAGATAACTTTAAATGGATTCGGCTGCTTCCTTTCTGACGATAATTCAAATCTAGAAACCTTCGTTTAATGGTGAATTCTATGAGGGAGTACATAATCAAAAGGATTTTAGTTGCACTGCTCATTCTATACATAATAGCGACGCTCCAATTCATCATATTTCAGGTCATTTCGCCAATCGACCCAGTGGCGATGTTTATAGTTAGCGACCCCCGCTTTGACGAAAGGAAAGTAGAAATACTGATGAGACAGTTTGGTCTTGATCAGCCCCTACATATCCGATATGTTAAGTATCTGACGAACCTGTTCACTTGGAATTTCGGCATCTCGTTCATGTCAAGCAGGCCAGTGGCGGATGAGATGTCATGGCGACTATCGAACACGGTGCTACTTCTCGGGTCCGTGCTGATATGCACGATAATGGTGGGGGTCCCCGTGGGAATTATGGCCGCGTCCAGGAGAGGAACTAAGGTAGACGTCATGGCTATAGGAGCCGGCATCTTCACCTGGGGCGTCCCAGCCTTCTTCATCCAACTATTGTTTGTGCTCTTCTTCTGCTACTTCTGGCACATATGGTTTGGCTTTACATTGGTTCCGACTAGTGGCTTACACAGTGTGCCTCCAAAGACAACTCCTCTTGCCTTTATGGCTGACATGGCGTGGCACCTAGCTGCGCCCCTAATAACGCTGGTGATAGCTGGATTTGGGTCATGGGCGCTATACACTAGGAACATATTGCTTGACGCGCTTACACAAGACTACGTGGTCACGGCACGTGCCAAGGGCTTAACTGAGAGAGCAGTATTGTATCGACACGCTTTTCGGAGCTCCCTTCCGCCGATCGTTACGATGGTGACACTAGCTATACCCGGCATAATGACAGGAGCCATGATCACCGAATTCATATTCACGTGGCCAGGAATCGGAGACTGGTACCTATACTCGTTGACTCGCGGTGATTTCCCGGTAGTTCAGGCGGTGCTTTTTATATACGCCGTCCTGATGGTGGTGGCTAACATTGTGGCAGATCTTCTCTACGGGGTCTTAGATCCACGAATACGTGTGGGCGTTAGAAGGTGATGAGTTATTGGTGAAGTCTCCATTCTCTCAGGAACGTAGGGCGATATGGTCTAGAAGGATAAAAGGTTTCTGGGAAGAATATAGACATAACAAAATTGGGTTGTTCGGCCTAGGAGTCGTAGTATTTTACGTGTTGGTGGCCTTCCTTGCTCCTTGGCTAACGCCGTATGACCCGATTGGAGAAAGGTTTATAGCCTCTGGCTTTGCGGTACCCGAATGGGTGCCCACCCTTTTTCCTCAATACAGAGACTGGCCTCGGACAATGGAGCCACCTATCAATTGGACTATCGGAGAAGAATCCGAGTTCATCACTGTAATTGAAAGTGGAGCCCAAAACATAGTTTTGAACTACACTGGGGACGGAACGAAAACTGTTCAGTCGATCGACTTTATCGCTGCTTTCTGGTATCCGTACGGTCCCAACGACAAATTCACGGTTACGTTCGAGTGGGGCGCTCAGAATGTTGCAGACGTAGAATACTCACTCGAACTATCCATACTTAATGCAGCAAACAACCCGTTTCCCCTCTGGACGATGCCGTTTACATCAGAAAATAGTACTTTGATTCCTGTCACTGAACTCAGGACGGGCGAAGATATAGCGGGAATAATCTTCAATGAAAAAGGTGAGTATAAACTCCGGTTCCAGATGAGCTTCATATCTGCATCAGACGACGGAACAGCTACAATACAAGTTGTGAACACGAACTTCAGGATATTCGGTCGTGTTCACGGGCTATTGGGTACGGACAAGGTGGGAAGAGACGTCTTCTCACAGCTAGTCTATGGAGTTCGAATCTCGCTGTCTGTTGGACTACTCGCAGGTCTCCTCTCAACAACCATAGGCATCAGCGTCGGCATCATTTCGGGCTACACTGGCGGCTTTGTTGACGAGGGTCTTATGCGAATGGTAGATGTACTATTGTGTTTGCCCGTGTTGCCGTTACTGTTGGGATTGATGAGAATCTTCGGAACGAGCGTATGGTACCTAGTCCTTCTTATAGCGATGTTCGGGTGGCTGGGCCTGTCAAGGATGGTCAGGTCTCAAGTTCTCTCTCTCAAGGAGATGCCCTTCATAGAGTGTGCAAGAGCCGCAGGCGCCAGCAAGTCTTACATCATGGTCAGACACGTACTGCCAAACATACTTCCGATCGCCCTTGCAGCCATGGTGCTCGCGGTCCCCGCAGCCATCCTTACAGAAGCTGCGATAAGCTTCATAGGGCTTGGTGA
This sequence comes from uncultured Candidatus Bathyarchaeia archaeon, assembly GCA_964347995.1. Taxonomy (GTDB): domain Archaea; phylum Thermoproteota; class Bathyarchaeia; order Bathyarchaeales; family Bathyarchaeaceae. Next base: position 26,826 of record CAYGBA010000004.1, on the reverse strand, counting down.
TCCGGCAACCCCGACATGGGGTAGGATGCTTAACTACGCCTTCAGACTAGGTGGTTTCGTGCGTTTAGCGTGGTGGTGGATACTTCCACCTGGACTGGCGATCACACTCCTCACTCTATCCTTCGTGTTCATCGGTCACGCAGTAGACGAAATTGTGAATCCAAGGTTGAGGAGGAGAAGGTAAACGGAAGTCCTCAAAGTCGAAAACCTAAAGATGTACTACGAAACGCTGAGAGGATACGTTAGGGCCGTCGACGATGTGAGTTTCGACGTAAACAAGGAGGAAGCTTTGGGACTGGCAGGCGAGTCTGGATGCGGAAAAACCAGCGCCGCACTATCTATTGTAAGGCTGTTGCCTTGGAACGGAAGAATCGTGCAAGGAAAAATCACAATGGACGGCAATGACCTAGTGAAGATGAGCGAGAAGGACATACGCAAGAAGGTTAGGTGGAAGAGGATTTCGATGATATTTCAAGGGGCCATGAACGCCCTCCACCCGATCTACAGGGTTGGAAGCCAAATAGTCGAAGTCATACTTCTACACGAGGACGTTGACAAGAACGAAGCGGAGGAAAGGGCTGCGAAGCTGCTTGAACTTGTAGGAATTGAGGCGGAGAAGATGAACCGATATCCCCATGAGCTAAGCGGCGGCATGAAACAGCGCGTAATTACAGCGATGGCTCTAGCCTGCAACCCCGACATGGTTATTGCAGATGAGCCAACAACAGCGTTAGACGTCATTGTACAAGCTCAAGTGTTGAAAGTCATGAAGGAATTAAAGCGTAAGCTAAGGCTTTCCTGGATACTAATAACGCATGACCTCTCGCTAATCACCGAAACCTGCAATACACTTGGGGTTATGTACGCTGGAAAAATCGCGGAATACGGAGACCTCGAACCGGTGTATAAAGAACCGCTACACCCCTACACTGAAAAACTGATAACCGCTTTCCCAAGCGTAGTAGGACCCAAGAGCGAACTAACATCCATACCCGGATTTCCACCGGACCTTCTAGCCCCGCCCCCAGGATGCAGATTCCACCCAAGATGCACCAAGGCTATGGAAATCTGTAGAAAAGAAGAACCAGTATTGCTGAAGGCTGGCGAAGGACATTATGTAGCATGCCACTTACACAAGTAGGTGAAAAGTTTTGGCAGAAGATATAGCGATAGAAGCCCGTAACCTAGTTAAACACTTCCCAATACATCTGGGCTTCTTCAAAACACTATTTTCAAAGGAAACCCCATACGTTCACGCCGTTGACAATGTAAGTTTCAAAATACCTGCACGAGAAGTTTTCGGTCTCGTGGGTGAAAGCGGCTGCGGTAAAACGACAACAGGCAGATTACTGCTCAGGCTGATTGAGCCCACCATGGGTGACGTCTTCTTCAAAGGTACAAACGTAACCTCCATCAACCTCGAACGCGAGATGAGAAAGCTAAGGCGCAACATGCAAGTCATATTTCAGGATCCATACGAGTCCCTAAGTCCGAGAATGAGTGTCTACGACATTGTAGCTGAGCCGTTGCGACTCCAAAGAGTCGTAGAAGGTGAGAGCGAAGTGAGAGAGAGAGTAGCCCAGACTCTAGAGGACTTGGACTTAACCCCCGCTGACGAGTTTATGTTTAGATTTCCCCACGAGCTTAGCGGTGGGCAAAGACAAAGGGTCGCCATCGGAAGAGCCTTTATACTCAGACCGGAATTTCTAGTCGCTGACGAGCCCGTATCCATGCTTGACGTCTCCATCCGAAGTGAAGTCTTAAGACTGTTATTGAGCCTAATAGAAAGGTATCACTCTGCATTTCTTTACATAACACATGATATAGCGCTAGCCAGACACATGTGCGACCGGATTGGTGTCATGTATCTAGGCAAAATCGTAGAGGAAGGCTCCACCGACGAGTTAATTGAGAAGCCGTTACACCCCTACATGGAAGCGCTGATCGCGGCTGTCCCAGTGCCCGACCCAACGGCAAGACGAACCGAGGTTGTCATTAAAGGTGAAGTGCCAAGCGCCATCAACCCGCCTCCAGGATGCAGATTTCACACACGATGCCCCTACGTAATGACAATTTGCCGTAAGAAAGAACCACAACTGATAGAGATCGAAAAAGGCAGATACTTAGCATGCCACAAGTATAACGGTTAGCACATGCTGCTAAGGAAGAGAACCCAACTACGGGAGCCATTGAGTCTGTAGACGCAAGGTAGAAAAAATGAAGCAAAGAACCAAGCAAAGGTTGCAGTTCTTCCTATCCTTAGCTATATTAGTTACCTTAACGATTATAGTTGGAGTCTTTTTCGGATATGTCACTTGGTTAGCCTGGCAAATTAAAACGGGAGTGAAACAGATTAGAACTGAGATTTTTTCAGCAATGGCAGCCACACTGTTCATTATGTGTATATCGGACATCTACCTTTTCTTCCACCTAGTTATGAAACGGAAGTACTGAAAAATCAAGCAAACCTCAAACGTTCGTAGGGATCAGATGTTGACCAACGTTGTCTCCACGAAGTGGAAAACGTGTGCGCCCACGCGTTCAGGCCCCAATCAAATATGAATATCTTCAAACAATCAAATCTGGAGAAAAGAATAAACACAGTGTTCAATGGCTAATACGTGTTCATTCCATCAAAGAAGCGTAAAACGCCATACTTGGTGAGGACGTGGAGCCTAAAACAAAGAAAAAAAAATATCCCTACTCCAAGAGCAGGGTATATTTGAGTGCCATAATAGCTATATTGTCCCTGATTCTTGCATTGATGTCGTTGCTACAAGAATCCATTTTGATGCTACTTTATTACTTTTTCTTCACAGTGATCCTCACGGTCGCCACGTTTCTATTGAAAACACGTCTCTACCCTTTCTTGATGAGAGAGCAATTCGAAGCTGAAAAGACTCAAGCCAAAACAGATCATACTCCCTGGAAGGCATTGCTACTTGTCGTTTTCATGTTAATCGTGTTCCTAGCAATTCCTTTGCTCCTCGCAGGCTTTTTAAGCGCGCAAGCATGGGTTATCCTGATGTTAAGCTTCGCGACAGGTGTCAGCATCTCTGAAGTAGTTCTTTACTTCCATACACGCATTAGGAAGGCATAAGTCTAGAATGAAAAAGAGTGTTGTTCCGAATTCAAGACATCGCTGTCATCCTAGTTCTTGGTTCAGCTCTGCAAGTTAGACAACACATCAATCCATGAATCGTGCGGGACACAGAAGCTTCTTGAACAAATAGAAGGAGTTAACACACCAAAACAACAGATATAAAAGCATTGTATATTTTAAGATAATGTAGGTCGTTAGGCAAATGAAAAACGCAAAGCCGCTACTACAGGTCAAGGATCTAAGAGCACACCTACACAGCAAAGAGGGTATGATAACGATAGTCGACGGAATAGATGTAAAGATACTTGAGGGAGAAACGCTAGGATTAGTTGGAGAAACTGGGGCAGGAAAAACCGTAACAGCTCTCTCAGTCTTAGGAATACTTCAACCTTTGGGAGAAGGCAGGTCTCTCTGGAAAATCGAAGGCGAGGTCTCTTTCAAAGGTATAGATCTAATGAAACTCTCAAAGGAACAGATGAGAAGGATCAGAGGAACAGAAATAGCCTGGATACCTCAAAACCCAATACCATCGCTTCATCCCATAGACATGGTCGGGCACCAGACAGGTGAAGGGGTCGAATTTCATCGAGACCTTGAAGCGACACGAATAAGGAAAATGGTCGTAGACCATCTAGGAAAAGTAGAAATAGCAGACGCTGAAAAACGCTACTCTGGTTTTCGAGAGGAATTCAGCGGCGGAGAGGGACAGCGCATCCTGATAGCTATGTCACTAATACGCAATCCATCGCTACTCATAGCTGATGAACCAACCCACTCATTGGATGTAACCGTACAAAGGCAGGTCTTGGAACTATTGAAAGCGATGAAAAAAGAATTCAACCTTTCGATGCTTTTGATCACACACAATCTTGGGGTTATAGCCGAGATGTCCGACCATGTCGCCGTTATGTACGCCGGAAAGATCATGGAATACGGCGACGTCGTAACGATTTTCAAAGAGCCTAGACACCCTTACACAAGAGGGCTACTGGCGGCCGTTCCTAGTGTCCGCATGAAAAAGGCTCTCTTCAAATTTGAAGGCATTCCAGGGGAACACCCAGACCCACGCTATCCTATCCCGGGATGCAAATTTCATACCAGATGCAAATATGCAAAACCCATCTGTAGCAAAAGAGAACCAGAGATGATTGAAATCGAACCAGGACATTCAGTAGCCTGCCTAAGCGTTAACGAACTGTAACTTTGACACAATCATAGGCTTATGGAGATAAACTTAGTTTTTAACAGCTACCGCCCAAACAGATCAAATTATCTGCGCGTACAATTTTTACCGAGTTTAGCAAAGACATCAAGCAGATGCAACAACAAAACCAAAGCACAATTGATGCGAACTAGAACGAAAGGCATAGAAAACAAAAGTGTTCCGCACGCGCTAGTCGCATAGCGAATCCCTTCCGCAATCGATAAATCCTAGACGATAATATCATTGTGAGAACGGAACCGGATGGAAATGAAGTTAAAGGCAGTTACGAGAATAATACTGCTGCTGTTTCTCGCAAGCATATCGACCATGGCTTTCGATGTCGTACATACAGCAAATGAACTGCCAGTCCACAACATAGACACAGGTCTGCATTATGAAACGATCCAAGAAGCAATAAATGCCCCTGAAACCTTAGGTGGGCACACAATACAAGTTGATGCTGGAATATACTCTGAGCACGTGACCGTGGATAAGTCGTTGAGGCTCGTTGGAGAAGACAGAGGCACAACCATCATCGATGGCAGTGGAGCCGAGACGGTCGCGGTTATAACAGCCAACAACGTTCATATCAGCGGATTCACCATACGAAACAGTGGCCCCGAATTTCACAGCGGAATCTACTTAACCTCCTGTAACAACGCCATGATCAGTGGGAACATCATAATAGACAACACGTGGGGCATCTGGCTGGAGTACGTTGCAGACAACGTCATCAGTGAAAACACCATACAAAATAGCGAATTCGCGGGCATCTATCTAGGGGACTCGATCAACAACAGTATTAGCTTTAACACCATGACAAACACGGGATACGGCGCGTGGCTCGATAGATCTGACAACAATGCCATTATCGGAAACACTGTGACAGAAAGCGCAATGGGCATTTCCCTAGCCATCAACTCCAACAACAATACCGTTACTGGCAACACCCTAAACAACAATGACGAAGGCATACACCTGTTCTCATCTTTCAACAACATTTTCGAAAACACCATAACAAGCAATTGGTACGGCATCTTTTCCCTGCACTCTGGGGGCAATACAATTTATCACAACAACTTCATTGAGAATCTTATGAGACAAGCATCTCTTAACGAGTCATATGTTGATATATGGGATAACGGTTGTGAAGGCAATCACTGGAGCGACTATGATGGGACAGATGCTGACCAAGACGGAATCGGCGAAACTCCCTACACAGTCTATGGAGATAGCAAAGACAACCATCCTCTCATGGGAATGTTTTCCAACTTCACAATCTCTTGGCAAGAGCAAGGCTACTCTTTGACTACAATCTGCAACTCCACGATCTCAAACTTCCAGTTTAACGCCTCACTCAGGATGATAAGCTTTGATGTGACTGGCGAGCTCGGTATAGGCTTCTGCAGAGTCACCATTCCAAACATTCTCGTTCAAGATTTATGGCACCAAGACTACTCAATTCTTTTAAATGGAGAACCATGGCCATTCAGGAACTGGACAGACAGTGAACGCACACACCTATACTTCGTATACCCACATTCAGAACACGAAGTAGTGATAGTACCAGAATTTCCATCAACTCTGGTCTTGCCCTCGCTCGTAATTATTTCACTTATTATCATTGCAGTGCGAATAAAGAAAAGGCACATATAGACATAGACAAGCAGCAATGCCCTGCTGACTAATCTCTCCGAGTGAAAAGTTGCCTCACTGAAGAGTCAAGATGCTTCCACAACGTTACTATTCCAAAGAGCTATCCAACGGACTGCCAAGAGGAGTCCAATCAAACCAACATCATTTCCGTCTACACTACTGCAGAAGTAGGAACTGATATTCTAAAACAAACATGAGGGATGCTGTAGGAAACAGCAACATCGATCTAATCACGGCTGCGGTTAAAACGCCAACCCAAACATTTTTGTCGAAGGCGATCTGATGTATGCGAATGATTCATAAAAATATATAACAGGAAGAAGAAGGGGAGAATCAGACAATACAAGCTCAAAGGGCCTATAGCTTCAATTACAGCTGATAAAGAAATCAACGAAAAAATATAAAGACCTCTGTAAGAATTATTAAAAAAGAGGAAGGAAAAAGCGTCAGAGCGAGGTAGACTTCGTCATGGCGGCTTGGAAGAGAATAACCGTATTGGAAAACCTCGTCAGCCGTTTGGATGCCCTACCAAGATGCAAATGTTGTGGTCAGACCCTAGATGTGGGGAAGGAGGCTTGGGCGCACATGTGTCCTCGCAAACGCTCGTCATACACCGAATATTATTGTCTGATGTGCTACACAAAGCTTTGGATCTAGGTTTCCAGAATAGGGTCGACTATTAGACTGAGAGAACAAGCCTCTCTGATCTAAATGTAGATTGGTCCCATCGGCACAAGCGCGCTATACACACCTATCTATTCTGCCCAATGAATACATAAATAAAGAATTTTATAACTAGTCGCATAACAATTGAGGTTCACAAAGTCGATGTTTTACTCTTCCTGTTCAACTGAGTCGCAGAACCCACTAGATCTGCCACTTGCGCATCTGTGTGTCTCCAGAAGTCTTTTTCAATCACCTCTAAGGTTCCCCGTTCTCGGGCGCCTCTAGACACGAGATATCCCCCTCCAAACATCGTTGTTAAGTATCCTATTATCATTGAGAGTGAAAAATACCCTCCTTTACTGCCAGTCGAAAAATCAACTGTGAAATCGTTTGGTCGACCTAGAATTTCTACATTGACATTTAACTTCAAGTTTGGAATTTTGCTCACTGCCTCAATCATATATCCTTCTTTCACCTGGTCAAATCTGGTTGTAAATTCTGTCTCATGAAAAAAAGGCCTTATGCGTTCAGCGAGCGTACTTAAGTCCACATTCTTTCCAACCCATTGACTCTTCATTTCGCTTACCACCACACTAGATTAGTATAGTCAACCCATCTATTAATGGATACTTGGCTCTTTTCCGCAGTTCTGAGTCAATATACCACAGATTGGCAGGTTAGCCAGCTACCTTAATCAGCTGACTCTTATACATTTCAACGATCTCCTCAACTGCTGTCGCATCTTCAGCCGACTTGTCCAGTCGATAGTTTCCTGTGAACCGCGGGAACCTTATGGCCAATCCACTGCCTTTTCGAATAGCGTCCATGGCGCATACATGAATTGGACTGAGTGTTATTTCGGCCCCTATGACTTCGACGACTACCTTTGGTTCAAACCAAATATCTGCCTTAATGGCTGACTGGACTCTTGGGTGTCGATGGGGTATTAGATACTCTTCCATCATTTTTGGAAGTTTTTCGAGGTCTTCGTCAGTGAAGCCAGTTCCGCATTTTGTGACTGTCTCGAACATGTCTTCTTCAGGATCATATGCTGCTAATAAGAGAGCCCCGTAGGTTCCGGCTCTTTTTCCTCGCCCATGGAATGCCCCTACGACTACCAGATCCACTGTGTCGGTCATCTCGCTCTTGTAGTCCCGTTTATATTTTATCCAGAGCCATCCTCTTGCCCCCGCCTGATAGACAGCATCTTCGCCTAATGATTTGCAGATAAGTCCTTCACATCCGCTTTCAATGGCTTTTTCAAAGAATTTCTCCAGTTCATCTGGGTCATCGGTGATGAGACAACCCGCTATGTTAGCACGGTCGCTCTCTTTCACTACTTTTTCAAGGTGTTCATGTCTTACGGGGTATGCTTCTAAAGTCAGGTCTTTTCCATTAACATAGAGAACGTCAAACATAAAAAGCGCGACTGGATATTCCCTCATAGCCTTTTTTATGCCATATTTCCGTCTTCTGTGCATCAACTCTTGGAAAGGCCTCATTTCATTCGTGTCTGGATCGACGGCTACGACTTCAGCTTCGACGATGGCATCTTTTGCATTGATGCGTTCGCGAAATAACTTAATAGCATCAGGATACTGTTCTGTGATGTTTTCAAGTCTACGAGAGAATAGTGTCACATTATATGCCTGCTTGTGTGCCTGTATTCTTTCTCCATCGTATTTGAACTCAGCTATGCACTTTCCTCCGAGCTTTTCAAGAATCTCCTGTGGTGAGCTCAAACGCTCGGCCAACATGGGTCTAATCGGCTTTCCTATAGAAACCTCGAACTTTTTGATGGCCTTCATTCCCTTTTCCACAACCGTCTTCGCCACCTTACCCAGATCTGAGCAGATGTTGTAGGCCCGTTCCAGATCTTTCCGAGACTCCTTTCCACCGCCGTATGCTATAGCTAGCGCGTCAAGAACTGTCATGTCAGCTATTCCCAGTCTAAGGTTGCCTGTGACCGTTCGAATGATGTACTTTGCCTCTTTCGGAGAAGAAATGGCCAGAAGTCCGGCTAGAATGTTTATTTTTTGATCCATAGAGCCAGGGCCAGATGCCTTCGCCATCTTATCCAGTTGTTCGTATACTTTTCGGACCGTTAGTGGCTCTCGGAAGAGTATCACCTGTGCTTTTTTCTTCAAGAATCTCTGGGTTGTTGTGCCCAAGTCCCCGGTCTCTTTGACGTCTCCCGCGATTTGCTTTTCGGCGTAACCTGTTGCCTTGGCAACTGCCCGTATTGCTAGTTTCTCGGCTACTCCTATCTCGATTCCAACAAAATCAGGATACAATTTTCCCTGAGTCAGATACACAACTTCGCCAATTATGTCGCTTGGAGTCTCTTCAAGGAGCTCAACCAGGTAATCCGTCATCTCCAGCCTCTTTGTTGTGGCTTCAATTTCCTCGTACGACTCTGCGATGACGGAATATTTCAAGGCGTTTTTCTTCCCTGTAAATAAGGGCGTAAGGAAATATTAAAGGTAAATGCACGCAGCGAAATCTGCCGGGATTCTTCTACTGGCTCCGCTCCTCAGAACGATTCATAATGAGCTATTTCGCCCACAGGCCTCTTTTGTGGAGCACTCGGTTTCTCAGTTGGATGACCAACTGGAACTATGGCAACACGTCTCACAGCCTCAGGCGCTTTTAGTATCCTTTCAACCTCCTCCTCACGAAAAGCCCTTATCCAGCATGCTCCGAGTCCTAGGGCGCGGGCGGCCAACAACATGTTCTGTACAGTCGCAGCTGTATCCTACAGGCAGTAAAGATTCACACCCCGCCGACCATATCTCCAGCTCGAACGGTCCTCGTTGGCCCAGACTACCATCACGACTGGCGCCTCTTCAATAAATGTTTGATCTAACGCAGCTGCCGAGAGTTTCCGTTTTGTTACAGGATCTCTCACCACTACAAATTCCCAACGTTGGATGTTTCCAGCTGAGGGAGCCCATCTTGCGGCATCCATCAACGTCCTGACTTTTTCATCCGAAACCTTTTCGCTGTGTATGCTCTGATGCTTCTTCTGCTTTTTATCGCCTCAAGCACGTCCAAAACGTCATTCGCCATCCACTCATTGTTAAGCGACTTCATGATTTCTGTTTCCTATAGTACTACTGTCATTGCACCCAATGAACAAAAACCAGACAAGCTGAAAGCGCTCTAAACGAGCTATACCTAAATCCCAGCATAAATTCTACTTGCAGAACTTGGCTATTGCGCTACAGCGTGGAACGAGAGAGATTCATAGGCTGACTGTCGAGTCAGAATGCAGTCGCATATCCGTATAACTCTTATTGTGCGTGCTGATAGTAACAAGAGGAGGTTCAAGCAATTTCCCAATCTGAGAAAGAAAATCCCAAAACTCAGCTCTTATACTACGAGGATGCTTACGTAAAGGAGTTTGATGCAGGAGTTCTTGAGATCAAGAAGATTGGTGACCGATACGGGATAATTCTAGACCGTACCGCATTCTATCCTGTGGGAGGGGGACAACCAGCAGATACGGGCATAATAGAAGGCCATAAAGGAAAGGTTAAAGTCATCCATGTTCAGATGGTCAACGGAAATGTAGTCCATATTGCCGAAGAAATCAAAGAAGAAATCAGACCAGAGGAAAAAGTAAAAGGCATCGTCACCTGGAGTCGGCGATACGCTTTGATGAAAAACCATACGACTGCGCATCTGATGGCAGAAGCTCTACGAAGGGCAACAGGCACTCCCCTGAAAATAGTAGGATCAGCCATCAGCGCTGACAAGGCTCGATTGGACCTCGCCTACGAAAAATCCCTAGGACCACTATTGCCAAAAATTGAGAAAGCCGCAAACAGCATAGTCAAAGAGAACAGGTCGATAGAGGCAAAGATAATGAAACGAGACGAGGCTGAAGATTATGTAAAAAAGTTTCACGAAAACCTCGAAACTCTACCTCCGCAAGTTGCCAATGTCCGAATCCTAGAGATCAAAGGTTTGCACGCGTGTGCATGTGGAGGAACGCACGTAAAAAACACAGGTGAAATAGGAACCGTCAAAGTTCTGAAGAGAATATCAAAGGGTAAGAGCGTCGAAAGAATAGAGTTTGCGGCAAAGAGTCAAAAGCAAGCGGCGTAATAATGTAGTTTGGATGATGAAGAAGAGCGTCGGCAGAACTCAATAGATGTGATAGGAATCTCGACGGGCAATCTGAGAGCGACTTCTTTAACAAAAATATTGAAAAAATGGAGTCCCTGAATGGTAAATTTTAAAAGGAAAACCGCAATATAGCTAGAGGCGGGAATGTAACGTGACCTGTACCGTAGTGGTTTGCGGTTTCTTCGGAGACACCGGAAAAGGAAAGATCATCTCCTATCTCTCATCAGAGGACAAGATTGCCATAGTGGCCAGAGCAGGCGTCGGTCCAAATGCGGGGCACACCGTAGTCTTCGAAAATAAGAAGTATAAGCTTAGGATGCTGCCTAGCGGTTTCGTCTATGAAGAATGCCGCCTGCTGATAGGACCAGGGGTTCTAGTCGACCCAAAGATTCTCCTTCAAGAGATGCAATTAACCACATCCAAAAGCCGCGTAGGCGTAGATCGCCAATGTGCAGTCATCGAACCCAAGCACATCGAAGCAGACAAAAAGGGGCGCCTTGCGGAAAAGATAAAGACAACTGGAACAGGCACTGGTCCATGCAACGCTGACAGAGCATTAAGAATTGTAAGGCTAACACGGGACATTCCTGAACTAAAGGAGTTCTTGACTGATGTCCCCTTGGAAGTAAATGAGGCGCTCGATGAGGGGAAAGACGTTTTGATCGAGGGAACTCAGGGAACCTACCTCTCTCTTTTTCACGGGACCTACCCATACTGCACCTCAAAAGATGTCACAGCATCAGCAGCATGCTCAGACATAGGAGTTGGACCTACAAGAGTGGATGAAGTTATCCTTGTCCTAAAAGCCTACACAACACGCGTTGGAGCTGGCCCACTTCCGAACGAGCTCTCATGGGAGGAAGCGGAGAAGAGGGGTTGGGCTGAGGTCGCCACTGTGACCGGAAGAAGACGTAGGGCGGCGCCCTTCAATTATGAGCTTGCGAAAAGAGCTGTTATGCTGAATGGAGCCACACAAGCCGCTGTGACAAAGTTTGACATACTCTTTCCAGAATGCAAGGGAGTCAAAACTTATGATGAGTTGTCACATGAAGCAAAGGGCTTCATTCAAGAGATCGAAAACGAAATCCAGGTTCCCGTAACGCTAATAGGAACAGGACCCGGTACATCTGAGATCGTGGATATTCGAAATCTTAAAGTACAATCTGGAAAACGGACCAATTCATTTGAAAACTGTACAACCTTTTAACTCCAGATGTTCTGAATTCGTTAAAGTAGGCGAATCGTAGTTGAGATGAGTCAGAAAAGAAGGGTAAATAGGAGAAAATGAATTGGCGATCAAGATAGGGAGATGCGGCTGGGCCAGACTTTACGAGGCAGTAGCCCAAAACAAGAGCGTGAAACTCCGAAAGATACTCCAATCTTTCAGAGAAGGAAAATACGCGGATACGGATGAGATAGAAAGAGAAGCGGAAAGAATCTGGCATGAAACCGGTTATCCATCTGGAAAGCAGGTAGAAGAATCCGAACAATTATTAAGATGATTTCTTGGCGGCTTTCTTGAGTTTTCTCTTCTTTTCAAAGAATTCTTGAAGCTTCAATAAGTAGCCACGTGCCATCCATGTTTTCTGATGGGCTTCACGGATTTCGCCAGCTTCAATCTTGCTCTCTGCCTCTTCGAGTAGATTTCTTGTAGATGCTAGAACAAGGTCGACTTCAACATCGTTTAAACGCAGATCAAGCTTCCACGAAGAACTTCTGGACTCATCTTGATGCATAATAGAGAATAGGAAAAGGGCATATTCTATGTCGGCAGCAACTCTCCAAACAATACCACTAACATCTTCATAATTCCCTTTCGACACAACCTTCATCGAATCCTCTAGATGCCCCCTCGCAGACGCGATGGCCCTGGTCAGCTTTTCCAGCCGCATACCTCATCCCAAATGTCTTAAGCACACAAATGCAACGTGACAAAATTTATACCTTCCTAAACTAACATCGAAAATCGGTTTTTCAAAACGATTTAAAACAGCAGAAAGCGGGAGCTAGATGGCAAGTAATGTTCAGAGAACAATCCACACTCCCCACATTCCGCCAAAACAGAGTATTAAGACTTATTTGTATTACGTTTTCCTTGAACAGCCACAGTAGACAGCAGGGACATGACGATTATAGGTTTTTCTGCCTACACATACACGGATTCTCTTGGGTGCACACCGAATCTCCTTTCTCCTTCCAAGCCGCGTTTTGTCCGCTTCGTCGGCGACGTGCACCCTAATCATTTTTACTTCGTTGAGTTAAAATTATCTGTGAAAAATATCGAGGCCTAGGTTGGGGATTAGGTCAAACCGAATCCACCAAGAGGAGAAGAAGTCGTTTTGATGTGTGGACGAGATGCACTACGGAAAAGGATAGTGAAAATCCATAAACAATCCCTAGCTAGAACAGTCAAAGACATCAACTATAAGAGAATCTTTCCAGACGCTAAGGCAATATTTGAAGCAAATAGGAGAACTGGAGAAATATAACCAGAAGATAAAGAGTTCATGGCTTTTGAACTAGTTTAGATTGTGGTCATACTATAGAGAATGTTTTCTTCTGTAGATTATGACTGCTAGTAGTGTTGCTATCTTTAAGAAGTTGTCTTTGTTAGTATTTCGTGTTTACCTCATATTGTTTGACATACACATTCAATGGAGGCAGTTAGTTAAACAACTTAACGCTTTGCGCTTCTCACTTCTACCTTGACGTTATTGTTTGAGTCTTCATTATCGAGTGCGCGCGCGATACCGTTAGGAACAAGATAGTAGTAGATCCCATAACCTCGCCGCTGATTCTCATCGTATACGGAGGAGATATCATTATGTCCAGTATTTCGGAATCTACGTGAATAGTGATGTTCAATACAACAGATCCGCCTGCAGGCAAAATCTTATCCGTAGAAGTCAATTCTCCAATTCTTTTTCCGTCTACCCATATGTCAAAATCTAATTCTACCAATCGAATAGCTGTACCTGTAGGATTAAAAATCGTGTACTCTGCTACAACATCTGCAGAAGGAGGAACCAGTTTTCTATTTTGCAACCTTACGTCGTAGACGTAAAAAGTCTCGAGGGATTTTGAAAGAGCTTCGTAAAGGGCAGTATAAGCATAGACATACATTCCTGCTAGAGAAATTATCAATAGTACCACAATAACTGGCAGAACAAATTTCCAAATCTTACGTTTAGGTTTTTCAAATGGAGTCTCTTTAACGGTATCACTCACAATATCACTTTCCTTCCATTTGTTATCTAATTTGTTTCAACTTGTACTAAAAAACTCTCACATCTCTTGTTTAAATCCTTGCTGTTCACTCTCTTACTGTCCTATCATTTCAATCGCATTTGCCCATTCCAGATTTCGAACTGTTGGAAGTAGAAATATGAGGTCTTCCTAACAGTTTAGATATAGCTTGTTTCACCCTAGAAACGAACCCTTCGAATCCATGCTTAACTTCTACGATTTGAGTTTCGAGCATTATTAAGTCATTGCCTTCGCATAGTTTCGTCTTTAGATAGAATTTGCCTTTGCCAAAAGTCTTCATT
>CAYGBA010000004.1:0-12418 GCA_964347995.1 uncultured Candidatus Bathyarchaeia archaeon | reverse complement strand
AAGCCATAATTCGCACTAACGCTCATTGTCTTGGCAAGCCATTCACAAGATTTACGTCCTAGGCTATTGCTTGAGAATACTCCCTGTGCTTCCTCTCCCAAAACGTCCAAACTCTTCCTTGACCTCTCTCAGCTGTTTGAGGGAGAAGACAGGCCCATCCCTGCACACCCTAAATCTGCCTATCGCGCAGCTCCCGCAGATTCCGATGGCACATCGCATCAATCGCTCCAAGCTCGCCTGAATAGGCGTTTCATATCTTTCTGCTAGAAGGAACAGCTTGTACATCATCTCCTCTGGGCCACACGTATATAACATGTCAAATCGTTCCTTCTCCAACAATTGCTCCGCCACATCTGTAGCGAACCCTTCAACACCATGACTTCCATTTTCGGTTACAGCGACAATCCTTCCGTCAATTCCTGATAAAGTAGTCGCTATTCGGTCTAAAAACAAGATTCCATCCTGCGCCTTGGCTCCAGCTACAAAGGATACTCTAGCATGAAGCTCTGCAAGTTTCTCGGTCAAGGGTGCAAGAGGAGCCAGCCCAGTTCCACCACCAACGACCATCGTGTTGCCGCTCACCAGCGCGAAGCTGTTTCCGTAGGGTCCACGTACTCCAAGAACATCTCCAGTTTTTCTTTCATGAAGCGCCTCGGTGGCTTTGCCGACCTTGGCTACGGTTACTGAAGACTGCCCATCAGGACCGATAGCAGACAAGCTCATGGGAACCTCATCAACTCCTGGGATCCAGATCATAACAAACTGCCCAGGCTTTGCCTCAGAACAGAGCTTATCGTAGAAGATGAATGTCTTGACGGTTGTACTTTCCTTCCTAATTTCAAGAATCTTCGTGATTCTCAGGCGGTTAATGTTTATGAGCGAGACCGACAATTTCCTCCACACTCCCAAATCCTTTCTCTCTCAGATAAGCGTCGATTCCCTCTGTGACAGATCGAAAAATCTCCAGTCCTTCGAAGGCGACGGCTGTTCCTATCTGGACCGCTCCAGCTCCAGCTAACATGAACTCTATGGCATCACGCCAAGTTGATATTCCACCGCAGCCGATTATGGGAACATCGACTTCCCGATAGATCTCGTACACACATCTAATGGCTATGGGCTTTATAGCAACGCCGGAGAGTCCGCCTATTTTGTTGGCCAGAATGGGCCTAGCTGTTTCGATGTCTATTGTCATGGCTCTAACAGTGTTGATTGCTGTGAGGGCGTCTGCTCCCGAATCAGCTGCAGCCTTTGCAACCTCCACTATGTCAGCCACGTTAGGAGTCAGCTTCACAAATACAGGCGTATCCACTTTGGCTTTCACCCTTTCCACAACATCAGCCACCAACCCGGCATCATGTCCAATCTCAGCCCCGGTTCTCTCAACGTGCGGACATGACAGGTTCAGTTCCAAAGCATCCACACCAGCTTCAACCGCTACACTAGCCACCTCAGCAAAATCCTCAGATGAAAAGCCGTAGATACTCATGATGACGGGTGCCCGCAACTCTGCTCCGCCTATTTCCTCACGGAAGTAGCGGATGCCCGGATTAGGAAGTCCCAAGGCGTTGATCAGCCCACACTCAACTTGAACTACTGTGGGGTTTGAGTAGCCCTCCCGAGGTTCTATTCCCACAGACTTTGTAACAACGGCTCCAGCCCCAGCATCAACAACCCTTCTCAAAGATGATCCAGATAATCCGAGAATTCCAGATGCCAACATAGTAGGGTTAGCGAGCTTCAATCCAGCAATTTTTGTCACAAGTCCAGTTGTCATTAGAACCACTTTCTTTTGCAGTAAAGGTTAACATATAGCCAAGATAAATGTTAGCAGGAATCTGAGTCATCCGATGATGGAGGGAAGAGACCTGAAAGCCACCATCGTAGTGTGTGTCATGGGGATTTTCGGCTTTGGAGAAGCAAATGAGCTTGTTGACAAAGCTCTCTTTCCAAAAAATCCGAAAGAGATAGCCGAAAGACTTAGAAAAATCGAAAGAGGAAAGGTTCTCGATGAGATAGCTACCTTGATCGAAAGATTACAGAGAAAAGGCCATACAAGTTTTGTATTTGAGTCCTTAGAAATGGCTCGAAATGCCCGTGAAAAACTGGGAATCGAAGTGGACGTTGAGAGTCCTTCTAGAGCAGGTGAATTGTTGCGTGGGAACCTTGAGAAATTCGCCGTGGATGCAGGATTCGTAAAACGTGCGGCTGAACTTACTGACTGGACACGCAAAGCGTCTATAGAACTTGCTAGGATGCGAGTTAAGAAGGCAATTCAGAAACGAGATTCAGTGATAGTGCAGGCAATCCAGACAATCGACGACTTGGACAAGACGCTCAACCTCTTCATGGGCAGGATGCGTGAATGGTATGGCCTTCACTTCCCAGAGCTGGATCGAATAGTGAATAAACATGAAACATATGCCCGCCTCATAACTGACCTAGGACGAAGAGAAACTCTCACCATGAAAAACCTGGAAAAAGAAAACTTGCCAAAAGCCAAAGCAGAAAAGATAGTCAAGGCTGCCAAAAAGTCGATGGGTGCAGAACTTAGTGGAGAAGACATAGACCAGATACAAGCCATATGCAAAAACGTGCTCAATCTATATGATGCCCGGCAGTCACTAGAGAAGTACCTAAACGCGATTATGGAAGAAGTTGCACCAAATATCAGCGAAATAGCCGGACCACTCCTCGGCGCTAGGCTCATAGCACTCGCTGGAGGGCTGAGAGATCTAGCCAAGATGCCAGCGAGCACCGTCCAAGTTTTGGGAGCTGAAAAGGCTCTCTTTCGAGCTTTGAGAACGGGAACCCGCCCTCCAAAGCACGGACTAATCTTTCAACACAATCTCATCCAAGAGGCAAAGTCGTGGCAAAGAGGGAAGGTCGCCAGAGGGCTGGCTGGGAAAATCTCTATAGCCGCTCGGGTTGATGCATTCAGCGGCAAGTATAAGGGAGATGAGCTAAAGGCAGATCTTGAGAGGAGAACCAAGGAGATAAAAGAAAAGTATACAAGGTCCCCACCAAAAAAGTTACACAGGAGAATGAAACGTGGCCGCAGAGGTTAAACCACACCCACGTTTTCCAGGAATATATCAGGTCTTTCTGGGGGATGGCTCCAGAAGATTAGCTACCCGAAATCTTGCCCAAGGAAGAAGCGTCTACGGTGAGAAGCTGATCAAATATAAAGGCCTGGAGTACAGATTATGGGACCCCTTTCGAAGCAAGTTCGTCGCTGCAATTCTTGAAGGCTTAGAAACCGTCCCAATTCAGCCCGACCACAAGGTTCTTTATTTAGGAGCAGCCTCAGGGACAACCGCGAGCCATGTCTCTGACTTGGTTGGAGAAGAAGGACATGTTTATTGTGTAGAGTTTGCGCCCCGCGCCATCCGAGAGTTGGTGAACAATGTCTGTCCTTTTCGTGCTAACATGTCACCGATACTATCTGACGCCCGAATTCCTGAACGTTATTTGACACTTGTGGGAAAGGTGGACGATATCTACTGTGACATAGCCCAACCTCAGCAGGCAAGGGTTTTGGCCGATAATGCCAATTTATTCCTAATGGGCAATGGGTGGATTATGTTGGCTATAAAGGCTCGAAGCATCGACGTCACAGCAGAACCATCCACAGTGTATGAGGGCGAAATAGAGACCCTAAAAGCCTGCAAATTTCGAATCAAAGAAGTTGTGCACCTAGAGCCTTACGATAAAGCACATGCAATGATCGTAGCTCAATCACGTGGCATTTAATACGTTACAATATAGCTTCAAAATATAACTAAAGTCAATAAAAAGTAGGTTTATATTGGACTCTTTTCATGGTTTTACGTGACTGAGGGGAGATGATGAAGCGGACGGAGATTCTGGCCGCTACCGAATCCATGCTGAAAGGAGCTGGCTTTCAGCTCTCTGAGAGATGCGTTTCAAGGCCTAGTTGCTTCGATCTCGCTGCCCGAAGAAACGAGCAACTTGCCCTCATAAAAACGCATATCAATATTGGAAACCTCTGTACAGAGGATGCTTGTGAGCTTCAGACAATCTCCGAATGTCTCTCCGCAACCCCATTCTTCATCTGTAATGAAAACCGCAAAAAACCCCTTGAAGACGACACTGTCTACTCACGATATGATATTTGCACTATCACACCAAAAACACTCGAAGATATAGCACTTCAGGAAATGTACCCTCTTGTTGAGGCGGGACCAGGGGGCTATTATGTCAGGCTTGATGGAAAGGAAATCAGGGAAAGGAGACAGAAACTTGGGTTGTCCATCGGCAAGCTAGCGGATATGATAGGAATCTCTCGAAGAACCCTCTATGGATACGAAAAAAATATGGCAAAGGCATCTGTTTCTGTCGCATACAACCTTGAATGGACGCTCGGAGCTCCCGTGGTTAAGTGCATCAACGTTTTTCAATCAAATCCTCAAAACGAGGGTTTCCTCTCCGCCGCCAAGCGCATAATCATCAGACACCACTTTCTACAGAAGGTTTTGAAAAAGTTCACGCAAATCAACTTTAGAGTAGCCCATACAAAAAGGGCACCCTTCGACTTTATAGCTCAATCTCTCGAGGAGCCCCTAAGTATAATCGGTGGAGTCCCAGATGAAAAAGAGCGAGATATCGACAGGAGAACTGAGGAGATCATGAGCATCAGCAAGGTCGTGAATGCCCGGCCGCTGTTTATAACGGATGGTCAACAAGTCCCGAACAACAACATACCATTAATTCATAACAAAGACTTTAAGAACGTAAAGCATCCTAAGGAGTTCATCTCAGAACTCTAAACAAGCCTGGTCTGCTTCGAATTGGCTTCGCTTTTCAGCCTCTTCGCGGGCTTCCAAGACTTCCGCACAAAACCGGGATAGCACTCAAATTCTCGAATCCATTCTTCTAGGAAATCGAGGGTTTTGGAATCTGTTGGATAGCCGCAGCCGAGGTTTCCATATTTTTGTTGGAGCCTAGAAATTGCTCTGTCACGCTCCACCTTAGCTATAATTGAGGCTGCTGAAACTATTGGGTATTTCGTATCTGCTTTATGCTCTGACACAATCTTGACCATAAAAGAAAGCTCTTCAGCGATATGACGTCTAAATCGATCAGGTGATACATCTGATGCATCCACATAAGCCACATCGGGTTTTAGAGCCTCTATCACTCTAGCCATCGTCTGTGCCTCAAGCCTGTTTAGTCTATGAAGTCTTCTTCCGGTCCTGACAACTTCGTCGATCTCCTCTGGAGTAAGCCTTACAACATGCCAATCAACAGCCATCTTTTCGATTTCCGTAGCGAGGTATTCTCTCTTATCTGGAGAAAGAAGCTTAGAATCCTTGACACCCAAATCTCTGAGACGAGACAAATTCTTGCCCTCAAATAGAACTCCTGCTATGACTAGAGGCCCTATTACCGCCCCGCGACCGGCGTCATCGACCCCCGCGATTCTCACAAAAGCCACCTTTACAACTTCAAGCCTTTTAAGATCATCTTTGCATGAGCTGAAGGACGCGGCCAACAAGGACTGTGTGGAGACGCCGTCTGTTTTCACGTGTTACCTCAAGAACCTCTGCATCTTCTCTCGCTCTTATGGTGCTGATCAGCGGATCATGTGCTCTGTAGTGGATTGTTCCTATCATCGGTTTCTTGCTTTTTATTGCCCTCATCACTGCCTCCTTAAAGTCTGATGAAAATAGCTCCATTGGACCTATCTCATCTATAACGATTGCGTCGGTGTTCTCTACAGCATTAATAATGGAAGCTACACCTATGGTGTTCAGGTCACTCAAGTTGACTCGATATTTACTTACGCGGGGACCCGTTGGCTGGTTTACATGGGCTAGCCAACCTTTTCCTCCAGTTGCCAAGTCAACTATTTCAAATCCCACCCGAACTCCCCGTTCTCGAACCTCGCGGCCGATCATACCGCCAATCTTACATCCTTCAGCCTTCAAGATGTCTACGGCACGAAGCAGAACGCTGGTCTTGCCTACGCCTGATCGCCCCGTCAAGAGTATGAGCCGCTTCAGGTTTTTCGTCATGAAATTTTCCCTCTCACAAACTATTTTAGAGGATTACGTTATGGAGTTTACGGTTGTAAAGCTTTGAAGGAAGCAGAACCAAGCTTCAGTTTTCCGACGGTGGTTGTGAGGGAGGGAGAGACCAGCGTAGTGGTACCCAAACTTGAGGCTTTTGTGAAGGAGCCCGGAGAATACGCTCCCTCCAAGGCACCGGTTTTCTACAATCCTGTTATGGAGTTGAACAGAGACCTAGCGGTATTGGCGTTGCAAGCCTACCAACAAACAGTCAAAAGGAAAATTTCGGTTTGTGAACCTTTAAGTAGCTGCGGTATTCGTGGCGCAAGATTTGCAGTGGAAGTTGAAGGCATCAAGAGAATTGTTTTAAACGACATCAGCAAGGAAGCGGCTAAGCTTGCCCGGTTCAATGTTGAGCGCAACAATCTGGCCAATCATATCTCAGTTGCAAATGAAGACGCAAATCTCCTTCTGAGCCGTTATGCGGCGCCCCGTAAAAGGTTTGATTACATCGATGTAGACCCTTTCGGTTCTCCTGTGCCGTACGTGGACTCTGCTGTCAGAGCTCTACGTAATAAGGGATTACTGGCTCTAACAGCCACAGACCTTGCTCCTCTGTGCGGTGTTCATCCAAAAGCTTGTGTGCGGAAGTATGGCGGAAGACCTTTGCGGACCGCCTATTGCCACGAGCTAGCTGTTCGACTTCTAGCTGGGTGTCTAACGATGATGGCGGCAAAGCATGATATAGGAATTAGAGTGATCTTCAGCCACAGCACTGATCACTATGTTAGAGTATATGCTGTCGCGCGCTATGGCGCAAAACGAGCCGATAAAAGTGTCCAAAAGATGGGATACATTCTACATTGCTTCACCTGCCTTCATAGAGAGACGTCTAGCAGCATCTTTTCATCCTTAAAGAAGAAGTGCCCTGAATGTGGCTCACGGATCAGCACAGCCGGCCCTCTGTGGCTCGGCAGAATATTCGATCGAAAGCTTTTTGCTCTGATGGAAAGGGAGCTCAAAAAGAGAAACCTCAGAAATCAGAAGACAATCCTCAAGATGCTTTCCCGCTCTAGAGATGAGGCTGAAGCTCCGCCCACATACTATATAACCGACAAAATCTGCGACAAACTCAATCTACCAATCCCGCCCCTCGTTGAAGTAATAAAGAAGTTAAGAAAGGCTGGTTTTCAAGCCGTCCCAACCCATTTTAACAACAGAGGTATAAGATCAGACGCTCCCGCAAGTGTTGTCAAAGAAATACTAACCACACTAGTGACCTAGGTGCAATCTCTATTCTGCGTTTTGCTATAGAAGAATGTTCCATAAAGCTAAAATTTAGCTATGTAGACAAAATCTTGGGGATGCGTGCAATTTAGCAGGATACAATAGGTGTGCTGAAAGAGAAAGGAGAGTGCTATTTTTGGTCACGCATCCTCGCAATTCTGCTGTTGACCTCTGTCTGAATCGGTTTGATTAGAAACTTTTGGCCTGTCGTAGGGCTTGCTGAGATCTTGCTAGAGACGCTATCGGCTACATCGCTTCACTAAGTACTTCTGAGATGTCTCTCACAACAATCTTATCTTCTACATCTAAAACCTTCACAGCATCCTCCAAAGTTGTTACGCAGAACGGACAGGCAGTTGCTATGAGATCAACTCCGAGTTCAAGAGCCTCCTTAGCCCTGTCTACACAAGGTCGATTTTCAGGAGTTGCCTCTTCTGTCCAGATTCTTCCAGCTCCGCCACCACAGCAAAAGCTGTTTTGCCGCGATCGCTCCATTTCAATCAGCTCTAGACCGGGTATCGCCTTCAATATCTTCCTTGGCTCATCATAGATGTCGCTTCGCTTGCCTAAGAAGCAAGGATCGTGATATGTAACTCTCTTCTTAACTGCTCTGGTGGGACTGAGTATTCCGTTTTCAAGGGTCTCTGCAAGGAATTGAGTGTAATGTCGGACGTTGATTTCGGCGTCCACATATTGCTCTTCATTCTTAAAGACATAATAACAATGGGGTGACAATGTGACGACACGGTCAAAATTGTATCTTCTGAACAGAGAGATGTTATGCTCTGCGAGCATCTCAAATAAGCCTTTTTCGCCAAGCCTTAGTATGTGATCGCCGCAACACCATTCATCGTTTCCCAGTGTTGCAAAGTCGACGTTTACTTTTCCGAATATCTGAGCCATAGATCTAGCGATTTTCTGATTTCGTTCGTCATAGGACGGCAGGCAGCCTACGAAGTAGAGGATGTCTGTCTTTTCTACTGTTGGAAACTCTTTGATCTCTAAGCCCCTACTCCATTCTGTTCTCCTTGACGGAGGCATTCGCACGGGATTGTGATACTTGAATGCACTCTCTAAAACGTCTTTCGCGGTCTTAGGCACAAGCATTCCGTCTTCAACGATGAGGCTGCGCTCGTCATCTAATGCGCGCGCACAATCAATGTCTTTTGGACAATTTAGTGTACAGGAATCACATGAAGTGCAGAGCCATATAGTCTCAGATGCGTCTTTCAATCGTTCACTAAGTCCCTCATCACGCGTATCTACAAGAAATCTATAGTTGGTGGTTAAGCTTGAAGGTCCGAGGAATTGCACATCTATTGCAGCAGGACAAGATGAGTAGCACAAAGAACACTTCGTACAGATGGATTCGTCCCAGTACCTTTTGAAATCATTCGGCAGTTGAATAAATTCAGTAGGTTTCCTAAAGTCTTCCTCAGCCTTTATCAAAAGCGGGTTGATTTCCAAAAATTTCTCGAAAAAGGGATCGACATCGACTACCAGATCTTTTATGACTGGCAGGTTTGATAGAGGCTCAATCTCCAATGTGTTGACTCCGAGTTGAAGCACTTGTGTATAACATGCCAGCATGGGTGCTCCGTTAGCCATAACTCCACAGCTTCCGCACTGTCCCATCCTGCATTGGTGTCTGAACGTGAGCGTCCCGTCGAGATTGTCTTTGATGTAGAGTAGGGCCTCAAGTATCGTCATTCCTGTCCGTGCAGGCACATCATATGTAGATACATAATGCTTGTTGTGTTCAGGATCGAAACGGTGTATCTTAAATTCGACAATTTTCTCTTTCTCTGTGATCATGACAAGTCTTCCTAATAGGCCCTCTTGGTTGGAGGCCATTTGGTGATGGTAACCGGACTGTACTCGAGCCGCGGCCCCTTCTTCGTGTAGTGTGCTAGAATATGTCTTAGCCAGTTCTCATCGTCACGCTTTGGATAGTCAAGCCTAGTATGGGCGCCCCTTGACTCTGTTCTGGCAAGTGCGCAGGCCACCGTGATCTCGGCGAGGTCCAGCGTGAAGTCAAGTTGCAATGCTCCAACAAGCCCGGTGTTGAAGCCTCTATCTCTGTCTTCAATTCTCATATTCTTGAATCTCCTCTTTAGCTGCCTTATCTCTTTCAGAGCTTTCTCGAGTTCATCGCCTTTCCTGAACACCCAGACTTCCTCATTCATGACACGCCTCATCGCATCTCTAAGCGCAGGAACCCTCTCATCGCCCTCGCTACCCAAAATCTCGTCGAAGATTCTTCTCTCCTCTGCCAAGATTCTATCATGTGGAATTTTGCAAAGACTACTTGATGAAGCGTGTTTTGCGGCTTCTTCGCCCGCAACAGCCCCAAAAACAAGACAGCCAGCAGTCGAGTTTGTGCCAAGTCTGTTTGCTCCATGCGCACTTAAACATGAACATTCGCCAGCAGCGTAAAGTCCTGAAGCCGGCGTCTCCGTTCTTATATTTGCGCAAATCCCTCCCATTGAGTAGTGGGCTGCTGGCTTGATTGGTATCGGTTCCTCGACAGGATCTACACCGCCAAGCTTGATTGCGACATCGCGTATGAGGGGTAGCCTCTCGTTTATCTTCGCCTCACCTAGATGCCTGAGGTCCAAGCCTATGTAGGGTCCGTAGGGACCTTCTGATCCACGCCCCTCCTGAATCTCGGTCGTCTCAGCTCTGGCCACTATATCCCGTGGAGCCAACTCCATCTTCTCAGGGGCGTAGCGCTTCATAAACCGCTCACCTTTGGCGTTGATCAGGTATCCTCCTTCACCACGAGCACCCCCAGTTATTAGTACCCCCGGTGGGACGAGGCCAGTGGGATGGAATTGGACAAATTCCATATCCTTTAGAGGCACACCAGCTCGATAGGCCATGGTCATTCCATCACCAGTCGCTGTGTGCGAGAATGTTGTGAACTCATATATCCGCGCATATCCACCAGTAGCCATTACAATAGCCTTCGCGTGTACTGCTTGCATTTCCCCTGTTTTCATTTCTATAGCTGTGAGGCCCTTGGCAACGTTATCCTCTATGATAATTGATGTGACGAACCACTCATCGTAGAATTTTATGTTCTCTTGAACTATAGCTCTCCCATATAGCGTATGCATTTCAACAAGTCCAGTCATATCGGCTGCAAAGCAGGCTCGAGGGAAGGTGTGCCCACCGAAGGGGCGTTGATTTATCTTTCCTTCAGGAGTTCTGCTCCAGGGACAGCCCCAATGCTCCAGTAAAATGATTTCTTTAGGTGCTTTTTTCACAAGAAATTCTACAACATCCTGATCTGCCAAGAAATCTGCTCCTTTCACAGTGTCCCAAGCGTGAAGGTTGTACGAATCTCCATCTTTCATTGCAGCAGCCGTTCCGCCCTGTGCGCAAACCGAATGCGAGCGGACGGGGTAGACCTTTGAGACGACCGCAATGTCAAGTTTTTTGCTAGTCTCGGCGGCAGCAACAGCAGCCCTCAGACCAGCTATGCCAGCTCCGACTATGACTATGTCGTGAGTTAGTGTTTCCGTTCGTAGAGCCTCCAGTATTGTAGATTGAGGAAGAATCGGTTATGTACCCAGTTTTTCATAAATCTTCTGTTTGGTTTCTTCCACCCTCTTTTGGACATCCTCAAAAAGGTTGTTTCCATGTGCGTCGATGGCAACAGTCAACGGACCGAATTCTTCAACTTCAAGAATCCACATCGCCTCGGGCATTCCTAGGTCGAACCACTCCACGCTTCTCACGTTCTTTATAGCCTTCGCCGCGAGAACAGCAGCGCCTCCAGTGAGAGCGCCATAGACTGCACCATACTTTTTCATGGCGTCTGTAGTCCTTTTACCCATTCCACCTTTTCCGATCACCATTCGCACTCTGAAATTCTTGATGAATTCATCTTCGAATAGGTCCATGCGTGTGCTTGTGGTTGGACCGGCGGCCACCATAATCCACTCATCCCCTTTCTTTCTCACTATAGGACCACAGTGAAAAACTGCAAGTCCCTGCAGGTCGATAGGTAGTTCCTTTCGCTTCTCATGGAATTCTAGTGCTCTATGGTGTGCTTCGTCACGTGCTGTGAAGATGATGCCTGTAATATAGATAGTATCGTTTACCTTCAGCTTCCGCACATCTTCCTCCGAAATCGGTGTTTTCAGCTTGTAGACTGCCATTTTCACACCACCTTATGAGTCAAATATTCAACTTTTTCGTCTGAATGAATGCGTGCTGAGGCTCTCCGGGCAGCCCAGCATTGAACCGCAACGGCCACCGGATAGGATGCTGGATGCCTGTGTGCATAGTCAACGTTCACGCGTAGCACTGTGAATCTTCCGCCGAGTCCCATCGGTCCGATTCCAGTCATGTTAGCAGCCTCATACAACTCGCTCTCAAGCTTCGCTAGCTCAGGATCGGGGTTCGGCTTGTCAATCGGCCTTAACAGTGCCTTCTTTGCTAGCTTCATAACAATATCCGCGCCACCTCCGACTGCGACGCCTAGGATGTTTGGTGGACACGGTTTCGCTCCAGCCTTTATCACAGTGTCAACGACAAACCTCTTCAAACCCCTCACCCCTTCACCGGGTCTCAGCATGCCTAGGGCGCAAACGTTTTCAGATCCGCCACCCTTTGGAAGAACTGTTAGTTCCAAGCTGTCTCCTGATGTGATCTCCCAGTTTATGAAGGGAAAAAACCTTCCAGTGTTGTCCCCAGAGTTCCTTTGGGTGAACGGATTAACAGCGTTTGGACGTAGGGGAACCTCCTTGGTGGCTCTCCTCGTAGCCTTGCGGAGAGAATCCTCTATCTTGTCTAGGTCCTCGACTTCGGCACCAGCCTTTACGTAGAAGATGATCACGCCAGTGTCTTGGCACATAGGCGTACGTGTTTTCTCAGCTAGCTCCATATTGTCTAGTATGGCTTTCAGCTGAGTTTTCCCAGCCTCGGTTTCCTCTTCACGATACGCGCTCTGGAGAGCCTCCTTTACGTCTGTAGGCAATTCCGTGACAGCAAGATGCAAAAGCTTAACCGCGACGTCCTCAACAGTTTTTTCATCTGTCAATCTTCTTCCTCCACGAAGAGGATAGGAATTAAGAATTCATTCTTATACC
>CAYGBA010000003.1:0-51409 GCA_964347995.1 uncultured Candidatus Bathyarchaeia archaeon | reverse complement strand
CCGCCGCCTTCATCTCCGAGGACAAAATGCTTCCAAGCGGAAACGACCTAAGAATTCTTCATTTGAACGCGTCTTCTTGGACCGAACTCAACCGCGATCTTATATACATGAATACCAGCTCGACGCAAGTCTGGTTCGAAACCCAAGCAGACATCTCCGCAAGCGGTTCAGACAATAACTATTACATGTATTACGGCAATCCATCGGCAGGGACTCCACCTGCAAACAAGAGCAACGTGTATCTTTTATGGGACGACTTCAACGACGGAGACTACGACGGCTGGACCCCCATCGGAAGCACCTGGAACGCCTCTTCAGGCCTTTTAGACAACAAAGACCTCTCTAGCACGGGTAAATACATCAGAAAAGACGGATACAACGTCACCGAGTCTGTACTCATCGAATACGAAGGATTGATCGATGTTGATGAAGAGAACCTCGTTTATCTCAACGTGCCAGGAACCGTTAATGGTTCTGCAACTGGAAGCGGCTATTGCCTAGGTATCAATGCAGAGACAGATACGATTGGCATTGAGCGAATAGACAACGGCTCCAGAACGATAATCGATTCTGTAAACGAGGTCATAGATCCAGATGTATGGTATAACATTACAGTCATTTACTTCACCAATGGAACCATGAGCGCCGAGGTCGCTGGTTCTAAAGTCACGGTCACAGACACCACCTATTCAACACCCTACGAACTTGGAACATGGTGTCAGTATGAAGCGTCCTATGATGATATTATGGTACGCAAATATGTCTCCCCAGAACCTTCAACACACATGGCATCAGAACAAAGGCGATGACACGGAGCCCAAAGCTAAAGCGCATATTCTAAGGTAGAAGCCGTGTAGAAAGCCAGCATATAAGCTACTTCGAAATAATGCTCTTAGATTCTAATTCTTTAAATCACTTGAGAAAGGATGAGCCACGGTTCTCTATGGCTACTACGAGTCTTCCTGATTCTAGCCATTCTCTTCAGCGGTCTAGAAAAAATCTGTTCGTACCTCATCTTTAGCAATGGTCACGCTACTGAAGCGAGTCCCATTCCACGATTGATGATGCAAACCACAGGCTTGCTTGCTGGACACATACTCGGCTTCATCATATCCGCCATCTTCATCTACGTTCTGTACAAAATCAGCATAGAGATGAATAGCCCTCTAGCCATCTTGGTCGGAGCCATCATTCTAACTATGGCTCTCTCCATGTACCTTTCGGTCTTTCTCCACAACCTGACAAACCTGCAAACGTTAGAAGCATCATTGTAACTTTGCCTGCGTATGCATGTATCTTTTTCAGAAATATGTGATTAGTAGTAACTTGACTTATTTTCTACGGAATGTTAGCGTAATATGAAGAGCCGCAGTGATCCAGGAGATCAAGCGATGCAAAGAAAGCAGATGGAGGTTGGTATCTACAGGATAAAGTTGACAGTGTACAGAACGGGAAATGTCCACATCAGCTTTGTCAATAGGATCAGTGGAGAAGAAAAAATTCTAAGAGTTAGAAACCCTTTGGTCGTTCAAAAGAGAGCTAGTCCGGTCAATTATAGAGTATGAGTCTGATCGACGCAAAAAAAAGAGAAAGGATAGTCGTGAACTCTCAGTTCAGAGTTTTCTTGGAGCTAATATTCAACCTGCCTTGGTAACGTTTTGGCTGTTTCTACCCACTTCTCTACCACGTCGAGCGTTGGTGACTGCTTCACTAGTTTCTTCTGTTCATTCACTTCTTCCATCCTTGCATGCAGATTTTCTGGCACCCTCTTTGAAAGCTCTACAACAGTGTCTACCCCTGCTTCTTCCAGTAGATCCGCATATTCTTCTCCGATTCCCTCGATCCTGAAAAGATCTGCCATGTTCACCCACTCTAAGATTAAAGGCTCAGCAATGCCGGTCTTCTCTGCTATCTCCTTTCGTCCCCACTCTGTGCATCCTTTGTCCAGCAGAGCATGAACAGTAGATATGCCCATACCTGCAAGCTTCTCAGCGTAGGTAGGTCCAATGCCCTCAATTTCCTTTATCTGTTTACCCATAACGGTCTACTCCAACCTTTAACCATTTTTTATCAGATACTAAAAAAAATTGCTAATTTCTAATCAATATTGAAAATCTACGAGGGGATCCTCTAATCAAGATGTGCACGCATTCATATATGGCTCTAACCTACTTCTTCAATTTCAGGCAAATAGGCTCTCAATAGAAGCGGATAGAAACTCCGTATTACACTGAAGTGGGTAGATGCCCAGCCGAAGGCTCAACATTTAATAGAAATCTGTCGTTCCAGGGAGATACGAAGTCTATCAGTGTGTGCTAAAAGATGCGACGCGGCAAATTCTCTATAAAAACTATAGGCCATAGCAATCGGTCTATCAAGTATTTTCTGGATCTGCTTGAGGAGCACGGAATCGAGGTTCTGGCTGATATTCGTAGGTTTCCCACCTCAAAAGTTGAGCATTTTAAGCGTGAGGAGATGGAGCGATGGCTTGGTCAACATGGAATTGAGTATGTCTGGATGGGTGAAGAGCTTGGCGGATATCGCCGAGGCGGATACAAAGCTCACATGAAGACTCAGCAGTTTAAGGATGGTATAGAGAGACTTCTGGAGGTGGCTAGACAGAAGAAGGTCTGCATAATGTGTCTAGAGCCGAATCCAAAGTACTGCCACCGTCGTTTCATCTCAGCTTATTTAGAGACAAAGGCCGTGAAGGTGATGCACATACTCAAGAAGGGCCAAACAAACCTTGGCAGCTTCAAAGGCATTGCCTAATCATTCTCTCAAATCGACATCAACGCTTCTTCCGAACATCCTCTTCAATCATATAAACAAAGGATTCCAAGCTGAAGCGCCCGAGATCGCCAACCGTGTGCCTCCTAATCGACAGCATATCAAATTCGACTTCCCTCTCACCGCATATGACCATGTACGGAACCTT
The DNA here is from genome assembly GCA_964347995.1 of uncultured Candidatus Bathyarchaeia archaeon. GTDB lineage: Archaea > Thermoproteota > Bathyarchaeia > Bathyarchaeales > Bathyarchaeaceae. Next base: position 48,471 of record CAYGBA010000003.1, on the reverse strand, counting down.
CTGTATTTCAGCCTCCCTTATCTTGTAGCCTATAGTTGATGAGCTGTCGTCCAGCTCGCATCTAATTCCTCGATTTAGGAGTTTCTTATGGGTCTCCTCACCGTATCGGCTGTACTCATCGCCGATGGGCAAGACTTTCACCTGCACCGGAGCCAACCAAACCGGAAGGTTTCCACCATAGTGTTCGATCATTATCCCAAAGAAGCGCTCAATGGACCCCAGCAGCGTTCTGTGTATCATCACAACAGCATGCTCTTGGCCATCTGGTCCGACGAAAGTCACATTGAAACGTTTCGGCAGGTTGAAGTCAAACTGAATCGTTGAACATTGCCACTCTCTCCCCAAGGAGTCAACAATCTTCACATCGATCTTTGGCCCATAGAAAACCGCCTCACCCAACGCCTCATTGTAGGGAACACCTTTTCTCTCTAAAGCCTTAGCCAATGCTTCCTGAGCCAAGTCCCAGTCTTCGCTTGAACCCATGTACTTCTCAGGCTGCTTCGGGTCTCTCAGCGAGAGCTCAACCCTGTACTCAGAGAAGCCTAACGTCCCCAGGATGCTCTCTACTAGGTCTAGGATCCCCGAAATCTCCTCTTCAAGCTGTTCACGTGCGCAGAAGATGTGGGCGTCGTCTTGCGTGAAGCCCCTCACACGGAGAAGACCATGCAGCGTTCCTGACCGCTCCAGGCGGTACACAGTGCCCAACTCCGCGTATCTGATCGGAAGGTCCCTGTAGCTCCTCGGCTGCGACTTGTAGATCTGAATATGAAAGGGACAGTTCATCGGCTTCACCACATAGGTCTCTCCATTCCTCTCAAAAACGTACATGTTCTCCCGATAGTACTCCAAGTGCCCAGAGGTCTTCCAAAGCTCTCCACGGGCGATGTGCGGCGTAGAAACCAGCTTGTACCTATGCTTGAGATGCTCCTCCTCCAAGAAATCCCTCAGTATCTTCCGCACTAGGGCGCCCTTTGGATGCCACAAGACAAGCCCCACACCAGTTTCCTCGTCTATCGAGAAGAGATCAAGCTGCTTACCGAGGTTTCGATGGTCAACCCCCCTAACCTCTTCTCCACTGGAAACATTCTGCTTTTCTGAGCACCCATGCTTATCCGATTCACCGATAGAATCCGCTACATTCTTGGTTGCCTTAGAACGCTGGTCGAGGAATCCACGAGGCAAAGAACACTCTGGCGACTCTCTGTGATTCGAAAAACGTCTTCTACGAATCTGTTTCTCGGTCACTCATTCCTGCTTTTCCTCAATGCCTATTCCAAGAGCTTAACTTATATACATTTCTAACTGGCAATCCATATTACATTCTCACGCCCGCGCATTTGCCAATCTTTCTTTCTTGCTGTGGCTCAGTGATTTAATTTCTCTTTCTCTCCTCATAGCTTCACCACGGCTGTCGAATTTCTCGACATACACTATCTTCTCGGGTTTATGCATCCTTGTGTACCTAGAGGCTTGACCTTTCTCATGCTGTGCAACCCGACATTTCACGTCTTTGGTATATCCGGTGTAATAGCTTCCATCTTCACAAAGAAGAATGTAAACATAGTATGGCATGCAGCATCGTCTCATAGCTGACGACTGAATTCGTCGGGACCCTATTAATGCGGCTTATATAATAGCCTTAGTATAGTCCATGCGCTTGCGCGCGCACGCGTCCAAAAGAGTCTTCTGCGGTTAAACTTGTAGAATTCATCTCGTAGCCGGAAAATTCAACACTAAAAGCAATAGATCATCCTTCCCTGTGTTTCTGTAACCATGCTCTTCTTCCTTTGGAACCAACGCCACATCACCAGGTTTGATCTGATAACTTCTGGAGCCAACCCAGCATTCTCCCTTGCCTCTCAGAAAGTATAGGACATGCGCGTGCGAGTGCTTATGCTTGGGAAATTCCCCATCTGGTTCCACCTTGAACAATGAGAGATTGAACTTCTCCGTGAAGGCCCTTGTAGCCAAATCTTTGACAAACACCCCTCTCGTGACATGTCCAAATTCCAGCCAAGCAACATCATCTAGGTTAAAATATTGTTGCCCTTCCATTTTTGATCATTCCATTAACTTCATATACACAACTCTAAATATTAGAAACTACGCTCTAAGCCAGCAAGAAGACGAATTGTCTCAAGAGGAGAGGAAGGGGATGCGTCTTCGCGAGTTTCAGGATATGATGAGACAGATCTATTTTCACAGAGACTCAAAGCGTAGAGCAAAAGGAACCTACGAGTGGCTTGTAGACGAGGTTGAAGAGCTGGAAGAAGCCCTGATGGAAAAAGACGAGGACGCCTTAGCAGATGAATTTGCCGACGTCCTCGCCTGGTTATCCTCCTTGGCAAACGTGGTCAACGTAGACATAGAAGAGGCTGCACTAAGAAAATACGATAAAAAGTGCCCGAAATGCCAGGAAAACCCATGCACCTGCCCTCTATAAAGAGAAAATTCACATCAACCTAAAGTGAAATCCAGGTCATTCCTTTCTTTCAACAGTCAAGGTGCATCTCGTAGCCAGAGCCGCGATTGCCCCAAGTGCCGCCAGCCAAGGAGCCAAGATCACTCCCACAACGCCAACCGTCACAGGCATCTCTAACAGAACCTTCCCTTCCTCGTCCTTGATACTTATCCGCCTGACGTTTCCCTCATGAAGCAACTCCTTCACTCTCTTCACGAGGTTGTCAGCCGAGACAGAGAACTTCTCCCTCACACCCTCGCCCACCACAGTCCCACAGGAAGGACAATACCTCGCGCCCTCAGGCAACTCCGCCCCACACCGCCCACAGAAAGTCAATCCCACACCTCCTGCACGCTTCTCATTGTGTGAATATGAACCTACTCACTAATCAAGCTGTTCATCGCTGGAACGAGTTCGTCCTTGCCCTCGGAATGCAACTCTTCGCGTTGAGCCATAAGCCATAGCCCACCTAAATCAGCAAATTAACACGCTTCTCTTGAAACACCCGCCACACAAATCATCAGCACTCTTAAAAGACCAATCATCAACCTTTGTAGCTGAGGCTGAAGAGGGCGTGAGAATTCTCTTCGTCGAACCGCCCAAGGACTACTGGTTCGTCATGGGAGAGTACTTGCCGCCCCCATACGGAATTCTTCAACTTGCAGCATACCTAGAGAACAAGATCAAAGACGTAGAGATAGAGGTGCTGGACTGCAACGCTGAGCAGGTGGACTGGAAAGGCCTAGAAAGGAATATAGAATCTTCTAACCCAGACATTGTGGCGTCAAGCGCACTAGCCACATGCAACTCATACGTCGCGGTCAGAACCCTTGAAACAGCGAAAAGAGTAGCCCCCGATATTCTGACAGTCGCCGGCGGGCAACACTTCACTGCAACAGCCCAAGAGAGCCTAGAGGCATACCCTGAAATCGACGTTATCATCCGTGGGGAGGGAGAACAGACTCTCGCAGAACTAGTCAAAAAAGCAGAAAAAAGAAGAGCATCTCTCTCAGAGATAAGGGGCGTCTCCTTCAGACACAATGGAAAAGTCCACCACAATCCTCCGCGCCCTCTGATTAAGAACCTAGACACCCTTCCCTATCCAGGATACCACTTCGTAGAAGAGGTAGTTCACGAATATCACTTCACAGCGATGGCGGGTCCAAAAACCCCCTACGCACTAGTTGAAGGCTCAAGAGGCTGCTCACACCGCTGCACATTCTGCACCCAATGGAGACACTGGCAAGGGAAGTGGAGAACAAAATCACCCAAGCGAATCGCAGACGAAATAAAGTTCTGCTATCAAAACTACGGAAGCAGATTCATCTGGCTGACAGATGACAACTTCACGCTTGGCAAACGTGCAAACGAAATGGCTGAAGAGATTATTCGGCAGGAAATTCCTGATGATATGATGTGGTTTACGCAGATAAGGTGCGACGACGTTGTGAAGAACCGTGAACTCCTGCCCAAGATGCGGAAATCGGGTCTCCGCTGGGTCCTTCTAGGAGTGGAAAGCCCAAGCCCGTCCAAGCTCAAAACATTCAAGAAGGATATCACACCTGACGATGCCAAAAAGGCTGTCAGACTGTTACAAGAGAACGACATATTCGCCCAAGCAATGTTCATCATCGGCGAACGCAAAGACAGCGCCGAGTCCATAGCAAGCCTGAGGGAGTTTGTGAACGCCCTCGATCCCGACCTCACCATCTTCGCCATCCTCACCCCATTTCCAGGCACCGAAATCTTTGAGGAGGCCAAGCAGAATGGTTGGATAGAGGACTTCAACTGGGCCCACTATGACATGGTTCACGCCATCATGCCGACAGAGACGCTCTCTAGAGAAGAGGTCCAAGAGGAACTCTACAGATGCTACCGAAGCTTCTTCGGCTCTTGGAGTAGAAGACTACGCGGGCTCTTCTCCACCAACGAATTGAGAAGGAGAGTCTACAGGTACATGGCCACTCAAGGCATCGTAGAGCAGTTCAGAGCACTCTTTTGAGATTTGATTTCATGCCTCACAGTCTGCCTCGTAGCCATATTCTGATCTTCATGATAGCCGTTTCATTCTTCGGACTAATCCTCGTAGCAACGCTTGCGATCAACCCGCCAACTATAGAAGATAACCTTCCTTGGCGAAAACCAGTGATTGGCTCAATCTTTGGAGCAATCTGTCTATTTGGAATCATCGCGGTCTTCTTCCCAAAGCAGTGTTCTGCAATGTCTCATTGGGCAAAAGAAGAGGGCGATATCAGTGCTAACGAGAAAGATCTTGATTCTCATGAGAGCGCTCCAAATCTGCGAGGGCATCACCCCGACTGCGGAAACTTTTCTGCTCATGTGGTTCAGACAGATAGGAAAACCTTCTGTGCGGCGTGCACAGGATTGCTTCTGGGAGCACTCATGACCATGGCTGGAACAATCACGTATTTCCTCGGTTATTGGCATATCGAACAGAACGCTTCTCTAGCAGTTTTTATGGGAACTCTAGGAGTCGGCTTAGGGCTGTTCCAGTTTAGATTCAGAACCCTAGTTCGCCTAATGGCAAACACATTTTTTGTCTTAGGCGCCTTCTTGGCTCTGATCGGAATCGACCAAATCATTCAAAGCCTCTTCGCCGATTTGTTTCTGGTTGTCTTAACCGTTTTTTGGCTGCTAACGCGCATACTGCTCTCACAGTGGGACCACTGGAGAATCTCTCATACCTGCAGAACTCCATGTGAAGCCTGTTAGGACCCGAAAAAGAGTTCAGTATCTGCGACTCAGCCCACGGATGGCGCCGATGACAATCAATATTCCTAAGATGATTATTGCGAAAGGCCAAGCAGATATTCCTGCGGGGATTAATTCAATACCAGGTTGTTGCAGAAGCCATACAAGACCCCAGATAAGAATCATTGCACCGAGGGCCAAGGCCACGATCGTGCTACCTCTCGGAATCCCAAAACATTCTTCTTCAAATCTGCGACGCTCGTATCTCCGAGTTGGCGGCGCTCCGGGATATAGAGATGCACCGCACTGAGTACATACCTTAGCATCATCAGGATTCTCAGCACCACACTTAGTACAGTAAACCATGCGTGTTCACTCCACAACGCATCATCCTATGCAGAAGATTCTTAAGGTTTTTGGTAAGTTGAGGACCCACGTTAAGCGTGAGATGTGGAAAACATTGGTCAGCCTTACGTCAATCTCTGCTGCCCGGCACCAGTTAGCTCCCAGAAGTAGGGTTTCTTGCCCCTACGCGCAAGTATATTCTCAGCTTCGAGAAGATGAAGATGGTACAGAGTCGCCGAATAGCTCAACTTGGTTTCTTGCGCAATAGCTTTGGCGCTTAGCGCTCCTTTTTCAAGCCGCGAAACTATCTGGGTTCTGGAGACTAGACCAGGCCAAATGTTCCTCTTCAATGAAAGGAAGGCTTTAGGATGGTAGGCTCTCTTCAACAGAGTCCCCGAAACATAATTCAGAAACTCATCTATAAAAGCGCTAATCAGGCCATAAAATCTCTTAGGCTGATTTGCTTCGGTTTATCACCCTCAAAAAGCAACCGAATCTCATCATCCACCAGCGAAAGCCTCTGAGCATAATAGTCAGAAAGCCCATATCTCCTGACGAGCTTGCGCGCCGCATCCAAGTACTTCTCAATTCCACCGCGATAGACCGTTAACGTCAAGTCTTCACCACACCTGGGACACCTCCCCTCAAGCGGTAATCTTCTGAACTTCCTGTTGCAGTTCTTGCATCGAAAGTTTTGAGTCGTGAACGCACGGAGATTACCCATAATGTCCCGAATGAAATGTGTGGTGAGAACTTTCTGAGCAACGGTTTTCACATCAACAGCATCAATCTTCTCCGCCAACATCAACTGGCCACCCAACTTCTCTGTCATCCGCCCCAATTTCTTATACATGCTCTCACGGTTGCCCGTATTGATATCCGAAACAGGCACAGTGTAGCCGAAGCCCTCAAATTGCGCCTCAGTGTTCAATCTATGCTCAACCAAGTCCATGAGCCCCCTGACATTTCGCGAAGATGAGCCCTGGACGGTCTTCTCGTAGAACTCCACGGAGTAGGCCGATGCAACATCAACCTCGTGAGCCTGCCTCTGCACCTCCAGAGGATTCACAACTGGAATGATAAAAAGCGGAGCGTCCATTATTCCACCTGTCTGAGCAGGCAGAAAGGCCTTAGAAAAGTTCAGTACTGTATCCAAGGCAAGCATCAAAGCGTCCTCATCGCCATCACAGTCCCTACGCTTCGCCGAATGCCACAAGGGATGAGCATAACAAACACTCAGAGGCGTGAACCCTATAATCCGCCCGAGAATGCCAACAGAGGTGTGAGGCGCCAAACCCACAACCAGGTGACCAACCAAATCCCCAACTCCCTTAACATTGTAGAATGCAGGAAGCTCATACACCTTCTCAAGCAACTCATCAAGAAAACCGGCCACACCAACAAAATATTCCACACATTCCATCGGGACAACAACATCCTGCACCTTCAGTTCACAGGTCTGGTCAGAACTAGTAAGCGGCTCTCCGCCAACGTCATGAGAGTAACCCAGCTGCCTAAGCTTATGTACAGAAACGCCGATCTCCCTCGCCCTAAAGTGTGTCAACGGAGCGTTCGTGGCGTCGAATCGTATTGTCCCATCCTTAAAGACAGAGAGGTCGTACTTTGCTCGTAGTATACCCTTCTCAAGCACCTCCGCAGTCTTCGTCTCATTCATCAAACCCCTAACACCCTTCACAAGCCCAGGAATAGGAATACTCAGCCCCTTACAGGCCTCATCCACAAACTCCTTCACATTGATTGTTTGCTTCTTATAGCTTCTAGTAGAAACCTTACACACGGGACAGAGACGTTCCTCCAAGACCCTGCCACACCTAGGACAGACTCTCTCAAGAACAGTTTCAACCCCGCATCTTTCACACAAAGCTTTGAAGGTTATTTCGTGACACTTTGGGCACCGCCTCTTCACAAGTTCAACCTCAATCAAACCCTTTTCAGCCGCACTCACCAGATCACGACGAGGACCACCAGCCATTCCAGCGGGAAAGAGAGCATGAACCATGGGCCTCATCTCACGCCTCTTCGCCTTTTCAGGGCGCCCCATCCGGGCACCTACAAGCGTGGGAGCCTTCTCTTTAACAGATACGCCAGAGAGCCTTTCGATGTTTTCAAGCACTGATTTTTCCTCATCTATTTCCCGCTCAGGAGACTGCAGCCCCAAACAAAAGCTGAATATGTCGGCGTCTCCACCATCTATTTTAATACTATTTTCCGTAACCAAATGTGGCAAGCATATCCTCTCAAGTAACCGCTTCACCGATTCTTCCATCACACCAATCACTTCAGTGATTCTCTCATTCTCACTCCGGGTATCAGAACCCAAAAGCCACTGCCTCAACCCTCTGAGCTCCTCAGAAGAGACGCCTGACCACAAATATGTGAAGAACGGATGTAGAGGCGCCTCGAACATTAGGGCCAGTGACATGGCTTCCTCGGCAACGGGTTTGTTTCCAAAGGGATCTCCTAAAATTTCTTCGAGCCGTGTCACAGACATCTTCGCTGCTGTTGCTGCCGCATCCAAATCGCCGTTGAACGTCTGTTTTACAGCTGCATGGAGTTCTGCACACCACCAGTCTTCTGTGAAACCAGAAGGGAGAAGAGGCTTGTTGTTGTACAAGAAGTCACCGAACCCTATCAAAATGTCACCTAGAAAAAGAATCCTGTCAACGACGTTCCTTATCTCTTCAAGATTCTGCATAGAAACGCGCACAACGGACCCGTCTCTTAGGCGGACTATGGGTGGCTCTATGGTGTCCACGGGGACAACGACCCCTCCCTTCCCTGGACCCTCAAGGCGTAGCTGGGTTCCAGCAGCTAGGAAGCCTTGAAGAATCACCATAGTCGCTGGGTGTAAACCTACTGCTGCCAGACCGGTGTTGCGAGCTCTTCCGTAGCGAAGCCTGAAGCCTCCACGCCTCGACGGGAATGAGAAGATCGGGCGACCAGCAATGACATCCTCCATGAACCCCGCTGTCTTCATTTCTTTGATCTTCCGCACATTCTTCAGCCAGTCCCATCCCTCGATTCCCAGTTTCTCTACTATCGTCCAGACTTTTGCGGAACGCCCGACAACCCCATCGTTTACGACCAGCAGGGCGCCGCCTCTCACGCGGTTTGTCTCTATGCGTGGCAGATTGCGGAAGGATGAAACCTCAACTGGATTGGACTGAGTGCCCGTAGCCTCCACTGGAATGAATTGGATAGCTCTTCGCAATTCTTCGTCAGAGACGTGATACTGAAACCGTGACACTGCCCGTTCATAGAGCCGTACCTCTTCAACAAATCGCCCGACCTCCTCGGGGGTTGGCTTATAGCGATCAAGCCCAAGCAACTTTCGAACAAAATCACCAATCACCAAGGTCAGGGCCTGCCCTGTACCGCCTGCTGCCCGTATCGGACCAGCGTAATAGATTGCGAGATATTTTGTCTGATCGGGATTATACTTTATGGAGACTCGGGGCACACCCTGCAGGGGTGCGGCGGTAATTCCCTCGGTCAGTATGGCAAGGGCGGTCCTGATGGCCTGTTCAGCCGCTTCAGGAGCCTCCAAGTGCCCGAATTTCCCATAGACAATCTCTTGAGCTATCTTGAATGCAAGCTCTTCTCTCGGCAGCTTCCCGCTTAACTCTCTTATGCTCTCGGCGACACGTTGAGGACCGACCAATCCCTCAACAAGCTCAGCCAAGTCTTTTGCCACCGCAGGCTCAGGAATGAGGGCGGGGTCTACCCCCTTTTTCCTAGCCTCTTTCGCAATCTTGTATATCTCTGCTAGTCTATCCCCTAAAGAAGAAACATAACCCTTATACCCTTCACTCATCTTGATGCCCAAAGTGGTCCTCCCAAGTAACACTCTATCAGGTGGATTTTCAGTTTTTCCAACACGAACGAATAAAAAGTGAAGGATTACCTGACAAGGACTCTACAAGTCAACTCTTAATGCTTCTCACAAGTTCCTTAACCTTGTCTTTAACCATAGATTCCTCTGTCACGTTCCCAGTGACAACAACGTCTGCACCAGCATCAACGACGCTCTTCATCTGCTCACCAGTCTTGATGCCACCCCCCACGACTAGTGGAACTTCAACCGTAGACTTGACCAGTCTTATCATCTCCTTTGGCACTGGATTTTTGGCTCCAGACCCGCCTTCTAAATATACAAATCGCATCCCAAGGTACTGTGCTGCCAATGCATGTGCAACCGCGAGTTCAGGTCTCCCATATGGGATAGGCGTGGCCCGCCCGATGACGCCTACAGCTGCTCCTGCTCCAACTACAATGTAACCTAGTGGAATCGCCTCTAGGCCATATTTCTTGACCAGCGGGGCGCCTAAGACCTGTGCCCCTATGATAAAGTACGGGTCTACTGAATTGAGGAGCGACATGAACCATATAGCGTCGGCGTATTGGCTGATCCCAGTTACGTTGTTCGGGAAAAGGATTACCGGGATCTCTACACCTTTCTTTACTGCTCTAACGGTTTTGTCCAAATCTGAAGTAGAGACAGAAGTGGAGCCCCCGACCATTATCGCGGCTGTCTCTGAAGCCTCGGCTTCCTCAGCTATGTGAGATGCGGATTCAGGAGATACTTTCTCGGGATCTATGAGGGTGATGTGGATCGCTCCGTCCTCCTGAATCTTATCCAGCAAGTATCGCTCTACACGACCAATCAAGGGCTATCCCTTCTCATTTCGCACTTCAAAGTATATATGCTTGCCCACGAGTGCCTGTGTTCATGTTTGAGAACGGATGTAGCCGCAAAATCACAGGCTTTAACGGGTTTCGAGCTTCCTCGGCATCTTCACTTCTCGAAGTACCTAATGTAAAATGGAACCAATGCCCGTCATTTTTTTCGAAAAACAACTCTTCCACTATGTGCTGATTTGTCCTGAGTAGAACTTGTCCGTGAAACGGCAATAAATATCGATCTTCTTGAAGGTTGGTTCGATTGGAAGCTCCTCAGTCAAGCCACAATTCCCACAACGCACTGTCGCGCGCTCTCGTTCCTTCAATATCTTGACTCTAATCGTCTCCCTTCCACATCTTGGGCATAAGTAAACCCTAGGCAGCTGCCTTTTGGGAATACGAATCACCCTTCTTCGTCTTCTACCCATACCAATTCCTCTGTCATTAATAGCACAACTAGCTTACAGCTCCCCAACATGTTGAAGTATGTTGGCATTGCTTTAAATATTTGCCCAACTGTTACTTGAAGCAGCTTCTCACCCTTTGTAACATCAATTAATAAGAAGAAACGATAACAGAATAGACAAGGGTCTACATTGAAACTCAAAACCGAAGTTCTACAATTAGACTCAACAACAGCCAAGGCCAGAATTAAGCGGTTTATTATGGATTATGTAGAAAAAAGTGACGCTACAGGCGTTGTTCTGAACATTTCAGGCGGAGTTGACAGCTGTACAATAGCAGCTCTCTCCTCGCTGGCTCTTGGTGGCAGCAAAGTTTTGGGCATATTCTTGCCTGAAGAGGAGACGCAAAGCGCCGATGATGCCAAGCATACCAAGATGGTTGCAGAAAAGTTTGGTTTCGATCTAGAAATCATCGATATCTCATCCCTCCTTAAAGTATGTTATCATTCTCTTCCCATATACGAGGAACAGGACAAGATTAGCAAGGGAAACCTGAAGGCCAGAATGAGGATGGTCTTTCTTTACTATTACGCAAACAGACTTAATAGAATAGTCTGTGGCAGCTCGGACAAATCCGAAACCATGATAGGATACTTCACAAAGTGGGGAGACATCGCCGCCGACATATCCCCTTTAATGGATCTCTACAAGACACAAGTGAGGCAACTGGCACTCTACATAGGCGTTCCTCCAGAAATAGCCAAAAAGCCGTCCACTCCAAGGCTTTGGCCAGGCCAACTGGCAGAGCAGGAACTAGGCATCAAATATGAAACGCTAGACCTAATTCTCTTCGGTCTGGAGCGGTTTATGACACCTAAAGAGATAGCTGAACAGCTTAAGCTGCCCGTAACGCGGGTTGAAGAGATCAGAAAGAGATGGTTAGTCACTGAACACAAGAGGCGCGGACCCTTGACCCCAAAGCTTGCATACAGAACAGTTGGAGCAGATTTTAGAGTCCCTTACACAACACAATAAGCCTTTTCCCATAAGAGATTTTATAAGACTTGTGAGGAGACGTATATGCTAAGGAAGATTAACGTAGCCGTAGCGCAAATCAATTGCAAAGTAGGAGATAAGAAGCATAATATAGATTTGATGAAGAAGCATGCTAAAAAGGCGAGAGAGAAGGGCGCTGACCTTCTCGTCTTTCCTGAGCTTTCCCTTACAGGCTACCAAACTCGCGACCTTACTTATAATCTAGCAGAGAAGATTCCCGGACCATCTGTAAATTCCCTAGAACAGGTTGCAAGAAAGGAAAACATACACATGGTTTTCGGGATGCTCGAGCATAGCGAGAAAACCCGCGGCGTTATTTACAATGCTGCGGTTCTGCTGGGTCCAAGAGGACTTATTGGCAAATATAGAAAGTCGCAACTACCAACGCACAGTGTCTTCGAAGAGAAACGCTATTTCAGACCAGGATACCAACTGCCAGTCTTTGAAACAGACATCGGAAGAGTTGGTCTCACAATTTGCTACGATATATTCTTCCCTGAAATATCCCGCCTACTGAGGTTGAAGGGCGCTCAATTAATCATCTGCATATCAGCATCCCCAGCAGTGCGACGGAAGTTCTTCGAAGTCTTCACGGCTGCCAGAGCCATGGAAAACACGGTCTTTCTGGCTTATACCAACCTAGTCGGTATTGAAGATGGACTACAATTCTGGGGAGGCAGCAGGATAATAGCCCCAAGCGGTCACATTATTGCGCAAGCGAAATATGATGAGGAAGATCTGGTGACGGGTGAAGTTGACTACAGTGATTTGAAACGAATAGAAACCTTTGTCCCAACACTTCGCGACTTGAGACCCGAATTTTTCGACTCATTGAAGACGCATACAGAAGACCTGTGAGGCCTCAACATGGACAAAATCCACATCATCAGAAATGAAGGCTTGGAAAAAGTGCTCATCGCAGTACCTAATAGCCACAAACACCTGCGGATCTGTCTGAAATTGAGAGACGGAACAATTTTAATCTTTCAAGAAGCGACGATAGCAAACATCTCACGAGCATACATCACCCTTAAAACTCATCCTAACATCAAAGCTCAAGAACTGAAAATGAAAGCATTGACGGAAGAACAACGCAAAGAAGGATACGCGACACATCAACTCATCGAAACGTCGAGAGATACCTTCGAAGTCGAGGCAGAACTGGGAGAAATATTAGAAAAGGGTCAAATCCTTACATAAGATCTCCAGCAATCTTTTCTATCCGATTTAACGCTTCCTCTATTTTCTCATACGCTGTGGCATATGAAAATCTTAAGTATCGCTCGCCATGCCTGCCAAAAGCAGAGCCAGGCACGGTCACAACCTTCCCCTTTCTGAGGAGATGCTCTGAAATCTTTTCAGACTGCTTCTCAAATTCTTCTATGTTGACGAACGCATAAAAGGCGCCCTCAGGAATGGAAAAGCTGAAGCCTCCAATTTCATTCAGCCTCGAATGAAGAAGTCGGCGTCGTCTGTCAAACTGCATGACCATTTCCCCCACGAACTTCTGTGGTCCTTCCAAAGCTGCTACGGCAGCGTATTGGGCGGGTCCATTCACACACGCGGTTATATACTGATGAGCATGCATCATGGCGGAGATCAATTTCTCAGGACCAAAAGCGTAGCCAACACGGAGGCCCGTCATGGCATAGGTCTTCGAAAATGAATTCGTAACAATCGTGCGCTCACGCATCCCCGGGAAGGTAGCCAAACAGTGATGCTCGGCGCCGTCATATGTGATCTTTTCGTAAACCTCATCAGAAATCACAATCAAATCACGCTCTACAGCAAGCTTTGCCAGTCTAACAATGTCATCATAGGACAAGACCGAGCCTGTAGGGTTGTTGGGCGTGTTTATGATCATCACACGTGATCTCTCCGTGATCAGTGACATCACAACATCGGCACTAAGCCGGAACCTATCCTTCTCAAACACAGGCATCGAAACAGGACTTCCACCCGCCATCAAGACTCCAGGTTCATAGCACACAAAACCAGGATCTGGAACTAAGACTTCGTCGCCAGAATTTATTAGAGCGAGCAAGGCTAAGAAAATTCCTTCGGTCCCCCCGGCGGTAACCAATATCTCGGAGTTCGGGTCATACGGTAAGCCGTAATCTCGCTTTGCCTTTTCTGCTAGGGCTTCACGTAGTTCGGGAATGCCTGTAGTAGGTGTGTAATGTGTTTTGCCTTCATCTAAAGCTCTTTTGGCTGCCTCGAGAACATGGGCAGGGGGGACGAAATCAGGCTCTCCTATCCCCAGACTTATAACATCAGGAACTCCCTGTGCCAGTGAGAAAAGGCGGCGAATACCAGAGGGTTTAATATTTTTAAATCGACTTGCAATTTCAAAACTCTTTGACACCTTACTTTCCTCAGCCTCTCATCCCCCTTAGGGCATAAAATATTTGTGCTTATTATTCAAAGGTATACTAGAATGTTCGCAATCATAAAAAGATAGTAGAGTTCTCCTGTTCGTATACGAAAATGTATCCTTTCGATACGACTTCTTGGTGAGTAGATTGAGCTTCAAGGAAAAGACTCAAAAATGGCTAAAACGATCTTTGGACGACCCGTTTGTAGGAATGCTGGCAAAAAATAGTCATCTCACAAAAACACAGTTAGAAACTCTGCTAATTGACATTTTAGCAGAAAATGCAACCGAAAAGGCACTAAAATATCAAGAAAAAGCCAAACTACGGCTTTCGACGGTAACGAGGGGCGCTTTCAACAGAACTCTAAGGCAAGCTAGGAAGAACATCATTCGATCGATATACACCATCCTACTGCTCGGATACTTGGGAGTCTTTGAAGATACAAGTCTAAATCCTTACCTAGAAATTGCGAGCAAACTCAAAACGTACATAGCTTCCTATAGAGAAATCTTAAAAAATAGAGGTGCGAACGATGAACATTTGAAAATCGTGAGCAAACTACATGAAGAATTAGAAGCCAGTCTAGAACAACTTTCTAAGCCAAAGACTCTTTCAACAAAACTGTGATATCACAAATCACGCTAATGCGCCACTCAGACTAAGCCAAAAAAGCTCGATTTCACTAACGAAATCGGAATCGGAGTGAAAAATAGCCAGATTTCCCGTGAAATCAGAATTTGACGAACCATAACTTTTGGATCTTTAGACTCTCGCTGTAAGACAATGTGATGTCACATATCACAATAACAACATTATCACCGACGTCTACCGTAATGCTTAAGTTAGTTTATGTGATATTCGTGATGTGATATGTGGATCACACGCATCACACTTGAATCACGTTTTCAACGGATCAAGATTTGGGGGTCTCTCAATGTTTGATTTGCTTTTGTTGGCCTCGTTTCTTCTGTTCGCCGTGATTGTAATCGCGTCGGTCTTGTATTATAAGCGGATAAGACAGCTTCGCCAGAAGTATGAGGAGGCCCGTGATGTTGTGGGTGATATAGTCGTTAGTTTCAACAGCCAATTGCAGAGGTATGAAGATAAACTCGAGGCTATATCGCATAGGAATACAGTGCTTTCCTCGGGCCATGACAGAACGAGAAGTGAAGTGAAAGAACACGGTGAGCAACTAAAGAAGATCGTTAGCAGAATCAATGTTTTTTCGGCGATTGAGCGAAAAGTTCCAGCAAAGATTCAGGACGCAAACAGAAGATTAGAGAGCCTAGCGGCATCACAGAAAGAGATTGCAGAGAAGATTGAAGAACTTGAGAGGTTTAAAGAGAAGATTTCAGCGGCACCCAAAGCAGAAAAAACCAAAGTAGAGGCCCCTATCCCTATCAAGAGAGAGAAGGCCCTGGCTCCGCTCACAGAGACAGAGCTTCGTGTACTGGAAATCCTTGCTGAAAACGGTCCAAAGACCGCTCCCAAGATTAGAGACGAAATAGAACTCACAAGGGAGCACACAGCACGCTTGATGAAGAAGCTCTACGAGGAGGGGTACCTGGAGCGGGGTGTACAGAAGATTCCCTACACCTACCGCATAAAAAAAGAGATGTTAAAAATCCTAAGAAAGCAAGCTTAACATCACAATTCCATCGCTTTACCCGCTCGCCGAATCGTTCTAAGCCGCTCATCCATTCTGGAGAGCGTTCTTGACTCAGGCAGTTCGTATCCAACTTTTTCCCGTTCCTCCAGATATTCGGGATAGTGAGTCACCTTTATCGGGACTGAAAACCGAATCTTCGGCTCTGAGATTAGCAGTGCTTCTCCCACATCAAGCATCTTTATCTCCGTATCGCTGTACTCCAGATAAGGAGTATTCTCAGTGAGCCATCTTCTATCTCGACGTAGCTCAGTCTTCATCAGCACTTTTGTCCACAGCTCCGCGAACACATCAAAGTTTATTCGCGAAGGTCTTGGCGTCACCGCGTTGAGCCCAACCCTGTACTTGCGGTATGTTAGGGCAATGTCAGAAAATATTGTTTTGGGTAAATTTGGATCCAAGAATTCATGAGCCTCCTCGAGGGTTATCAGCAGTGTCGGAAGCTTTTTCCAAGCCTCATAGTTCCCTTCCCACATCCATTTATAATGGAGCGCCACACTGGAAGCCGTCAGGCAGGTGATTCTACGCTGCTCGTCCGAGCTGATTCCAGAAATGTCAACAAGACAGGTTATACCCTTTCTCAGGTTCTCGACGACATTATCAATAAAATTGTACTCAGAAGGCGGGAATAATTTCTGAGGAAGAGATGATAGCCTGATCATAAGCGCTTCTATCACGGTTCTCTGCTTGTAACCAGCGATCTTGGCCACCCCAGGGTAGCCATCTGTCCCATAGGCGTCCCGTGACTTCTCTATCCATGCCCTACCTAGCCTCTTGTAGAGTCTCTGAGCAAGCCTAAACTGGGGAAAACCCATGTCTGGAAACAGTGTTCGAAGCTTCCCAGGACGAATTGTCGCGAGACCGACACACATCTTACCCTCCCTAGCAGAATAATAGTGGACCTTGCCGTGAAACAGGGGATGATCCCGAAGACCTCTCTGTGGCTTTATCCCCTTACCGGCAAGCAGCTGACCTGCAAAATCGAAGATGAGGGCTACAGTTCTCGGACTATGATCGATAATTTGAGCATTCAACATCAACTCACAATTTGTTTTTCCAGATCCAGTCATCCCGAACATGCCCATCATGAGGGGAATGGCCTCAACATCGACGCCCACAGACCCGATCAGATGCTCTCCTGAGCGCAAATGCCCAATCTCCAATTCTCCTGCGATCCTTAAATCCGAACAGTCTTCCGGACTGGCAGTGTACACTTTGCTCTTGTAATCAGGGTTGAAGGTGGGAGAATGGATTCTTCCGGCTTTCTTTTCCAGAAAGAGAATAGCCTCCACGCTTCTGTAGCTGGAGTATGGGCCGAAGGCCTCTTTTCCCTCTGCCTCGCGAAGCTGCTCCCGGGTCTCCAGTGTAGATTTGCTCTCAGCATTCACAACCCTTGCATAAAAGCTTCTGTGCCCTGCGTCTATTCTAACAATCTGACCAAAGGAGATGTCAGTTTCTTGATTGAGGAAGAAGAAAACTCGATCTCCATGCACCTCACGGATGAAACCTATCGGCTCAGACATGTTTGACCAACTCCCATCTGAAGGGATACTTCACACCATGAAGTTCATCGGTGAAGTTACATGAAAACTCCTCTCTACGGAGAACATCTAATAAACTAGCATTTGCGAGCGTCTCCTCAACCTCATCGTAATAATGAAGAAGCTTGGAGTCAGAGGGAGCGGAGAAGTCATGAGCAAGCCAGAGAGTGACTGGATAACCGAGACATCTTGGATCCTCTGAGATAAAGGTAAGAGGAGAGAGCAGATGGTCTATTTTATCGTGGGAAAGATACTCCATTATGTCGCAACGAAATATGCGTGGACTATCTTCAGATAACTTCACCACTGAGACGTCACCGTACAGACTTTTGTCTTTGTTCGCCTTTCTGATTGGATGGTAGACCCAAGTCTCGTAGGGGGAAAGCATGCTCGTAGTAGCTATGAAGTCCCTACCTTTTTCATCGTGAAGCATTGGGGAATTCTTGCTTATAGCTAGGAGGTTGATTCCCTCCTTCTCACATTGCTCGTAAAGAGAGACACGAAATTTTCTTTGCCCGCCGAAGTAGCCACCCCCATCCAGAAGAAGATACCTACTACGAGCATTTAGATACTCGTGGTAAAATGTCTCGCTTCCGCCTCGAAGAACGCGCAAAGCCATTTGACTTTCTAACTCGATCCTAAGGTCGGTCAGAAAATTACTACGAGTACGCGCATTGCCAATAACAGTACACACTCGTTCCTCAAAGTCCCAATCTACGTCACGCTCTTTAACCGATGCATATGCAACACGCATGAGGTAAATTCCCCAGTTATTTGCCCGTTTTAATGTCCTCGTAGAGCAATCAACAGCAAGAAAATGGCCATTGTAATGGTTCAGTTTTTTTAGAGACCGTATCTTGGACCTTTCAGGTTTGACCGCTATCAGAGGTTCTGACCGTACCTCGTGAAACCCAACTGCTCGTCCTTTTTCGATGTATTCACCGAGTTTCTTCCTCATCTCGACCAGGTCTTTTATGATGGCGTCTTCCATTAAGCATCCTCCAAGGGAGTATACTCTCTGTACAGCTACAGAATGTGAAGCGACTTATTACGTTTCATAGGTTATTAATGCTCTCAGTAAACAACATAATTCAGTTAAAGTTGAGGCTCCAACCCCTTGGTTTCCACTGGACTCATACTGGTACAGAGGGTCTAAAACAAGGTTTTCGTAAAAAATTCTACAAAGACTCTAAACGGCTCTACAGTAATTTTTAAATAAGTTTCATCGAATGAGGTTTTAGAGTCTATTCCTTTTAGAGAAAGGAATCTCCTTTTCCCTATAATCTATTCTCTATTCCATAGGAAACGTAGGGGTGCGCCCGTTAAGTTGATGCGTGAACGATTGATGTTACCTTGGTTTTGTTTTAGCTTTTTGTGTTTTCCGTTTAGTTTTTTGGATGAGAGAGTTTATCATTTAGATATATACAGTGGTGTAGTCCAGCTTGTAGAAATCGCTACTACGTTGAAGAGGAGAAAAGCGGAGTGAAGCAAAATGGACGAAACCACGGTGCTCGACGACGTTTTTAATCGGTTCTTGAGTGGCGCGAGTCTTTTCTGGGATAGAGAAGTATTACGGCATGACTACATACCTGACAAACTTCCTCACCGAGAGGGGCAGATCCGTTACTTGGGTGAAATAGTTGCTCCTGTTCTTCGGAGCGCTCGATGCTCAAACATCTTCATTTATGGTAAGACAGGCACCGGAAAAACCGCTGCAATAAAATATGTTTTGTGTAAACTGGGTGATAAAGCTGAGGAACTTGAAGCCCCCGTAAGGACATGTTATGTAAACTGTAGATTGGCTGGGACGGAATATAGGGTCCTGTCAAGTTTGTGCAGTGCCCTGGGCGTGGACGTTCCCTTCACTGGCTTGGCCGTGGGAGAGGTTTTTGACAGGTTTAGGGAAGGCTTGGATTCGAATAAGATTCTCTTCTTGCCAGTATTGGATGAGATAGACTGTCTGGTGAAGACACGTGGTGACGTCCTGCTTTATGAACTGACTAGAATAAACGAAACCCTCCGCTCAAGTAGAACGTCAATCATTGGAATTTCGAACGACCTTCGATTCAAGGAATTTCTTGATCCTAGAGTGTTGAGCTCCCTCAGTGAAGAGGAGATAGTTTTCAGACCGTATGATGCGGCTGAACTCCGTGATATCCTCCGGGACCGTGCCCGATTAGCCTTCTATGATGGCAAGGTGCTAGACGGCGCCGTCAGTTTGTGCGCTGCATTAGCCGCAGCGGAGCACGGAGACGCAAGAAGAGCCTTGGATCTTCTCCGTGTCGCTGGAGAGGTTGCGGAGCGTGAGGGTGCAGAGGCTGTGGCGGAGGACCACGTACGGCGAGCAGAGAAGAGAATCGAGCATGATCGGGTCATGGAGGCTGTTAGAAATCTTCCGTCTCACTCAAAACTTGTGTTGTGCAGCGTTTACCTGTTAAGCAAAGCAGGAGTCAACTTCGCTATTACAGGCGATATCTACGAAATCTACTGTGAATTCTGTGGTGAGTGTGGACTTGCACCGTTGACTCAAAGGCGTGTAAGTAGTCTGGTGAATGAATTGGATGTAATAGGACTGTTGAATGCTAGAGTGGCCAGCATGGGACGGTACGGGCGGACTAAAAAGATTCGCTTGGCTGTGGCACGTAGTCTTATTAGAGGAGCCTTTGCTACTGATGATAGGCTGAGGCGTCTGACGATTTATGCCCCCAAATGTTTGGCAGAAATCTCGAGTGGTAGGCGTTGAAGACGGAGGGTTCTCAAGAGAAGCTGATGTTCAGAAAGCTCTGCTCGTCTCTGTTTTTCTTCACGGGATATCAATCATTGATTTTCAAATGACCGACATTGAAGTGGATGGCTTAGATGCTACTGAGAAATTTAATTGTATGCTCCGCCGATGGTCATTTGACAGCGTTATCTTGGCGGGAGTTTCCTATGCGGGTTTCAATTTGATAGATCCCAACGTCGTCTTTGAGTCTTTTGGGAAACCGGTCATTGTTGTAGCGCGGACAAAACCGAACAGTAAGGCCGTGAAGGGTGCTTTGCTTCGGCACTTTGAAGATTGGGAGACCCGTTGGGCAGTTGTGGAGAAACTTGGACGCGTTTATGAGATCGTTTCTGTGCCAAATGAACCGCCGGTATACGCTGAGATAATTGGAGCTGATCTAAGGTGGGCGCGCAACTTAATGCGAAGGTTGTCTGTGTGTTGCAGAATTCCTGAACCAATACGCGTGGCTAGGCTTATCGCACGAGGACTTACGCCTAAGCTGTGGAAAAGTTGATAGGTGTGACTTCCAACGTCTGGAGATTCACAAGTGGTATAATTCCCGGAGTGGGAGTAAGCCCCATCTCCTCTTGAAACTTGGTTTGCTTTTGCCAAGCACCTGAATTGATCAAGAGGGTTCCTCGGTACGATTCGTATCCTAGGACGTGTACGTGTCCGCAATGTAAGATGTCTGGCGACCTCTCTATCACCATGAAGTCTCTCTGTTCCGGTGCTATTGGAGTTTTCCCCCCGTAGACAGGTGCCAAGTGTCTGCTCTGCAAGAGGAGTTTCATGGCTTTCTCAGGTGCGTTGAGGTTGACATCAGAGGCGACTGAGACGATGTCGTCTAGGCTACGTCCGTGATAGAGGAGGAGTTGTACGTTGTGGAGGCTGATGGTGCACGGGTTTCCCAGAGAGTATACCTTCCTCGTCTCATGAATGGGGTCCGCGTAGTTCTGCGGTATAGCTGGCTGAGGAAGTGCCTTTCGAGAAGCGTCGTGGTTTCCAGGTATTATTATTAGTTCTATATAGTCTGGGATTTCTTCGATGAATTTTGACGCCATTCTGTACTGCTCATAGATGTCCTGTATGACCAACTCTTCTATCTGCTTCGGATAAACTCCTATCCCATCCACAACATCGCCGGCGATAACTACGTACTTTACGTGGCTTGCTAATTTCTTCAATTTCGGGTTTCCGAACTTCCCGTTTAGCCAGAGCAGGAAGCGACTGAAGGCTTCTTTCATGAACATCTTGCTTCCAACGTGTAGATCTGATATAAGTGCGGCATAGACTGGCATCGAAGCCCCTTTTGGTTTTCTTTGTGGTGTGTCTGGCCAGATGATGTCCTTCGCAACAAGCAATTCATTTCGTGCCTTGACTGCAGCTATGCAGACAACTTGGTCCAACATTAGTTCTCGTGCCTTCTTCATTGTCTTCCGATCCTTGTGTGGAGACACAAGCACGGTAGCGCTAGAGTTCAGGTCTTCAACTCTCAGAAAAAGTCTCTGTTTGCTTTCTCTTTTCTCAGTTATCATGCTGATGATCTTAACCTTTGAATTGACTGGAGCCTTAAGAGCATCTGATATGCTAGATGCGTCCTTCGCGTCCATCCTCCGCCTTAGAATTTTCTCTATTCTCTTGAAGCGGTCTCGAAAATAGTCCAGATACTCTTCAAGGGTGCCGGTCTCACAAATTTCTTCGGTGGGGTCTTCCAATATCTTTATGTCTGTATCGATTTCCTTTGCAATGGCGTGGAAGGTTCCTCTTGTTTCAAGAAGGGGGTGCGGAGGTAGCGCTAGAGGCGGCTTCTCCTGTATGATTTCTGGGAGGGCTTCTTTTGCTACCTCTTCTAGGAGATCTCTGTTTATGAAGAGGGTTTTTTCGGAGGCGGTCTCCAGTTTTTTGATGGCTTCCTCCATCAACTTAATTGGGTCTTCTGTTTTGGAGAGGATGTTTAGGAAGTCGAAGGCTTTTTTGTCTAATTGGTATCCTGCCTCTATCGTAAGTGACACAGCTCTTTTAAGCCTCTCGCTCACAGCCTCGGTTTCCTCCAGCCAGCCTTTGCAGAATGGCGATATACTATCTTGGGCGCTGTCTTTTCTGCTTTTCCTCAGAAGTGAAGGTGTGCGGTTGGTGCCGCTGAGTGTATACCTATTGTGAAATCTTGCTATATTTTGGCATTGAACCAGAGCTTATGAATAGCACATTCTTATTTGGATGCGTCAATATTCTATTGAGGGTCTATCGTGGAGCTTCGTAAGGTTCAGAGGACAAGTAGTGGGTCTTTCTTTGTCTGTCTGCCTAAGAATTGGGCTGAGCGGGTGGGGCTTGGTGGTGGTTCCCTTGTAGCTGTGGGCGAGTTGGCTGATGGTCGTTTGGCTGTTGATCCTAAGTATGGTGTTGAACGTGAGCCTCGGGTGGTGGTCATCAGACCTTCTCCTTATCTTGATCGTGAGATTACTGGTAAGTATCTGTTGGGTTATGATGTTATCAGGATCGTAGCTGAGGACGGTATTAATCCTGCTGATCGTGAGTGTGTTAAGCAAGCTTCGAGTGATTTCGTTGGTTTGGAGATTGTGGAGGAAGATTACTCCAAGATCGTGTTGCAGTGTTTGTTGGAGCCTTCTGCTTTTCCTCCTGAAAAGATTCTGAGGCGGGAGTATTCCATTGCTGCGGATATGCATAGAGATGCTGTGAGGGCTTTTGTTGCTGGTGATATGCATTTGGCTAAGAATGTTGTTGCTAGAGATGTTGAGGTCAACAGGCTATATTTTCTGTTGGTTCGTATTTTGAGGACTATTATTCAGCGGCCTGAATTGAGTGAAAGCTTGGGGGTAGGGGCTATTGAGTGTTTGGACTACAGGTTAATGGCGAGTCTTGTTGAGTCTGTTGGCGATTTGGCTGTCGAGGTCGCTGAGAAGGCTGTTGAGTTGGGCGGTGAAGGCTTGAGCAAGGAATTGTCTGAGCCTTTGCTGAGGTTACATGATGCTGTTTTTGGCAGTCATGAGAGGGCGTTGGAGGCTGTTTTCAGCAGGAATGTTGAGGTTGCTGAGTCTGTTAGGCGTGAACGAGGGCGGATTGAAAAGATGCTTGGCGGTGTTGAAGCAGTTGCCGGTGAGGCTGGTGGTCTTGGTGCCTGCGCTATGGCTGTTGCTGGGTTGATTGGCAGGATTTTTGATTGCGGCGTTGATGTGGCCGATCTGGTTATGCGGAGGGAAGAGTGAGAGGCCCCCAGAGAGAGTCACAGACAAACAGAGAGACGGGTATAGCCCCGTTTGGAGTATTATTAGGCTCCAAATATGAATGCGTGGGCTGACAGAAGGTTCTTTTAGGTGTTGTAGGCATTTTGATGTGCCGGGGTGGCAGAGCGGTAATGCGCTGGCCTCGAGATCCCTGAGGTTAGTAGGGGCTTAGACGTGGGAGCCAGTGGGTCTTCGGGCCCTCATGGGTTCAAATCCCATCCCCGGCGCGTTCTTCATGAGGAACTGCTAAATCTATTAGAGAAACATGTGCTTCTTTAGTGCGGGTGACTCGAATGGAGTTTGGCGTGGTTTTGCACGTTTCTGCATCGATCGATCGAAAGTCTTATGACCACGAGCGCTTCTATGCATTATAACAAAACATAATTAGCTTGAAGGCATGATTCTAACGTCTAAGGCACACTAACATGACCGAGTTTGTGAAGCGATATTCACACATATCGGACAAAAAAGACAGCCTCTTATGTGTAGGGTTGGACCCCGCTCTGCCCAAACAAAGAAGCACAAACACGATATCCACAAGGTATCTGGAAGGGGGAGATGAGAACGAGGCTAGGCTTCAATTCTGCCTAGACATAATAGACCAGACAAAAGATTTCTGCTCCGCCTACAAGCCAAACCAGCAATACGTCTGGGGCTTCACTAAAAGCCAGCACAAAACCCTCACAACAGCCATCCATAACGCGGATGCCATCTCCCTACTAGACTACAAGCTGAACGACATAGGCGCAACCATAGACTCCGCCCTCTTCCACATCCACGAATGCGGCTACAACGCCATAACCTTCAACCCCCTCTTAGGAAACCTCCAAACCATTGTCAACATAGCCCACAAACACAAACCGCAAATCGGCATAATCGCCCTAACCCTAACATCAAACCCAGAAGCCATGAGATACCAGAAAGAGGCAACAATCGCCGGCAAGCCCATGTACGTCGCCATCGCCGAGGACGTAGAAAAATGCGGAGCAGATGGCTGCGTAATAGGAGCCACAGGCCACGTGACAGAAGAAGACATAAGAACTGTCAGAGCCAAAGCCGGAGAAGATAAGTTGTTCCTAATCCCCGGCATTGGAGCCCAAAAGGGAGACGCAGAAAAAGTCATCAAGACAGCAGGCAAAAACATTCTCATCAACGTAGGAAGAGCCGTAATCTACTCTGAAAATCCAACGCAAAAGGCAGCGCAATATAACAAAAGCTTCAATGAATTGAGAAAGGCCGAACCCTAAAATCATATATACGCTCCCAGCAAAATTATGGTCAGCGGAGGTGTTTATGCTTGGTATTGAAAAAGATAGAAATAATCGGTACTTCACCCGAAGCCTTCTACAAAGCCGTTGAGAACGCAGTCCAAGAGGCAGCAAAAACAGTAAGGGGAATGAAATGGGCAGAGGTGACGAAGCTGAGCGCAAAGATAGAAGGAACGAAGATCACAAAGTTCAAAGCAGCCGTCAAAATAGCATTTGAAGTCGAAAGATAGCTCATTCTGTATCTGCAGAAGTCACACATCTAGGAAACAATCATTCCCTCTTTCTTACAGCCTTTTTCTTCAAAGGCTTCCTCCTCAACTCGGTGCCGCAGACCTCACACGACTTGAATCGGTAATCCGCAGGGTACTTGCGATGACAGGCGGGGCAATACAATATCCACTCTAGGCGAAACCCTATCCCAAGGGTCATGAGGGGAGCAAAATCTATCCCTAACTGGTCAGCCACATTCTGAATAGAATAGTCATCAGTCACAATATGTGGATCATGGCCTTCATCCTTCAGCTCAAGGGCGAGAGCCAAAACCTGGAAATCGGCATCTGAGAGGAAACGGGCATCTCCAACCGTTTTCGAGGCTTCTCTCGCTCTTCTGAGAGACCGACTGGTTGGCGCCTCAACCTTCAGCCTTCCGCCCTCAACTGCAGTTTTGAACCTCACCCAAGGAAGCGAATTCGAGACGAGCTCACGCCTGACCGCGGGAACTGAATACTGCTCCTCAGCGACTGATAAGGGATCAAAACCCGCAATGAACGCCGAAGCGTCGAGAATGAGGACCTTCCCTTCAGTTGTCACCAATACATCTAACTCCTAGAGAAGAGGAGCCTACTCTTTAAGCGGCGATAGAAACTATCCTCAAATCGAACGAAAGAAGATTCATGCTCCGACTTCGAAATTCTTATTCGAGGGTTCTTCGGTTCCATCCCGGTTCTATGATGACCATCCAAAACGATCAGCGCTTTCTTAGGCTTGAGAAGTTCTATGATGACCGTATTCTGTGCTGGGACAACTATGGGATGAAAGACGGTCAAGGGACAGATAGGCGTAAAGACGAAGGCGTCGAGATCAGGATCCACTACAGGCCCACCAGCAGAGAGAGAGTACCCCGTAGATCCGACCTGGGATGCAATGATCATGCCGTCCGCGCGGCACTCAGCCACGGCCGTCTCATCCTTCCATATCCTGACGTATAGTAACTTGGGCGGTGCGTGTGATGTTATCAGGACCTCATTTAATGCGTCGGGCAGTCTTTTGTCCCCTATGGAGGAAGCCAGCTTCATGCAGCGCTCAAGATGAAACTCTCCGTCTAGGCACTTATCTACAGCCTCAAATCCCTTTTCAGGTGGCACCTCAGTGAGGAATCCACGCACACCCATGTTGATCGCGAGGATGGGTGGCTCAGGCTTTGGGATCAGGAGACATGTTCTCAGGATGGTACCATCGCCGCCAACAGTTATGATCAGGTCGGTCTTCATCTCTTCAAGGGATACCGCAGCATCTGTCTTCTCGGCGTGTCTTGCCAGCGTCGGCTCAAGGGAGACGACTAGTCCCTTTGTTTCTAAGTGGTTTATCAGCTCTGTCGCGAAATCCAGCGCCTTTTTCTGATCAACTCGTGCAACTATGCCAACTGCGTTGAACAGCCTCATTCCCTCAGTTTGATAACTGTATTCACTATTTAAGCTGATATAGGGCAATAGTCTAGCGATACCTTAATGTATACAATTCGTCAATTTGAGAACTGCTGTAAAAGGTGAAGCTGATGAGCAAACCCGTAGACTTGGGAGACCTAAGAATCGGAAGCTACGTGATGGTAGACGACGAACCGTGCCGCATAACAGACTACACCAAGTCGAAGCCTGGCAAACACGGCTCCGCCAAGGCTAGGGTCGTCGCCATAGGGGTCTTCGATGGCGCGAAGAGGAGCTTCGTCAGGCCGGTCAGCGCTCAGGTGGAGGTACCGATCATCCAGAAGAGAGGCGCACAAGTCATAGCATTATTACCTGCATCGGTCCAGCTGATGGACCTCGAAACATACGACGTTTTTGAAGCCCCGAAGCCCGAGGATAGCACGCTGAGGTCAAAACTTGCCTCCGGGGTTGAAGTTGAATACTGGCGCATCCTAGACAAAACCAAAATAATGAGAACAAAAAGTTAGCACTGGCTACTGTGGAAGATCGGTTTTACCATCAAGACAGGTTAAGAATATTCATTAAGGGGTAGCAGGGAACTTCTGTTGAAGCCGATGATGCGAGAAGAGCCGTCGGATTTATGAAGACACAAATGAGCGCTGAGGCTTCATGAAGACAGATTATGACAAAAATGAAAGAATGAAAGAATGACAGAAAGATCTGCTTACGTTATTGCGTGCGCTACTCAATTCTGATTCTATACCCCTTCTTTCTAGGTAGATGGACTTCTAGGATGCCACGTTTAAAATGAATTTTCATGCGTTTGGTCTCGATAGGAACAGGGATGTGCGCTCGCGAGCGGAACGAGGAGAATTCCCCCTCTCTGTGGGATATGCCGAAGTCGCCGAACTTTACTTTGTGCTTCATCTTTGCCGAAATCTCAATGAGGTTCTCGCCCACTGCCTCCACCTCTACCGTTTCAGGCTGTGCATAGGGGAGATCAGCAGTTACCACAACTTCATCGGTTGTAACAAAGATATTACACAGAGGTTCGAAACAGCAGGATTGGGTGTCCCAGCTTGGTGTTTCTGGGGCAGCAGACTCGAGCATTTCGTCTGCTAGAGCCTCCAGGTTTTCCATGTACTCGCTCATTATGTCAAAAATTGAACGCTTCCTTCTTTCTCTGTACATTCAGTATCTCTCCTTAAACATATAATGGAAGGTCGTACTCCTGCGACTTCTTCATCTTGATCAACTCGCTTTGGGTCCTTCTCATGATATCCCTCGCTCTCAACCTTATCTCCTCTCCCTTCTCAAGGAGGTCTGAAACATCTATTTTATGGTCAGTGATCTCGCCAAACTTCTTGATCGCCACAGCTGAAGCCTCAGGGTCTGGGTAGTTATAGAAAGACTGGGTCAGAAGCGCTATGGCTGTCAGCTTTCTTTCGGTGCAGTACCGCATGACTAGTGCCTGAGGACCGACTATGAAGCCCTCATTCAGTATTTCCAGTCCTTTCTCACGTAACAACTTAAGCGAATCTTCACTTGAACCTGCGCCAAAAACCTTTGGCTCCTTAATATCCTGCCTGTTCTGCACCGGCAGACCCCCAATAGACATCACCATCTTTACTCTTTTTGATTCCGCCCAGTCCACGAGTACCCTCATGACTGGATGAAGCGCCTTCACAGGAACAGCAACTTCAGAGATGGCGGCAATCAAATCCTCGTTTCCATAGATCCGCAAAGGGGCGTGTGGGAGTCCCTGATGTAAAACGACTATGGGCGGAAGAAGATCCGAGTCCACATAAGCTATCTCATGCAGATCGAGCTCGGAGATTATATATGAGGTTGCTATCAGGCCTACAAGACCAACGTCTGGAAGCCCCTGAAGCATAATCGCCCCTGAAGGTATCGGCTTCTTTTCCACTATTCTAACAGCTTCAGGCAACAGTTGTTCCTCCATTTAAATTGGCCAGTGGGAGAAAAAAGAGTTTTGGTGAATGAATATGGTTTTGCTTTGCAGTAAATGTATTTAAAAGGGCGAATCTAGGTTTAGAGTTGGAGAAGACCCCATGGTTCTGGAGCGTCTCGGCTCTTCGCTGTATGAGGCACTGAGAAAGGTTTTCCGAGCTCCTATTGTAGACGAGGAACTTGTTAAGGAGCTCCTTCGCGACGTCCAACGTTCTCTCTTGCAGGCGGACGTCAACGTCAAACTTGTTGTAGAAATTTCTAAACGGATAGAAGAGAGAGCCCTGAAGGAGACGCTTCCATCAGGGATTTCAAGGAGAGAACACGTCGTAAAGGTAGTTTATGAGGAGTTAACACGCTTTCTAGGCGAAAAACCAGCATCACTAACGACAAAGACTGGGAAGAGAAACACCCTGATGCTCGTGGGAATACAAGGCTCAGGAAAAACCACCACAGCAGCAAAGTTAGCCAGATACTTCCAGAAGAGAGGACTGAAGACAGCAATAATCTGTGCAGACACCTTCAGACCGGGAGCCCTAGCCCAACTGGAACAACTGGGAAAGCAAACGAACGTCCCAGTGTACGGAAACCCGAAAGCGAAGAGTTCCATCGAAATAGCCTCGGATGGACTGAAGAAATTTGACAACTACGATCTAGTCCTCATCGACACCACGGGTCGACACAAGGACGAGAAGAGCCTAATCAAGGAGATGAGGACGATGGAGAAAAAGATAGCCCCCGACGAGGTCATCTTGGTCATCGACGGCACCATAGGTCAACAAGCAGCAACCCAAGCGAAGGCGTTTCACGAGGCCACACCCATAGGCTCCATCTTCGTAGCGAAGCTCGACGGCTCCGCGAGGGGCGGAGGCGCCCTTTCTGCCGTGGCAGCCATAGGCGCCCCGATAAAATTCATAGGCACTGGGGAAAAAATTGGTGATATAGAGCCGTTTGTCCCGTCGCGATTTGTGGGCAGACTGCTAGGCATGGGCGACCTTCAAAGTCTTATTGAGAAGGTACGCGAAGCAGAGGTGGAGGCACCCGAGAAGAAGCTTCGAGCCTTTCTGACTGGCAGATTCACGCTCACAGACATGTATGAGCAGGTCAAATCCATGAAAAGCCTCGGACCTTTAAGGCATCTTCTGAAGATGGTCCCCGGACTAAGCTACAACGTACCTGACGATATGATGGAGATGGCCGAAGACCGCCTCGAGAAATGGCGGGTGATTATTGAATCAATGACACCTGAAGAGAGAGAGAAACCGAAGATCTTCAACTCCTCCAGGATACGCCGTGTGGCTCGTGGCTCAGGGACAAGCGAAAAGGAAGTGAAGGAAATCCTCAAACAATACAAGATGATGAAGAAGATGATGAAGACCTTTAGACGGAAGGGACTCCCATTCCTTGGAAAGAAGTTCCCAACGAGATAGAGAAGAACGTCTGAAAATATATTAGAAGCAAAATGAGTTGGCTTTTGATGGGAATGCTTGAAAAGACACAAAGGATGCTTGAAAGACATCCGCTCTGCAACCATTGCCTAGGGAGACAATTTGCCCTCCTAGGCCATGGGCTTGACGATAAGAAGCGAGGCGAAGCCTTAAAGATACTGCTAACCATGAAAGCCAACGAACTGGCGCTTCAGGGAAAAAAAGCCGGATTCTCATTGCTAAAGACCTTGGCAACGAACGGATCCTTCGCCATGGCAAATAAGGTGCTAAAAGGGCTGAGGAAAAAATCTGGGAAAAAGCGAAGGTGCTACCTCTGTGAGGGGAAATTTGGAGAGATACCAAGACTGGTGAGCGGTTCCATAGAAAACTTGGAGGTCTACGAGTACACCACCTTTCTTGTGGGCATAAAACTCCCCACTAGAGTGGAAGAAAGAGAGGACGAGTTCAAAGCCGAATTCGACGTAAAACACGGAGAGGGCATGCGGAACGGGTTTAGCCGCTGCATCGGGAAGAGAATCTCCGAAATAACAACGAAGAGCGCAGAATACAAATCTCCCGAGATAGTTGTTATAGTAAACGCCTTCACCGAAGAAATCGCACTCCAAGTGAACCCACTCTACATCGCAGGAAGATACAAGAAACTAACCCGTGGAATACCCCAATCTAGATGGCACTGCCCAAAATGCAGAGGCGACGGCTGCGCTGAATGTGACTGGACTGGGAAGATATATCCAGAATCTGTAGAAGAAATCATTTCTGGTCCAACCCTAGAAAAGACTGGTGGAGAGGAAACCGCGTTTCACGCTGCGGGACGAGAGGACGTAGACGCTCGCATGCTTGGGCGTGGGCGCCCCTTCGTTGTAGAGGTCAAGAAGCCTAAGAGGCGATTCATAGACCTACAAGACCTCACGAAGACGATTAATGAGCAGGCGGAAGACAAGGTGAAGGTTGTGAATCTCCGTTTCGCTGATAAGGACACGGTCAGAAGATTGAAGAAAAAGGAAGGCGCGCCGAAGGTATACAAAGCAGTCATCGAGTTTGACAGAGAAGTCTCAGACGAAGAGTTAGAAATCCTGGAGAAAACTCTCAGCAACAGCATGATTCGCCAGCAAACACCTCTACGCGTCCTACACCGAAGAGCAGATCGCGTGCGAGAAAAGTACATATATGAGGCGAAAATAAAGAGGTTAAAGCCAAATCGGATGGAAATGAGAATACGCTGTCAAGGAGGACTCTATATCAAAGAGCTGATAACGGGCGATGAGGGACGAACAGATCCAAACGTGGCTGAACTCATCTGCGCCAAAGCCGACCCTGTAAAGCTGGATGTCCTGAACATAATCCCTAGAGGAGGTTAAGATGGGAAGAAAGGCAAAGGGGTATCGGGCAAGAACGCGCTCACTGCTGAGAAAAAAGCCTAGAGAACGGGGGAAAATAGGGCTTAGCAAAGTGCTCCATGAATACAAGCCCGGAGAGAAGGTAGTGATCAATTTAGATTCGAGCGTTCATAAGGGCATGCCCCACAGAAGATATCACGGGAGGACAGGCGTGATAACTGATAAAAGAGGCAGAGCCTACGTCATAGAAGTCACACAAGGAGACGCAGCCAAAGAGATAATCGCACGCCCAGAACATCTAAAACCCGTGCAAAAGGGATGAGAATGCCTAGAAAAGCGGCAAAAGAACGGGTCGTCACAATCCCCGAAGTGAAGAAGATACTTGAGTCAATAGGGGAGGAAAATCTAGATCAGTTTCAGAGAAGGTCCCTAGACTACGCAGCGAAATTCTCTAGGGTAGACTTCTCTGTGGGAGAAGATTTGGTGAAGACGATGACGGACGAGTTTGGCTTAGAAGAGGAGGAAGCTGTCCAAATAGTTAACTGCATGCCTGAAAGCATAGAGGAGATCCGAGTCTTTCTGGGCGGCGGGCGCAGAATTGTGGAAACGTCCAAGCTTGAAGGAATCTTGGCTCTCTTGACTAAGCACAGAAGAGAGAAGTAGCACTTCCCAAACAGTGCTCTTTATTCAGAATAATATCAGCCCAAAATTTAAACGTCACTATGCACAATATAGTCTAGCCTTAATTCGCAGTCCATATGGTGCAAACTTATGAACCGACGCGCTCACATTAACCTGATTTTTCTAAGCCTTGGGTAGCAAAAGGCAGCAATGATAGAGGTTTTTCTATATGGCTAGTGAGGCGAAAGGACCTAAAAGAGGACAGAAATATGAAGAGTACGCTTATGTCCTCGACTATCTTCCCCACGGAAGACCTGGAACCGACCGAAGGTATCGGGCGGGTGCCCTAGTTCAGGTTGTTGGAGAAGAGTATTTCACGCTTCTTGAGGCTATTGTGAAAGAGACGGCTACGGTGAGGTCTTCGGACAGAGTCTATGTCGGAAAAGAGGCCCGGAAAAAAGTCACATACATCATTGGACGGATAGGCTACGACGAGTTAACGTCAACTGCGAAGATGGAACTCTTCAGTGTAATAGAGAAAATGGTTTTGAACCGCGAGAACTCGTTTGTCAACTTCTTCAACACATCTCAGGCGATAACGCCGAGGATGCACTCGCTGGAACTTCTGCCTGGCATTGGAAAGAAATACATGTGGCAGATCATCAATGAGCGAGAAAGAGAGATCTTCAAGAGCTTTGAGGACTTGCAGCAGCGTGCCAACATACCCAACCCAGCCAAACTTGTCGCGAAGAGGATTGTAGAGGAACTTTCTAGAGAGAGCAAATACCGCCTGTTCACTCGAGCTCCTTAGTGATAGAAGAATGGATCTTCTCCAGAAAACAAAACGCCTCCTTCGTCGTTACGGTGTACATCCTAGAAAACGTCTGGGACAAAACTTTGCGATAAGCACCGCTCTTTTACAGAAGATGGTTTCTTACGCATCTCTGAGTGGGGAGGACGTTGTCTTAGAGGTTGGAGCTGGACTAGGCTTCCTCACAAAACTTCTCTCTCAGGAATGTAGAAGGGTTTTCGCTGTAGAAGTGGACGCCGGATTGATCAAGATACTGACGGAGGAGCTAAAGGGGCTAGAGAATGTAGTTCTAATAGAGGGCGATGTCTTGAGCGTTTCCATCCCCCCTTTCGACAAAGTCGTCTCCACCCCGCCATACTCCATATCATCCCCCCTACTATTCTGGCTCTTGAAGAGAGATTTTGAATGCGCGATTTTGACTTTCCAGGAAGAGCTTGCGGAGAGGCTGGTGGCGCCAGTGGGCAGCAAAGACTATGGCAGACTGACTGTTGCTACCTATTATCACGCCGAAGCGGAACTCCTCGAACACATCTCTAGGGAGACGTTTTATCCGCAGCCAGATGTAGAATCCAGGATCGTGAGTCTAGAGCCGAGGGAACCCCCCTTTCCGGTGAAGGATGAGGCGGTTTTCTTCGAGCTCGTGCGCACGTTGTTCACCCAGAGAAATAAGAAGATGAGAAATGCTATCATCCCGTTCTTACAAGAGAGAGGAATAGGAGGAAAAGAGGCGAGGAAGTTCGCGGACTCCCTACCCTTTCACGACAAAAGAGTACAAAGACTCGCACCCGAAGACTTCGGGCTTCTGACAAACGAAATTATAAACAGGAACAACGAGAAAGTATTCTTCGATGACCACACTTTTATCGTTATGAATGATGTCTATAAGCCCGCGGAAGACACTTACCTACTTGCGGAGAACCTAACCGTAGACGCTGATGATGTTGTTCTCGACATGGGAACCGGCTGCGGAATTTTGGGGATTCTTGCCGCCAAGAAGGCTGGGAGAGTTGTTGCTGTTGATGTAAACCCTTATGCAGTGCATTGCGCGAAGATCAATGCAAAAATCAACCAAGTAGCAGCGAAGATGGATATACGGCGAGGAAGCCTCTTTGAACCTTTAAAGAAAGACGAAAAGTTTGATCTAATAATTTTTAATCCCCCATATCTTCCCTCAAAAGCAGACAACCGAAAAACGTGGATAGAAAAGGCATGGTCCGGAGGACCCTCTGGAAGGAACATCATTGATGGATTCCTATCTGAGGCGCCGAATCGCCTGAAGAAACGCGGTCGAATCGTTCTGGTTCAATCATCCCTCTCTGCCATAGGGGAAACTGTGCGAAAACTTGAAGAGGCGGGATTCCGAGTAGACATTGTCGCCGAGAGGAAAGTTGCTTTTGAGAGAATAGTCTTGATAAAAGCTAAAAGGTATTCAGCAAGTAGTCGAAAAGAAGTATAAACGTGAAGACGCACTTGCTATCTCAGCGGTGAAAACAGGATGTGTATCCTCGGTAAGGACAGGTTGTTTGAACTCATTGAGAAGTATAAGTGCATCTACCCCTTTGACTACAATCTCCTAGACGGCGACAGCTACGTTCTAACCGTGAAGGAGGAAACTACACTGCATTATCTTGAGCACCAAAACCTCATCTCCTACGAGATCGTTTTCACACCGCCGCAGTACGTTGCCCACTTAACAGCGAAGAGCAAGTATGGAAGGATGGGGCTGTCCTTCCTCAATGCAGCGAAGGTTCACAGCGGCTTTGTTGGACGGTTAGCGTTGGAACTTGTCAATTTGAGCAATGACCGACAGCCGATAACGATCAAGAGGGGGGATCCCTTCATGCACATCGAATTCCTCACAAGAACCGGGGAACCTTCACCGTACACTGGCTCTTACCAGTTTCAGTACGTGAGCGAAGACGAGAAAAAGATGTACCTCCCGATCCTGAAGCGGGTTTTTCCAAACTTCGACGAACTGGCTAAAATATGGTTTAAGAATAACCCGTCATAGACGCGAAGAAAAAGCATTATTATTACGACAACTCTCCTTATGCTAAATTCATATTTCCATTATGCATGGTGATATTCCCCTGAAGCTCCCTCTTATGGGTTCCACTAGAAACGTTCGGGTTTTGGGATATACTAGAGTAATATACTCAAGCAGCGCTGAGATAAAGAAGCCCTAGTTGAACCATGGTAACTTAATGAAAATTCATAATTTTAATAAAGAACTACTATAAGCAAACTGTTTAAATACCGCGGCTTTTGTATGCTGAGGGGAAAAACCGTGAAGGCAAAAAACTATCGAAAGGTGAAGGGGCAGTCCTATACTAGGAAGAAATACATTCGAGGCCATCCTTCGCCAAGAATAACAAAATTCACCATGGGAGACCCAACAGGTAGTTTCGAGTATCAGGGTCTCTTGATCGCCCAAGAGCCGGCCCAAGTTCGTCATCTTGCGCTGGAGGCAGCGCGCATAGCCACAAACAGACTACTCTCCACCAAACTAGGAGAGAATTACTGTTTACATATCAAACCTTATCCCCACATTGTGCTCCGAGAGAACAAGATGATCTTTGGGGCACATGCAGATCGACTGCAAGACGGTATGAGGAAGTCTTTCGGCAAAGCCGTCGGAACAGCCGCAAGAGTCAAACGAAACCAGACGATCATAACCGCTAAGATAAACAAGGAAGGCGTCGAAGTCGCCCAAGAGGCACTCAGGCGGGGCGGCACCAAACTTCCGATGCCCTGCCGGGTAGTGATTGAGAAGATTGCAGACTAACCTGGGTGAACGATGTTGCAGGCTTCTGAAAGGGCGAAGAGTACATCAAGAGGAAAATTTGTCATCTGGTTCGAAGATCTGAGAAAAGAGGATATCCCCCTCGTTGGTGGTAAGAATGCGAACCTTGGCGAGATGACCCAAGCCGGGATACCTATTCCCCTAGGATTCGCAGTTACTGCCCAAGCCTATGAGAAATTCATCAAAGAAACAGGCATCGCTGAAAAGATATATAAAACCATAGAAGAGAGCATAACAGATGCTGAGAGCCCCAAACAGTTTGAAGAGGCATCCCAAAGTGTTAGACAAGTTATTGAATCAACCCTCATACCAGACGAAATCCAAAAATCCATCAGAGAAGCTTATAACAAGCTAAGTATAAAGCCAAATATGGCTGAGGCATCTGTGGCTGTTCGATCAAGCGCCACAGCTGAAGACCTGCCTGACGCCTCCTTCGCCGGGCAGCAAGAGACCTACCTGAACGTGAGGGGCGAAGACGAACTCGTTAGCAAAACCCTGAAGTGCTGGTCAAGCCTGTTCACGCCAAGAGCCATCTTCTACCGGACTGAGAAGGGCTTCAGACACGAGGATGTTCTCATTAGTGTTGGCGTTCAAAAGATGGTGGATGCAAAGGCTGCAGGCGTCACATTCACCATAAACCCCGTGACAGGAGAAGAAGATCAGATAGTCATCGAAGCCAACTGGGGACTGGGCGAGACGGTTGTCGCCGGAAAGGTCACCCCAGATCACTACGTAGTCGATAAAAGATCCCTTCATATTATAGATAAGAAAATTGCAAAGAAAACAGTGGAGCATATCAGAAATCCAAAGATGGGCGAGACGGAAGAAGTCAATGTACCCGAGAAAAGGCAAGAGAAACCATGTCTAACTGATAAGGAAGTCGTCAAGCTCGCTGAGCTTGCCAAACGTATTGAGGAGTATTATGAAGCGCCTCAAGACATCGAGTGGGCCATCGACCGTAATCTTTCCTTTCCAAAAAACATCCTCATCGTTCAGTCCAGACCCGAAACCGTTTGGAGCCCGAAAAGAATGGCAGAAATCAAAATGCCAATAACATCAGAGCCTTCGCCGCCATCTGAAAGAACTGTTGTTGTGAAGGGGATAGCGGCTGGCAAGAGAGCCATAGGCGCGGGGCCCGCAAAAGTGATTCTCACACCCGAGGATGCTTCAAAGATCATGAGAAAGGGAGACGTCTTGGTTACGACCATGACAAACCCCGACTACGTTCCGTTCATGAAACAGGCCAGCGCGATAGTCACAGACAAGGGAGGCGTCACGTGTCACGCGGCTATAGTAAGCCGAGAACTAGGCATCCCCTGCATCGTCGGCACAGAAGACGGAACAAAACTAATGAAAACCGGACAAGAATACACCGTGGACGCAAGAAGCGGAGTGGTATATAAGGGCATAGTAAAAGAACTCGCAAGGCCAACTGAGCTGAAAACGTCAACTGTACCGATCCCAAGCGGGTTAGAATCGGCTCCGGTGACAGCCACCAAGATTTACATGAACCTCGGCGTTCCAGAGATGATTGATGAATACAAAAACCTGCCCTTCGACGGGATAGGGCTCATGCGCATCGAGTTCATTCTCGCAAGCTACATAGGAGAGCACCCCCTCTATCTCCTAGAAACAGGGCAAGCGGGCAAGTTCATAAACAAACTAGCCGAAGGGATAGCCACTGTTGCGAGAGCCATACAGCCACGTCCAGTCGTGGTGAGATTCAGTGACTTCAAAACAAACGAGTACAGAGAGCTCAAAGGCGGAGAGAAATACGAAATATTAGAGGCGAATCCTATGCTCGGTTGGCGTGGAGCCAGCAGATACATAAGCCAGCAATACGAGGAGGCATTCAGACTCGAGTGCAGGGCCATCAAGAAATGCAGAGATGAATGGCAGCTCAATAATGTATGGGTTATGTTGCCCGTAGTGAGAACTGTGTGGGAAGCCAAGAAATGCCTAGAAATCATGAAAAACGAGGGACTGGAAAGCTCTAGAGACTTCCAGGTGTGGTTCATGGCCGAAACTCCCTCCATCGCCATAATGGCAGACGAGTTTTCCGAACTCTGCGACGGCTTCTCCATAGGCTCCAACGACATGACACAAGGCATCCTAATGATCGACCGCGACTCAGAAAGACTGGGAGCAATGGGATACTTCGACGAGAGAGACCCCGCAATAAAGCGTATTCTGGCCCACATGATCAGAGTGGCTCACGAAAACGGTCGCACGGTCTCCATCTGTGGAGAGGGACCATCAAATCTACCGGATTTCACAGAATTTCTAGTCCGTTGCGCCATCGACAGCATATCGGTAAACGCGGATGCCGTGATTCGCACAAGACAGTTGGTCGCCAGTATCGAGCAGAAGATCTTGCTGAAACAGCTAGCAGGAATGCGAAAGCAATCCACAGAATACGCAGCTGAAAGGTCCAAGAAGAATCGAGAATGGACACCAGAGTGGGAGTAGATCTTAATCGCTATTTTGTCGCAGTTTGCTGACGCATAGTGATCAATGTGCATAGATCGACAAGCCATAACCTCGAAGAGAAGAGGTTAAAGGAAGAGATAAAGAAACGCCGAGTCAAGCGGGTTTTGATACAGCTCCCAGAGGGACTGAAGCCAGAAGCCCCTCGACTAGCATCCGTAGCCGAGGAGGCTGGAGCAGTTGCTATCGTTTCAGCCGATCCATGCTACGGCGCTTGTGATTTGGCGCTTCTGGAAGCGCAAAGTCTTGATGTGGACTTGCTTATTCATTACGGTCATACTCCAATGACTAAACAGGAATACATACCTACAATGTACATTGAAGGAAGAGCGAAGGCAGAGGTGGGAGAAGCTGTGGAGAAGGCTACAAAACATCTCAAAGATTGGGAAGACATAGGATTAGTGACAACAGTCCAACATATTCACAAACTGGATGAAGCAGAAGACCAGCTTCTCAGAGCTGACAAAAAAGTCATGGTCGGAGATGCTGGGTACGTGAAATACGCCGGACAAATCGTCGGCTGCGACTTTAGCAATGCCAAATGTGTTTCAAAGGATGTGGAGGCTTTCCTCTTCTTGGGAGGTGGCAGGTTCCACGCCATAGGCGTTGCCTTAGACACAGGAAAACCAACCATAATAGCTGACCCATACGAGAGAAGAGCGTTTACTATTCATGACGAAGCCAAGACCATACTTGCGCAGAGGTGGGCAAGCATATGCGAAGCAAAGGAGGCGGAAAGATTCGCCATTCTGATCGGCCTAAAAAGCGGGCAAAAGAGACTTGGAGAAGCCCTGGAGCTGAAAGAGAAACTGGAGAAGATTGGAAAGAGTGCTGCAATGCTAGCGATAAGGGAGATCACACCTGAGGCGCTGATTCAGTTTCCCGAGATAGACGCTTTCATAAACACCGCCTGTCCTCGACTGTCATTGGACGATGCGAGAAACTTTCGAAAGCCTGTTATCGCGTTAAATGAAGCACGCGTTCTACTGGAAGAGATCACTTGGGAGCAGCTATGCAGAAGAGGCTGGTTCGAAAGCTAGACCTAGAGAAAGCCATAGCGAAGATTAAGCCTCACCCAGCGCCTAAGGTCTATCTGGAGCAATACACGATAACGCCCCAAGTCGCTGCGGAGATGCTCTATATCGCGGCGTACATCCATGATGACATAATCAAAAAGACAGTATTAGACTTGGGCTGTGGCTCTGGGAGACTAGCGATCGGTGCGGCGCTTGTGGGAGCAAGGGAGACTATTGGAGTCGACATAGACAAGGCAGCTGTGAGGTTGGCGCGGAAAAACGCGGAAAAAATGGGTGTAGAGGAGAAAACACTTTGGGTTGCTGCAAGTCTCGGTGTCATACACGGCACATTTGATACAGTGTTACAGAATCCACCCTTTGGCGTACAGAGAAGAAGGGCAGATCGGAAATTCATAAAGAAGGCTCTTGAGTCAGGAGATAAAATCTACTCGCTGCATAAAAGTGGAGGGAGTAACCGAGAGTTTATCAAAAGGTTTATTGAGAAGCATGGGGGAAAGGTTAAGGGAATATGCCCAATGAAAATCGACATTCCAAGGCTTTTCAAGTTCCACACGAAAAGAAAGCGTAGCGTAATGGTTGATCTGTATAGGATAGAAGGGAAAGCTTGTGAGTCCATCTGAGAGGGAAAGCGGGCAATTCGTTGTCCCTGGGAAGCGCTTAGGGGTTATCGAGGAATTTATGGCCGGTCCAGGAACATACGTGAGCCACGGAACCATATACTCCGACACGACTGGGCGCGCCCTCCTAGACATGCTGAACAAGAAGGTCTCTGTGTATCCACTGGGTCATGGGGTAAGTACCCCCAGAACAGGAACCACGGTCACCGGTCAGGTCTCAGGCGTGCGAAACAAGAATGCTGTAGTGCGCATATTTAGCATTGGAAGGAGATCGCTCTCTGGCTTCTTCACAGGCATTCTGCACATCTCTGATGTGAGCCAAAGCTACATCGAGACCATGTATGGCGTCTGTAAGCCAGGCGACCTCATGAGGGCTGAGGTCGTCTCTGATCTGAATCGGACATATCATCTGTCGACTGAGGACAAGAATCTTGGAGTTATCTATGCGTTTTGCTCACGGTGTGGGCATCTTCTGCAATTGAGAACAGGAAAAATGCGGTGTCCTCAATGTGAGAACGTTGAGACGCGGAAAGCTGCTCACGACTATGGAAAGGCGATGATTTAGAGGGGGATCTATGAAGATTAGGCTTCTGCGAAGCGAATCTAACGAGCTGCGGATAGAGATCGAGGGGGAGGGTCACGCGTTCTGCAACATGCTGCAGAAGGCTCTTCTGGAAGACGAAACCGTTGAAATGGCTGGATACGACGTACCTCATCCTCTCATGACGAAATCTATCATCTATGTACGCACCAAGGGAAGACGGAGGCCAGAAAGCGCTCTGCGGGATGCTGCAAGAAAATTGCAGGAAAAAAGTGGAGAGTTGAGGAAGGCCTTAGAGAAGGCTTTTGAAGAACATAACAAATTGGCTAGCAGTAGTTGATGACCTTATAAGTTGAGCTTCTCCATGGCTTTGCGGATGAGGGCGCAGAAAGCTTCAGCTTGGTCTTCATGCTGTTCTAGGATGTTAACCCCCTCCCTTATTGTCATCACGTCTCGTATCCATGCGTATACGATCAGGGCTTCTGCGGCGTCCGCTTGTTCGTGGCGGTTTGTTCTTGAGGGCAAGAGTTCCCTTAGTCCCGCTTTCTTGAGAGCACTGGCTAGCAGGTTGTTGTCAACCCTCGCGCCCACTGGTTCACCGATCTTGTTTGACTGCGCTAGAGAGAAAATAAAGTTCACATATGCGTCTCCTAGAGCGGCGAGTTTGTGATCTGTTAAGACTTCATGAAGAGTATTATACTTTGGTGTGAATTCTAACATAATTTCTCCCTTGGATACGTATTTGCTCATTACCTAGGCAAAGTGTGTGAAAAGCTTAATTATTCTTCTAAATCTTTCCTGGATCATGCTTGGTGTAACCGATGAGCGAAAAGGAAGTTGTGAAGATTCGTTATGTGAAGCCTGAGATTAGGATGCTAGGCATCGATGATGGAAGTTTTCAACCTCACACGAAGGGGATGGTGGATGTGGTCGGGGTCGTTTTTAGGGGTGGATACTGGCTTGACGGGGTTATGCGGACTGAGGTGGAGATCGACGGGACGGACGCCACGGACAAAATAGCCTCTATGATCATGAATTCGCCCCATTACGAGCAGCTTAGAGTGGTGGTTTTGAACGGAGTTACTCTCGCGGGCTTCAATGTGGTTGACTTGAAGCAGCTTTTCAACAAAACTGGACTGCCAGTGATAGCGGTTGCGAGGGATAAGCCTGACTTTGAAGAGATAAGGAAGGCCCTTGAGAATCTTGCTGAGTCTGGAAAACGCTGGAAAGCGATGGAGAACGCTGGGAGACTAATCGAGGTGAAGACACGGGATGTTGAGGAACCTATCCATGTGCAATTCGTAGGGATATCGGAAAGGGATGTGAGGAGGATTCTGAAGAGGACATCTACTAGGAGCAACATTCCTGAAGCACTGAGGGTAGCTCACATCATAGCTTCTGGACTCACAAGGTCAGAAGAAAAGATTTAAATGAGTCGAGATTATCGGAAAGGAAACGACGGGTGATAGCATGGAGTTCTGTCCCAAATGTGGAACAAAGTTAACTCCAACTAAGAAAAAAAGGAAGGAAAAAGTCACCATAGTACTTTCGTGTCCAAAGTGTGGCTACAAGAAACCAGCCGCTCTGGCGGCCGTGCCAAAGCTCATTGAGCATACGCCTGAAGAGCGCATTGCCGTGATTGGGAAAAAGGAGCAGAAGTTGAGGACTCTACCTACGGTTAGGGTTGAATGTCCTAAATGTGGGAATATGAAAGCTTATGTCTGGCAAGTTCAGACTAGGGGAACAGATGAGTCTTCAACGCAGTTCTTCAGGTGCACAAAGTGTAGCTACACCTTCAGAGAGTACAGCTAGAGTTCTTGTGTACACGGATGTGAGACTGCTTCTGCAAAGAGGAGTTCACAAACAAAAGTTCTCTAGGCGAGTCTTCTCAACTGCTCGACTGTGCCTATGAAGGTACTATCGAGAAGAAACAACTCAGCGCCATCTATATCGACGCTCTTGGAACGCAGGATCGGACCAATAAATCCCTTTGATCTCGCGCCTTTCCCTACACTTTTTGTGTTAATCGTTTGTCCTCCTAGAAAATCGTTGAACGAAGGCATTATGAAGAAGGTCTTCACCCTCACTTCCACATCAAACTTTTTCTCCAACAAGCCAACAGGATTGGTATCGACTTTGATTCCCAGATATTTTAGAAGAGACCTTGCCAATCGAGCTGTATCACATCGGCTCTTAACCCAAACCTGCCTCCTTATCCTAAAACCCAGAGGGCCACGAAAGGCAACCACCGGATGGACATGACCCATGATGAGAGTCTGGCACTCAAGAAGCTCTGGAGCCGGCCAAGCGTGTCCGTGGAAAAGCCCCACGTCTCCGACCACAACTCCCTTTGTGGGCAGTACGTCTACACCTGTGGGCAGGAGAGCCATGAGGTTTCCATCGTGGTTTCCTGGTACGACTTGGATATCTGGAACCTTCTCACCCAGGGTCTCAAAAAAGTCTGGAACATCTCGCCATTCCTCCGTCTTGACCCTTGCTATTGCGTGTTTTACGTCGCCGAGAAAGATAAGGCCTGTTGGTCCGCAAGATTTGATGAGATGCAGCATTCTAGTCAGAATCTTTGGTGTCTGAGATGGAACATGAATCCCGTTCTCTGCTAGTGCGGCTTCCCAGCCGATGTGGAGGTCCGCTACCACAAGGGTTTTTTTGGAGTCCTCTTGTAGAAGCAGAGCTGGATAGGGTTCTATTGGCTTCAACTAGGAACACTCTACTTGTTACCCACACACTCTTAGTTAAATCTGTGCGAAAAGAAGATTGCTGCAATCTGTTATGTATACATGTGAATTTCGTCAATGACAAGTGCGCAAGCGAGGGTTCTAGACTAGAAATCTTCTGACAACTTCATAGAGTTGTTTGTTGGCCGCGGCTATGAATGACACTTGTTGAGTAGGTGTTAATGGAGCACTGAGTTCTTTTCCTTCTGGTGAGGTCATCGTTCCTCCAGCTTCGAGTAGGATTAGGTAGGCTGCGGCTACGTCTGTAACTCGTAGTTTGCCTCTTATGTCGATAAATGCATCCGTTGTGCCGTCAGCTACGTAACAGATTTCCAGAGCATTGGCTCCTAGATGTCGGAGATGTTTCGTTTTTTGGAGTAGAGTGATGAAGTGAGGTGTGAGTTCCCCTTTCTTAGGTGTGCCCAAGTCTATGCCGATCACCGCTTCGTCGAGCGAGGATTTCTCGGAGGGGCCAATTTTCTGCTCATTTCGGTACGTGCCTTGACCGCGTCTTGCGGTATATGTGATGTTGTGGAGTATGTCAGATACGAGCGCGGTGTCTATGTCTCTGAAGTTTCTGGTTTTTGATGTCGCCAGTGATGTGGCTACGAACGGCAATCCACGGAGAGCATTCGTTGTGCCGTCTATTGGGTCTGTTGTGAGATAGTATTCAGAAGGCTCTCGGCCGATTCTCTTGGTTCCAGACTCTTCGCTGATGAGGATACATGATGCCTCGCTCTTCTCCAAGACTTCGATTAAGGCTTTCTCTGCGATCAGGTCGATTTTCTTCATCATGTCCCCACCGGCGCCTCTGCCATAAGTTTCAGCGGCTTCCGGTTTTGCGATGAGGGGCAGAGCCTTTTTTCTTACGTTTTGGGCGCAGTCTTTCAGGATTGGTAGCCAGTTCATCGTTATTCTGCCCTTACACTGAATGTGTCTTTGCATCTTTTAAACATGAGCGATGGATGGCTATTTCGAATACATCTCTAGCACTTTTGAGCTGGCTATTTTGAACAAACAGACTATCTTGAACGAAATCTTAGCCTTGTGAAAGGCAAAATCGTTAAAAACCATCTATCCGTATCTTTTTGGGTATTTGTGTTGAGGTGATTTGTTTGAGCGATTTATTAGGGATATACCTGCTGAACTTAGTGATTACGGTGGCTATGTTTGTCGTTTTGGTGTTTCGTGCCTGGGTAGAGTTTAAGAATTATAGGATAATGTGGAGAGAGATGGAGTGGAGAAAGACCTATGAGAAGATCGGAAGAATCCTGAGAGCTGAAAAGGACATGTTCACAGGAGTCAAGGGCGGAGAGGAACTTTACAAAATACTCTGCGAAATATTTGGAGAACCCGAAGAAGTCTAGATTTACAGATTCTAGGGAAAGTGCCAATCACCAATCATCTTTTTTGGCACACCAGATTTCTCTTTGCCATACCTGCACAGGGGCTTTGTCAGGTGTCTCTGAGATTTTGGGGAAGTAACGTAAATCTTGGGATCAAGATTCCGCTTGTGTTCAACAGCCACCTTCTCTAGCCTCGAGGATCGGAAGCCGCATTTCTCGCATCTGAAGCCCTTCTTCAAACCCATAGACTTCATCCTCCTCCCACATCGGGGACACATCGGATTATGTAGAACAACCGTCGGAGCCAACTTCAGAATTCGCATCTTCTCCAGATTAATGGTTATTGGATACTCGGACGAAGGAGGTCGAACACCGCCGTAGACTTCGACAAGATCTCCTCCTACAAGCTTTCTCGCAACAGCCTGAAGCGTACCTGTCGGTTCGTAGGCTGCACAATCAATCTTCCCAGTTTTGTCTCGGATTGTGAAGATAACATGACCTCCAGTTATGACCTTCGGCCCTCGTGCGACAAGCCCTTGAACCGCCACGGGGTTGAAGGGGTCTACCTCGCTGATTGACCCAACACTCCGCAAATGAGCGTCTGTTCCATGATTCGTCCTAAAGATCACCCATCTCTCGACTGGTTCCTCTGAATGAACAATCTGATGGGCTCTTCTAACAGCGCAGGGATTCTCTCCGCGAATTCCGTAGAGTATCGGATCTGGACCGCGAGGCGTTATGAGTACTCGTGATGTTCCCGGATCTATGTTGTTGAATGTTA
Organism: uncultured Candidatus Bathyarchaeia archaeon; assembly: GCA_964347995.1. Lineage (GTDB taxonomy): Archaea > Thermoproteota > Bathyarchaeia > Bathyarchaeales > Bathyarchaeaceae. The sequence continues at coordinate 3,761 of CAYGBA010000003.1, read as the reverse complement.
GTGGTGAAGTTCTCTCGTCCATTTCAACAATTGATGATTGCTCTATTCTTCGAGGCCTGCCGCGGTTTTCCGGTGTTCGATATGCTATAATCTCGTAGGTGTGATCTTCTTCCAGATTCTCTCCTATCGCTGCGAAGCCCCCGATTATGCCCCGCCCCTTTTTGAAACCTACAGCCTCAGCCTCAGAGTTATCAACAAGCTTCAAAGCTTCCTTCAACTTGACCACCCCTTGTATGGTTCTCTTCGCGAAGGCTCTGACCTGCTTTGGTATGTGATTGACAAGAAAGACTACCCCTGGGTCTGTCCCGTCATAGCCGAGGTCGGCGTTCTCCTCAACCTCTTTGATTACCGTGTCCTTAATCTCTTCCACAAGTTTCTCATTGCATTTAACTCTTAAACAGAGGGCACCGTTGCCTCGCGTCTTCCAGGGAACGTTTGGATTGAGCCGAACAAGGTTTGGATAATCTGTGAATAAAGCTCCCAGTCTCTGCAGTTTCTCAACGAGTATCGCCGCTACATAGGTTGTGCAGCCCATCCTAGGCGAGTCTGTGTCATCGAATCCAATGTACATTCTAGTCAATAGCACTCATCACACATTTATGAGAAGAGTCAACTGATAAGAATCTTCTTTGCCAATGAACGCACAAAAAAAGGAGGAAGTAGATTAAGAGGGTTCCTGGATCACAATCATAGTCAGCGTTGATCGCACCTTGTCTAATCGTCGGATATGCCAGGTCACAATTTCCTTCAGCTTATCCATGGTCTCAGCACCGATTTTGGCAATTATATCGTAGACTCCGTAAACGGTGTGGGCCTCCTGTACACCATCAACCTTCTTCAGCGCTGTCAGAACCTCACTCTCAGATCCTATCTCGGTATTCACCAGCACAAATGCAGTTGGCACACTCTTTTTCTCCTTGGTTTATGAATGGTTTGATACCCTAAAAATTTTTTTCGGTATCGCGCATGGAGTTTTCGCTAGAGCCAGCAATTGTTTTTCTTCGTAGGTAATTCCATGCTGTAAAATGACCAACGCCCCATGACATAAGAACCTTCGTTAGTCACGTCACCTTTCGCCTTTTCAGAGAATAGTGAAACACTATCGCGATCAGATTTTCTTTAGAATTTTTAAAGCCCAGTACAAAAGAGGCAAGAGCCAGAATCTTAAAACCACACCTCCAATGATCAGTAGAACACCCGACTCCCAACCAAAGATGATTGAGACGTTGAAATTTGCAGACATGTACCATTGCAAGATGAATAGAACCCCTAATATGATCAGAAAGTAGCCAACAGGAGCGAAGGTCTTGTAGTGAGGCAAGAGTTCTCTCTTCACGTAATCCTCTCCCTTCTTTGAGAGTTTTATCTCATCTGCTCTTGTTTCAAAGAAACCAGAATACTTTAGGGCGTAGTCGATGCCCCCTGCGCTGTATCCAAGAAGACTTTTCAATGTTGAAACACTGATCTCAGGCTTTAGGTCATATTTGTTTCTCATATAAACGAGAAATATCAGTTCACGTAACATGTCTCCTCTAACTCTCTCTTTCTGTCCTCTTCCCATAACCTGCCTCCTAGATATCGGTTAACCGCCACTAATTTGGTCATCATAGTCGGTTAAAAAGGTTATAAAAGTTCGCACCTATTCTGTAAATGGGAAGGTTGCCTCTCTAGGACCAGATCCTTATTCTTTCTTGCCGTGTAGGCGAGAAGGACAGGGTAATCTTCCCACTGGCATTAGTTTCATATAAATTCCCTAGCTGTGCGTTCAGGCACAATCCGCGAATACTCCAAAATGCTTCCGTTTGATGAAGAACACAAGGTTTTCAAGTAGAAGTGCCCAAATAGAAATTGTATTTTATTTTATGAAGCAGAGGATGGTAATTAGGAGAAGCTTGCACGTTCGCCTGATTCTTGGGTCAATAGGTTCTGGATTGGCTCGCTCCCATTAGATGGGTTAGAATTGATCACCGGTTATGCAACGCTTAGAGCCGATTTTGTTAGCTTTTTTTTGGGATATGAAATTGTTATGTTCTTGTTTGTATCGCATGGTGTGCATGTTGCTTAGGGCTACGTGGCGATTGTGTTTATTCCTGTTGAAAAGGAGATGAATATGATGAGGATGTTATGCAGGTTCTCTGCCCACTTCAGATTGATCGATGCTTATCTACCGCGACCTCTCCCTTTATCATATGCCGAGGCCGTGTTAATGCGATGTAATTGTACGTGTTCCATCGCCCTCAATTCTTGCAAATCCTCTCAGAACGTCAAGGATGTGCCATATCTGCAAGGGAATTTAATTCGCAGACGCCATTCTTCTTAAAGCCTTTATTGTATCAGTAAATCGGAAAATAGAAAGGTGGGTGTTGAGGGAAGCCCATGTAGGCTTCCCATATCGTGGCTATGCTCTCTTCCAAAGGCGAGTTGGCAATTGTACCCTCACTGACGTCAATGCCTTGATGATGATCACCACAATCATTGCGAACACTGAGACGGGGAGCGCAGCCCTCACAGCGAGGTTCATCCACGAAATCATATGATCAAGCAGAGTTGGGTTCGGCAGCCTGACGCAGACACCTCCAAAGGGTGTTTCCACGATGTTATTGGTTGTCCAAGCGGATTCGCCTGGAACCTCGATTGCTTCAGCATAGATGTTATAGGAGCCAACGGAGGCGCTTGTAGTATCCCAGACAAAGAATAGAGTTTTCGCTTCTCCTGGTGCGAAATCTTCAACCGCCTCTATCCCAATGAAATTTTCCTCGCCAGAACTACCCATTTGAACGCAGTACACTTTCACATCGAAAGTTTCCACGAAGTCTCCCATATTTTCGACGATCACAGTGATGTCTACGGGATCACCTTGAACGCACCAGCGCCAGTTTGTTGATATGTCAGTCACGGCTACGTCATGAACCTCTGCGTTAGCAAATTGCCCATGATTCAAGTTTTCGGGGCCATGTGTAATCCATTCCCCGTCGGCATCTGTAAGCCCTGTGTCATCTCCCAGAAGTATGCTGGATTTACCATATCCAACAACTTCGAACGTCACGGTGGCTAGAACCCCGTCACTGCCGTACGGATAGTTCGCCATAGGATCTAGGTACGCTCCGAAGAGCGCCAGATTTCCCTCTGTGTTGTCGAAGCCCTGACCTGCAACGAATTCAGCAGACCCACCTTTACTCTCCATGAAGGGTCCATTTTCATAGCTTATCCCTTGTATCACCTGAGGGTTGAAGGAGAGTTCGATCTGGTAGGCCCAAAGATTTTCCACGTAGTCGACGACTATGTCAACCGTGAACTGTGTGCCTGGAACCATAGCTGGATCCCATATATCCGGCGGATCAACAGAAATCGTCGTTCCAGAAGAAGCTGCCGCGTCTCCGACCAAGACTACGCCAACAATGAACAACGCGATTAGCGAAATGAATACCCGGTTTTTTCTTCTCATCTCGTCACCTCCTTAAGTTTATGTTGCTGTCGGTCCAAAAGAGCATAGGACTTGGAACACTCAAATTCGCCTGCAAGACATTTTGCATGACTACTCCCTCTAGGACCAGCGTTATTGATAGTCTCAGTAGATCATTTAAAGTTATCGGATAACAGACTGATTGAAATTTTCCTCTCTTGGCTATAGTCGGATAACAGACTCGTACGACGAGCAACGATCTTATTGATTATGTTCTCTAAATATCAGATTTTTAGTTGTTGAAGTTAATGACAACAAGAGTAAAGTCAGATCCATCTCCAGTTTTGGGCTTCTAGGA
>CAYGBA010000002.1:0-63591 GCA_964347995.1 uncultured Candidatus Bathyarchaeia archaeon | reverse complement strand
CGTAGTCTGTGGCTGGCCAAGGGATGTTGGTGTCTCCTATGCCATCGCCAGCTATAGAGTGCTTGCCCGTGCCGCTTCCGTCGTCCACACCGGGATAGTCAGACCAGTAGTTTCCTTCCAACAAGTCAGGGTGATGCCAATCGTTAGCTGCTGGGTCTGTATCAACGGCTTGCTTTGAGTTATCGATGATATTGTTGTGGTGGATGATGTTTCCGCTGGACTCCCAAAGAACGATGCCGTTCTGGTTGTTGTTTTGTATGGTGTTTCCTGAAATGCTGTTGCCGCTCGACCCACCTGCCATACTGATGCCATCCCAGTTGTTGTTTTGTATCGTGTTACCCGAAATGTTGTTGCCACTAGAATTGTATTGGTAGATACCATTCCGATTGTTGTTTTGTATGGTGTTTCCTGAAATGCTGTTGTTGTGGCTGAACTTCCATAACGCGATGCCGTTGCGGCCGTTGTTGTTGATGGTGTTGCCTGAAATGTTGTTACCGCTAGACGGACCTGCCAGGCTGATGCCCCCTAGGTTGTTGTTGTTGATGGTGTTGCCTGAAACGTTGTTGCCCCCCTTACCGTAGCACGTGTCAAAGTGGATGCCATACGCGCTACTGTTGTTGATGATATTGGCTGAAATGCTGCCGCTGGCATTCCACAGGTAGATGCCACCGACGCTGTTGTTGATGGTGTTGCCTGAAATGTTGTAGCCGCTACACCGGTATCTAGGACGGATGCCATATGTGTTGTTGGTGATGGTGTTGCCTGAGATAGTGTCGCCGCTACACTGCTGTGGCTGGATGCCCCCCCAGGTGTTGGTGATGGTGTTGCCTGAAATGTTGTTATCGCTAGATCGGTATAACGCGACTGCATAGCTCCACCCTTTGATAACTACATTCTTTATAGTCATATCGCTAATGTAACGTACATAGAATCCGTTACCGCTTCCAGAACCCTCCAGTGTATAACCATTCCCCTCTATTACCACGTTACTTCGTTGCACTACGATCGTTTCACTGATGTCGCTAGTGAAGGAATAAGTATAGACGCCGTCAACCACGCTTACGCTAATAGGTACTGGTTGACCGGTATCTGAATAAACAGTTCCGTCAGGTCGAATATAGATTGTAGTAGCGTTTTCTGCAATGAATATGTGATGTGGACTGGCAATGTCTTGCGCGTAGCTATAGTTACCGTCAGAATTTGTTGTGAAGCTCTCTGTTAAGTTACCGTCTTGATATCGATAGTACGTGGCGTTAGGTGGGAAGCCAGTGAAGCTCAAAATGGTTGAGGTTGCTGAGCTGTCGCCTTCTATGATAAAACTGACCATCTTCGGGACGGATTCCAAGAGCATGTAGACCATTTCACTACTCATTAAACTGATGTTAAGATAATCGCTATTAGTTATATCAAAATAGGTTCCACTGCCCTCTACAAACGACCTAGTTTCTGCAAGAAGAAGGTCATTGCTCTCTCCGATCTCATCTGAGCTTGTGTGTGCTTCCGCTCCTACTGGAGCTACATATGGCTGACTAAGTGCTGTCAAAACGACTAAAAAAGCGACTAGAACAATCTTCCTGTTCACTCTCACTTCTCTCACTCGCTTTCTAAGAAAAAGAGGGAATACGCATTGAAAAAACTTTCAGTAATTTTTCCCTAGAAGTATACTATAGTTCCTGCATGTTTGATTACGTCTTTGATACGACTGCACACTAATGGCAAAATGGAATGTGAGCTCTGAGATCCGGTAATAAAAACCTTTAATATGCATCTTGACAGTTAACGTCGCACACACAAGGTTAAAATACAAAACACCTTCGATCCAGTGAAAAAGTTGAACATCAGATTCCAGTTCTCAGAGCTAGAAGCAATTATAATATCCGATAAGAAGTTCCTATTTACAATCCTCTCATTTGCAACAATTTTGGTCATCTTCACAAACCTGAGCACCGTCAATTTGCCACTAGTAGGAGGCATAGCCTCCATCATCTACTTATTCATCAACGGAACCTTCTTAGCGCACACACTCTTTGAGGAAGAGAAACCCTTCTTGAGGCTAACGTTTGGAACTCTATCACTCATCGCCCTATTGGGCGTGGTTAGCTGGCTAGTCATGATTATCTATAATCTTGACATCATAAGATCAGCAATCGTACTCTGTATTGTAGCCACCCTGACTTCCCTCACAAGACATTTGAAAGCAAAGCATGGGAAATCAGAGTCGAAGCTGAAGCCGAAGCAGTCTACACGCAATGAAAGAAGCATTGGCACACGCTTGTATGTGATTAGAATACTATACTTGTCAATGGTTGCTCTTTCATTTTACATACTCTTTTTGTCACGAGCAGGTGAGGTGCATACCGTATGGGAGGTCATGCACCCCGCCTTCATACCTACGTTCTTTGCCACCACTCTATTGCTACTTGGAATATTTTTTTCCTCTGAGAATGTAACCTACAAGTTGCTTTTCATCATTGTCCATTCAATTCTTTCCCACAGTTTCTTTGTTATCATTTTCCCTGCCGGAGATGTAGGCGGTCAACAACTGAGTTTAAGTGTAACTAGACTCGTATTCGACAACGTCACTCTTCACGGGGTAGCCAAAGGGCCCGTGGAGAATATTTTACTACAGATGTATCAATGGTCTAGAGGAATCAATTTTCAAACAGCTCTAAATGTGATTCTTGCCCGAATGTTCGGCGTGGACGTGTATTGGAGTCATATACTTCTTGTCCCACTCTTGTGGGGAGTCTTCGTCCCCGTAGCCGCATTCGCGGCTACGAAGACCCTAAGTGGGAATGAGAACGTTTCGGTTCTCGCAAGCCTATTAGTTTCCTCATCTCCCTTCTGCGTCTACTGGGGAACCATCTCGGTTCCAAACAGTCTAGGATACATATTCTTCTTCTACTCACTATTCTTCTTCTTGAAGTACATCTCCTCCAACAAATCAAACGCAACATTCTTGATGGTGGCTTTTTCTCTGATTTCCTTCTTATCACATTTCCTGACTGGGATCATATCCTTCTCGTTTCTTCTGCTGGCTATAATCCTCAAAACATATAAGAAAGAAAAAGACACATCGCCAATAACTGCAAGGATTTCGCTACTGGTTTCGTTCATTTTTTCCATCAGCCTTCTGCCTCTCTCTCTGGGATATCACCAGGTCTTTCATCATATTCGCTCTTATTTTGGTTTAGACAAACTCTATGGATTATCTATGGGAGAAACAATAGGATTGTTTCTAATCGGGGAATATGCGCATTTCGACATTAGAAAAGCTCTGGTTTTTGGCATAGTGCCTCTGGTCGGACTTGTCTGCATGATATATCTGTTAAGCAACACTAGAAACAGTCAACATCAGAAATTTCATACGAGTATACTATTCCTCTCTTTAGGATATTTGATGGTCTTTATCGATTACCGGATCTTGAGGTTTTTCATGGTAAATGTTCCCTTTAGAGAAGAAAGACTTTGGCTTTTCAGGGATTTCATCGCAGTCCCCTTTATAGCAATAGCTGCTGGGGGGATCATCACATTCTTGCTTGGAACGAAGCCCAATATATTGGGTAAACTCTGGAGCAAACTGAGGCTTCCATCCTCTAGTGGACTCTCCAACTATGTGAATGTAAAGTCTATCGCTGCGTACGTTCTGGTCTTAATCTTGATTTCAGGGTCGACTACAGCTTCCCTTCTCTACGGTTACCCACATTGGGCACCCCTACAAACGACTTCGTACGAGATAGAAGCGGCAAGACACATCGACAAAACTACCAATGAAAGATATATTGTAATCTGTGACCAATGGATGGTCTTTGCAGGGGGAGCTGTTGTCGGAGTCAGAAACCCAAGTGCATACTACTTCTTCTATGCCGATCCTCATGGAGTAACACTTTTCATCCAAATGAGGAAAAACCCCACAAACGAGACAATGATTGAAGCCATGAAAACCAACAACGCCACCACAGCATACTTCATCATAGAAAAACCACGACTAGGCGCAGACGAATACAACCACACAAAATCGCAAGCAAAACAAAATGGACTCCCAACCTACAAAACCCTTGATTACCAAGGCGAAGAAAAGCTCACAATCTTCTACTACAGAAAACCATCCACCAATGGATAAGAACCATCACTTCTAGACGGACCCTAGTCACCATGCAACCTTATATCTGCTTACTTCATTCCAAGGTGAATGTTGATAACCCTGTTTTCCATACACCGTCTTTCCTATCCATGACTCCATAATATAGGAAAATGTCATTGCCACGCGTAGTTCTCAAAATTGGGCTGGGCGTGTCTAGGGCTATTTCACCAACTGAATCCTGCATTATTCGTTTCTTCTCTGCCGAACCGTCGAATAGCCTTTGAATACCAGTTTCATTTTCTGGAAAGAATGGTGCAGTACTTGATGCAAAGCCAACAGACTGCTTAGGGGTACAACTTGAGTATATCGATGCAGCGGGAAATAGGCAATGTGTCTTTTCGAATGCCATGTAGCCCGGGCAAAATAGGGATTCATTCCAATTCCCCCTTGCCCCATTCAAATGTCCTAATGGATTATTTATGTATCTTTGCGCTTCGATCTTTGATTTTGTTGTTCCTCTTATCCTTACCTTCAAAACACCGATTCTTCTGGTAAAATAGAAGTATGGGAAAGGCAGATGGAGCCTGCGGAGGCTTTGTGCCAAAACTTGTCTAACGGTTGTTCTCTGCGAGAGGCTACTATAATAAACCAAAAAAGTATCCTCAGTCAGACGTGCCAATCCAGGCCCATTGTCTATATTGTTACCTTCCCACGGTTCGCTAGGCTTTATCAACCAACGTATAGCCTTCCATGGACCTTTCAAATCATCAGCATAGGCTATACCTAGAAGTCGAGGAGATCTGTGCGAAACCCTACAGGTGAACACCATAAAAAACCTGTTATTTATCCTAACCACAGCTGGAAATACTACCTCCTTCGCATGAAACAAATCATCAGACCCTTCAATGATAGGATTATCCCTGATCTTCCTAAAATTGAAACCATCATTCGAGATCGCCAGTCCAATGGCCCCACGCGACCATTGTTTATCCGGTACACCACTGTAAAAGAGAAACACCTTATCCGGATCATCTGGGTCTAGAAATGCGCACCCAAGCGAAGCCGCGCCCTCGTCCCAAGAACCACTCGGTCCAGGGCCTAAAACTAGGCCATGATGATGGAGGTTATGTCTAGCAAAGCCATGAAACTGTGAATCCGTTTTTATCACCTGAGTATCAGCTTACCTCTTATCAAGGTTTCCACTCGACAGGTATGGTTCTTACGCGTGCGCAGCATCTCTGACTAAGCTTTTGTTAGATCTATGATAAACATTGCGCCACACACGAACCTACGCTTGAACCCACTCGAATCAAGGCTTCTGCCATAACACTCGAATCTTGCTTTGAATAGCTTCTCTTTTAGAAAATATTACAAAGAAGAATCCCAACCACAGGAAAAACAGCGCATATCCTATCCAAGCATGGATCCTTCCCCAGTCCTTATATCCAAAATAGTAGATAACTGCAGATATCAGGCTGACTCGAATGATATTTATAACAAACGCGCCTACAAGTCCTCCCAAGGACCACAACAACTTTGTTCGCAGGCTTGCCGATTCCTCCATCATCGTAACCACAATTATGATCGAAAAAACCATGAAGCCGTAGAAGCCTATGCACCCAGCTTCAAACGGTACCCACACGGGTCCTTCTGACGTATTGAGCACAATTACGGTAGGATTGTGAAGTGTCGCAGGAATACGCAGCACCGCCAGAACAAACATCATGATGCGCACAAAATACGGCACCAACGGTTCCATCTGGTATGTCAACCACTCAGCAATATAAGGACTAAAACCTCCAGCAACAACAAGAAAGAGTATAGAAAGAGACTCCCTCAAGGCTGGAATACTAAAGAAAACCAAAAACAACCCTACAATATAGACAGCGTAAAAGGCGGCTCCCGCACCATAAAGATCAGGAGAACCCGCGAGCGTATAATAAGTGAAGAAACTAACCAATATAGCAACAAGACCTACAAATCGCTGCACTTTGCCACCATCATTTAACTGAAGGAGCCTGTCTTTTTTAAAGAAAAGAAGAAGGAACCCATAAAAAGGAATCAGCACACTAAGCATGCTATGTTCAGTAACATACTTGTGATACACGATTAGCCCAAGTGGAACAAAAGCCAGAAGGTAAAAAAAATTAATCTTCGTCTTCAGACCAGACACAAACAAGCTAATTTTGCCCATCATCCTCACAACTACTTGGTTTACCCCTCTTCATATACTAATCGCTCTGATATGAGTCGAGAACTTCTTCTCTTATGACGCAATTGGATGCGTATCTGCCCCTTGGAAAAACAGAAATGACAGATTTTCCAAGTATACGGTAAGGATTGAACAAGAGAGAGTTGGAATACACGCGAAGGGCATGCGTGGATTTTCAGCAAGATCGTTGCAAGATACAAAATTATGATTGCAATTAGATGAGAACCTTTTCAATAATATTAACTATTACAGTTGCTCTCTCTCCTAGTAGACTTCGGATAAGTCTCATGTCGTTCTGATTCACAGCTTTCAAAAGTCTTAAGACAACTACATACACGATGGTCCCCACAACGATGTAGAGTGGTAGTAGATACGAACTAAAATGTATACGCCCTACAAACCATACAACCCCAAACATAACAAGGGCCGCAGTCCAACTTCTCCAAATTGCTCCGTTATCAAATCTTATGGGAATACGCTTGCGTAGGACAAAAATCGTCAAAACAAGGCTTACGATCATAGCAACCCCTCTGATAATAGCCATACCCACAACGCCAAGCAAAGGCAACAAAACCGGCGACATCATCATACTACCGACAATCGCGGCGACATTTATCAATAGAACAGTCGGTGTCATGTTAAAAACGAGAAGCAAACCCCCAAAAGAAGCCGTCAGACCGTTGATTCCTCCAAAGAGGCAAAGGATGCCTAGAACTACGTCACCGCTAGCATATGCTGGTCCAGCAAAAAGTCTCATTACTGAGCCTGCGGTAGCCATCAGCCCCAAGGCAAGTGGTGTATAGAGCAGTGCGATGTAACGAGAGGACCCACGTACACCTTCAATAATTCTCTGCTGTTCATCTTTTCCATACTTTTCACTGTAATATGGAAACAAAGTATTGGTCAAGGCTAAGGAGACAACAGAGAGTACACTGAATGCTTTAATGGCCACACTATAAACTGCAACGTCGCTCAAGGATACAAAGGCAAGCAGAAAAGCCCGATCGAACCAGTTGTAGAAGAGGAAAATAATGCTAGTGAGAAAAAGCGGCCATGAAAACCTTGCCAACGTCTTCAGGTAGGGGATCACCTCTCTAATTTGATGAATTCTAACATACTTGTTTCTTATCAAAATCAAGAAGCCCGGAATAACGTGAGCTAGGCCGCCCAAAGTCGAACCAATGACGAGCCCATCCAGCCCAAATCCTAATATCAGAAAGCCGACGGCGGACATCTTCCCTACCAAAACCATGATTATGTTCAAAATCGCCATCTCCCGTATCCTATTCACCCCCAAGAGAAGATAATTTATCGTAGTACTCAAGCAAAGCGCAAGGAGGTTTATGCTAAGCAACTGAAACAAAAAGGCATATTCTTTGCTTCTTAGCAAAAATCCCGACAACCATGGAGCTGTCAAAACAACCAAGGCGCCTGCAAACCCAGATATAAGAACTTTCACCAAAACCGCCCCGAATGACATGAACGTGTAGTCCACTTCTTTTCCTCTGTATTCAGCCACATATTTTGTCAGTCCACTGCTGAATCCGAGATCAGCCAACACTTGAGCCATCTCCAAAGTGAGCGTCAAGGCTACAGTAACGCCAATCTCGGCCTGTGTCAGCGCCCTCGCAAAAAAAGCCAACGCAGCCGTGCCGATTATCGTCGTGGCAACGCTTTGAGTTACGAGGTAGGCAGAACCCTTGGCAAGGCGCGCCGAATCCATCTCCTTTATTTCTTCCATTTTCACCAGTTCCATGGCAGCAGACTACATGAGATGATCTTGGTTTCTTATAAAATGGTGTAACAATATATCTATTCGTCGTCCACACCGCGGGCACAATTTGCTGTTTTGGTGACAGCGTGGCAGAAATCGCCAAGGAAGGCTTGAGCTATCAAGTTGGATCCTCAGGCGTTTACATAGGAAAGACTAGCAGATCTTTCTCAGCGCCTCGATGATTTTTGATGAAGCATCTCCTTCCCCAAAGAGCTTAGGCAACCCTGCTAGCCTTGTTTCTGAACCCTCCGTAGCAAGGCATTCTCTTACTTTTCGAACAATCATATTCTTGTTATTCCCTACAAGCATGTTGGCGCCCAACTCTACAGTCTCCACCCACTCTGTCCTCTCTCTCAGAGTGATGCACATAGTAGAAAGCCAGAAAGCTTCCTTCTGTAATCCACCAGAATCGGTGAAGACAATCCTAGAGTCCTTCACCAACCGAAGCATCTCATGATACCCCAAAGGATCAACAAGCCTCACATGCTCGGCCTCTTTCACTCTCCTTAACAAACCCGCGGCTTTCAATCTCTCCATAGTCCTGGGGTGAGCCGGAAAAACTATTGGCAATTCCTTCAGCTCAATCATTGCCTCCATTATGGCCTTTAGAGCTTCAGGGTCATCCACGTTTTCAGGTCTATGAACCGTAAGCACCGCATATTCACCCACCGCTAAACCAAGTTCCTCCAAAATACGACTTCTGAGAGCCCCAGCCTTATGCCTCAATAAAGCATCATACATAGTATCGCCCGAAAGATGTATCTGATCCTCGATTGTCCCCTCTTTCAGCAGGTTCTTCACACAATTCTCTGTTGCCGCAAACAACATTCGTGAGCAATGATCTGTCAACCGCCTATTAACCTCCTCCGGCATCCTCAGATCATAGCTCCTCGCCCCAGCCTCCACATGAGCCACTGGCACCTGAAGCTTCACAGCCGCAAGCGCCCCAGCCAACGTAGAGTTCGTGTCCCCAGGAACCAAAACAACATCAGGTCTTAGTTTCTCAATGGCCCCCTCAAGTCCAATCATCATTTTACCTGTTTGCCAAGCATGAGATCCAGACCCAACGCCCAAGTTAATCACGGGATCGGGCAACTCCAACTCCCCAAAAAATATCCGCGACATCTCAAAATCATAATGCTGCCCAGTGTGAACCAGCTGAAACTCTACCTCAACATCCCCAGACGCCTCGTGGACTATCGGCGCCGACTTGATGATCTGAGGCCTCGCCCCAATGACAAGTGCAATCTTCATGTTTTGTGCACCTCTCTCCGCATCCTTCTAAAACGCTAAAGCGTTATTTATGTGTCAAGCTTTCAATTAGATGGAGGTTCCTCTGTGAATAAGGCTTACGTTCATCCAACGGCGATCGTTGAACAGACGGCGAGAATCGGAGACGGCACAAAGGTCTGGCACTTTGTCCACGTAAGGGAAGACGCAGAGATAGGCAGAGAATGCGTGCTTGGATACTCTGTCTACGTAGGAAAAGGCGTCAAGATCGGAAACCGTGTAAAACTCGAGAACAGAGCAACCCTCTATCAAGGAGTGAAGATCGAGGACGACGTCTTTGTAGGCCCCCACGTCACCTTCACAAACGATCTCTACCCAAGGAGTCACAGCACCGACTGGAAAATCGTGCCAACCTTGGTGAAAAAAGGCGCATCCATAGGAGCCGGCACAGTCGTAATCTGCGGCCTAACAATCGGGGAATATGCTATGATAGGCGCCGGCAGCATAGTGACAAAAGGCATCGCACCGCATGCTCTCACCTATGGAAACCCAGCCAAAATCAGAGGGTTTGTCTGCAAATGCGGCAGAAGACTCACAAAAGAAGAAGAGCATCAGAAAGATGTTTTGATGGTCTGTCCCATTTGTGACGAGAAATACGAGATACCGAAAGAAGAGTATGCAAAATTGCAGGATGAACGGTAATTTTAATATGAAGCGACAAATACCGATCGCAAAACCACTCCTAGGAAGAGAAGAAGAGGACGCCATAAGAGGGGTCCTCCGATCCGGCATGCTGGTTCAAGGAAAGCAGATCAAAGCGTTCGAAGAGGCGTTTGCAGACTACATCGGTGTAGAACACGCCGTAGCCGTCACAAACGGAACCATCGCCCTCGACCTCGCCCTAAAAGCCCTCAAGCTAGATCTCGGCGACGAAGTGATAGTTCCAGCCTTCTCCTTCATAGCCACCAGCAACTGCGTGCTATTCCACGGCGCAAAACCTGTATTCGCAGACATCGACCAAAAAACCTTCAACATAGACCCTGCAGATGTGAATGAAAAGGTCACTGGAAAAACGAAAGCAATAATACCCGTACACCTGTTCGGACAACCAGCAAAAATGGATGAGCTGAAAGAGATTGCCCAAGATCATGAAATCTACGTGATAGAGGACGCCGCCCAATCACACGGAGCCGAATACAAAGAGCAAAAAACCGGCAGTCTAGGAGACATTGGATGCTTCAGCTTCTACGCCACAAAAAACATGACAACCGGCGAAGGAGGAATGATCACCACAAACAACAGCGAAGTGACCAAAAGAATCCGTCTACTCCGACACCACGGTCAAACCGAAAAATACCACCACACCATAATCGGATATAACTACCGCATGACAGAGCTGTCCGCCGCTATTGGACTCGTGCAACTCGGCAAACTTGAAGAACGTAACGAGAAAAGAATGAAGAACGCAGAGAAGCTAGATGAAGGAATAGAGAATCTCCACGGTCTGACCCCTCCTTATGTAGAGGAATACGCTAAACATGTCTTCTACCAGTATGTGGTCAAGGTAGAGGACGACTATCCACTGGAGAGAAACAAGCTCGCTGATCATTTGAAGGAAATGGGCATCGGCACAGCTGTCCACTACCCCATGCCAATTTATAAACAATCTGCGTACCGCAAGCTAGGTTATGACAAAAAGATTTGTCCAGTGACTGAGGAATCATGCAGGCGAGTTCTTAGTCTACCGGTCCACCCGTCGGTCAACGAAAAAGATATCCAATATATTACAGCAAAACTACAAACTCAATCGTTTTCTTGATAACTTCATCCTTATCTTACTAGATTTGGTTACGTATGAAGGTGTGACTATCTTGGAGATCGTAGTAATTGGAATGGGATACACGGGCATTCCAGCAGCTGCCATGTTAGCCGATGTAAACGGCTTCAACGTCATCGGCGTCCAGCGAAGATCCAAAAGGTCAGGGTGGAAGATCGATTATCTCAACGCAGGCAAATGCCCCATCAGAGGCGACGAACCAGGCCTGCCAGAGCTCATTGAAAAGGTGGTGAGGAAAGGCAGCTTCAGAGTCACCGACGACATCTCTGTCTGTGAGAAAGCTGATGTAATTCTTATTGATGTTCAGACGCCAGTTGATGAGGACCGTGTGCCGCGATACGACTCACTGAAAGAAGTTTCCAAAGCCGTTGGAAGACACATGAAAAAGGGAGCAATGGTCATTCTAGAATCTACAGTAGCTCCTGGAACCACTAACTACATCGTAAAACCGATGTTGGAAGAAGCCTCTGGAATGAAGGCAGGCGAAGACTTCAACCTTGTGTACTCGTACGAACGTGTCACAGTAGGCCGCCTACTCCACAACCTAGAATACATGCCGAGGATCGTGGGAGGACTGACCCCGGAAGGCACCCAACGCGGCATCGATTTCTACAAGAACATCATCAAGGCAGAGCTGTTCCCATCAGACTGTCTCACCGCAGAAGTAGCCAAGGTCACCGAAAACACCTACCGCGACGTCAACATCGCCTTCGCAAACGAAATCGCCCTAATATGCGAGAGCCTCGGCGTCAACGTCCACGACGTCAGACGCTTCGTAAACTCCCTACCCAACGACCCCTCCAACCCCTCGAAAAACCCCTACAGAATGCTGCACATCCCCGGAGCAGGCGTCGGCGGCCACTGCATCCCCAAAGACCCATGGCTACTGAAACACAGCCTAGACGCCTACGGCACCTTCGCGTTCGCCCCCAAGATTCTCGTCGAGAGCCGGAGGATGAACGATTTCATGCCCCAACACATGAGAGATCTGATAACAGAAGCACTAGCTGAAAAAGACCTGAAGCTACAGGACGCCAAAGTGTGCATCCTCGGCCTCGCCTTCACCAGAGACTCCAACGACACAAGGAACACGCCGACAATGCCCCTCTACAACCTCCTCAAAGACCTTTGCAAAGAAATCGTGGTACACGATCCGTACGTCAAAGAGTTTGAAGGCATAGCCCTCACAGAGCACCTAGAAGACGCCCTCAAAAACAAGAACTGCGTAGTCATCGTAACCCCGCACACAGACTATTTCAACATCGCATTAGACCGCCTCAAAGAACTCCTCGCCACACTCGTAATAGTCGACGGCAGAAACGTTTTCAATCCGAGAGACTGCAAGGAAGCCGGCTTCTCCTACCGCGGCGTAGGCATCGGCATGCCCACGTAGGTCCCAAGTGTCTTCAACAAAGAAGCGACCCAAACCTATTATATCCAAGCAATAGTATCTCCATAATTCCTCAAAAATAGATGAAAGGACGCTGTCGAAACTGGACTCAGCAAGAGTGGTCGTAACGGGTGCAAACGGCTTCGTGGGCTTACATACCGTGAGAGGGCTGCTCGACGCCGGCTACGATGTGCTGGCTACAGACCTCAAAGACTCCAAACTGAAAGCCCAATTCACAGGAGACAAACACTGCATAATAACCACCAGAAACATACTGGACAAAGACTTCAAAGAAATCCTTCAGAAAGGCGACAAAGTGCTACACCTAGCCGCCATCGCCCGATTCGGCGACGCAACAAGAAACCCTCAAAACGCCACCAGAGTGAACGTCGAAGGGACAATCAACATCATCAAAGCATGCATCGAGAAAAAAGCTGAAAGACTCGTCTACAGCTCCACCGGCTCTGTCTACAGCCATGACGCTCCTATTCCTATCCGCGAAGACGCCAACAGAGAGCCCCAAAGCGTCTACGGCCTAACGAAGAAACAGGGGGAAGACTGGATCTTCCTCTACGGCGAAAGCCTGCCATACGTGATTCTGCGCTACGGCTACATCTACGGAAAAGGCAAAGACTGGGGCGCCGTCGGCGCCTTCATCAAACGCATCAAAGAAGGCAAAAGACCCACAGTCTTCGGCGGAAGACAAACCAACGACTTCATCTACATCAAAGACGTCGTACACGCAAACCTTCTCGCCCTCGAAACCGAACACACCCGCCAAGCCTACAACATCGGCTCCGGCCGAGCCACCAGCATCAAAGACGTCTGCGAACTCTGCATCGACGCCATGCAAACCAGCCTCACTATGGAAATCAAAC
The DNA here is from genome assembly GCA_964347995.1 of uncultured Candidatus Bathyarchaeia archaeon. Taxonomy (GTDB): domain Archaea; phylum Thermoproteota; class Bathyarchaeia; order Bathyarchaeales; family Bathyarchaeaceae. The sequence continues at coordinate 50,186 of CAYGBA010000002.1, read as the reverse complement.
CAGCCCGCATCTTCGACTTCTCCGTCTTCGTCTACGATATCTCTAAGGCCCAAACACTGCTAAACTTCGAACCCAAATGGAACCTGACGAAAGGCATCAAAGACACCCTGAAATAACAAACCAGATTCACGTGGAAGCGCTTCTTCAAAAGTTCTTGTCGGAATCGCTTTTGTTATGTAGCCTTTTTCGCTTTGACTCGCACCCATAGTTGTGGCACGCCGGCAACCCCTCATCCGCATGCAACAGCTCAAGCAAACCTGCAAGCAAGCGAGCTACACTCTTCTCAAGATACCTGTGCTCCGCCAAGTCAACCAGTCCGTCGTGAATCAACCAAATACTAAACGTCTCCTTTAACTTATCCAGAACGCTCCTAGCGTCGTGATCGCCTTCACTCAGCGCATCAAAGACCTCCTGCACTGGCACGTAGGTGGGACGGATAAACTCGTCATGAAACGCCTGCCAAGTCCAGAAGGGCCCAATGAGCTGCATGAAACCATGCTCCAAATTGATGTTCTTCTTCAGCAACAGAGTTCTAAACCTCTCGGCGTATTCCCCCTCCGTCCCATCGCTCAGAAATTCAAGGTCTGCATCCGCGAATGTGGTGGCCGCTTCGAAATCATACTGCTTTGGCCAAGGGTCACGGAAAAAATATTCCGCATGCTTCCGCATCAACCCCAAATACTCCTCGAAAATCTCAGCAGCCGTCCGCTCCGACCCTTTACTCAGCCATTCGCAATGCTTCATCAACCGCTCCACAGCTTTCCTAGGAATCTTCTTCCGCCTCATCCTCCATGTCCACCGTCACACTACCTCGCCGAAGCATTTGACTTTCCCTCCTCCAATCGGTCCACACCACGCTCATAGACGCGCGACTTGCGCGTTGTTTCTGCCCCCGGAAGGATGCCCGCTTCCTAGGCTCCGACTTCCGCACAGACTTCCTGAGCAGCTCATCCAGACTGACCATCAACTCCTCGCCCTTCTCCAGCTGCTTCCGCTTCGCCCTGGTCACCGCCAAATCCCGCATCACCCCCCGCAGCGTATTATCCAACCCACGGATGTACCGCCCCCACAAGACCAGCTTGTCTGTGACGCCGATCGCCGACTCATAAGCCTCCGCGCGGGCAATCCGAATCAGATACATCGCAACCCGACCCGCCAAAATCTCATCCGCAAGACCCTCTAGCTCGTACTGGCTCATCAGCTGCGAAACGAGCCCATCATACGCCTCCCGCTCCACCCCACAAGCCCCACCAGGCTCAAAACGTTCGCACCGCGTATTCAACACACACCGATCACAGAGCATGAACCCCCTCCGGAAGAACCCATGCTTCAACGCGCTCAACCCCCAGCCTCACCTCGCCATCCGCAAAACTCACCTAGAAAGGCGCAAAACCACCAAATAAACAAATTTGCAACAAAGAACTAAAAAATCAAACCAAAAAAACCATGTCTAACGCAGACGCCTCAGGACTGCACCCGTTTCCGCACCCACCTCCTACCTTCCTGTTTCATAACCTCCACCACCGCCAACCGAACATAATCCCCATCCGCCACCGCCAACACCTCCCGCAAACGCTTCGGAACGGTCACCTTCCCCCCGCTGAACACCCGCGCCACAAACTCCTCCACCACAACCACCACCCACAAAAAACAACCAGAAACAATTAAAAGTTACCAAAAGTTACCAATTTTGCACACACAGGCCCCGCAGACCCTAACATCGCTTCTTCAGAATCACATAGACTCAGCTGCAGACTGGCCTTTCAACCGTTGATATCGCTTCGAAACAATCAGAAGAAGCTGATCTCGCAAGGAATCCCCTAATGGACTTAGACTTTTCAAGCTTCTAATCCTCTCAGCCAACTCCCGATCTTCGAGGGTTTGGTCCGTCCACCTCTCAAAATCCCCCCGATAGAGGTGAAACTCTAACGATTTGACATTAACCTCTCGGACTCTCTCCACAAATTCCTCCAGAGACGCCGCCTTCTCGCCAATGTAGTTCCCAATAGACGTGAAGAAGTAGAACGCATTCTCCCTTGGCAGTTTCCTGAGAATTCTAGCGGCGGGCGAAGTCAACATAACCTAGTGGCCCCACATCTTAGTGATGTCAACTTCATTCATAAATAATCTTCGAAATCTCTTCATCTCGATCAACTCTAACTCCCTCTCGACTGAAGAAAACTGTTTGCACATTCTTCTTTGTACTTTCTGGTCACGATTGAAGTTCGGATTCTCAACACGCTTGGAAGCGGTGCAACCGAATGAGCGATGAACGAGTGAAGCTTCTCCTGGTCTTCAGCGACCACCTTTGCTATTATCAGCAGTTCCTCAGAGAGCGATGTCGAAACCTCCAGAACCTGTTCTAACCCTGATAGTCTCTTTGCGACGTTTTCGCTTTCCTTAGGATCTGTAAACACCGTCATTACGGCAGTGATGTACTTAACTCCGGCCTTCTCCAGATCCAAGATCACGCTGTACTTTCTGATAATGCCCTGTTTCTCCATTTTTCTGATGCGGTCGTAAACCGTCGAGTGCGCCACGCCTAAGAGACGACCAATCTCCGTATAAGTCCGCTTCGAATTCTCCTCCAGAGCCTGAAGAATCTCCAGGTCTAAGTCGTCAAGGACCACCGCTTCACTTTTTATCTTCATGATCTTGACCTTGAGCCAATGAGTAAGTAAACTATCTGCAATTATATGCTTTGTTGTCGAGAAAATACAAAGGATCTCTGGAGCTTCATGGAAAAGTCTTGTTCGGAAAATTGTAGACGCAGAAGTAGATTTTCGACATTCTTTCAAAAAACTCTTTCCATTGCCACATTTTTACAACATTTTTGTCCATTAACCTTAAATCAATCGAAATAGAACAAACCTCTATATAACTACTTAATTGGTGCGTTCTATGAGTCGTGTTTTATCTATTCCGAAGATTTGGGAACTACTCAAAAATTTTAAAGATTTATGTAAATCGAGAGGTTGGGAAATTTCTGAACATGAAGACTGGGTTAAGATAAATGATGATTATCACAACCTTCTTTGGATTCGAACAATCCATCCGTCGACATTTGAAAAGGTTGCTTTGAATCAAAAATGCGCTGTTCGCCAGGGCCTTTCCTACCATGTTGTGGACGTCTCATACACGGCTTGGTTGTTCCCACAAACCCCACCTGAAGAACTGATACAGAGAGTCCTGAACAATCCCGTGCTTTCCAGCAGAATCGCCATATACGACCTAGGTTGGGCTTATGAAGGCAAACCTGTCTGTGTGAAGTTAAACATGACAGAGAGCCAGGTCTTCCGAGAGTTTGAGAATTTCTTGGAGGACAGATGCGGAGTCGAGCTGAAGCCAGCTCGTCGCATGCTTCATAAATAAACTGAAGTCTGTAGTTGGTGGCGGCACATAACGGGTCTTCTTATGTCGCTCGATCATCATGATTATTGACGTTGGTCGACCATGAAAGTAGTTGTACTCGCAGGTGGCTATGGAAATAGACTGAGACCCCTCACTAACACTAGACCCAAACCTATGCTACCCTTGGCTGGGAAGCCGATTCTTGAATACATAATAAAATCCGCAGCTGGGGAGGGATTAAATGATGTGATAGTGACCACGAATTACCTCAGAGAGCAGATCATAGGCTACTTTGGCAACGGCTCAGAATTCGGAGTCAAGCTTGTCTATCCTGAAGAAGAGAAGCCCTTGGGAACCGCCGGCTCTGTGAAGAACAGTGAGAAATATTTGAACGAAATCTTTGCGGTCATTCAGGGCGACAACATCACAGAAATGAAATTTAAGCACTTACTGAACTTTCACAGAGAAAAAGGAGGAGTCGCCACAATAGCCCTGCTCCCAGTTGACAGACCTCATCAATTCGGGATCGCCCAGTTAGACTCACGCAACAGAGTCCTAAGATTCAAGGAGAAGCCTCGTCCAGAGGAGTTTTTCAGCGATTTCGCCAGTGTCGGCCTATATATACTGGAACCAGAGGTGCTAGACTACATACCTAGTGGCATCGAGCATGATTTCGCCAAGGACGTCTTTCCGAAACTGCTGAGCTCAGGTGAGAAGATTTTCGGGTATCTCGCCAGTGCATTCTGGGTTGACATTGGGGTTCCTGAGAACTATATGAAAGCCGTTCGATGGGTCTTAAGCAGGTCAAAGGACAACAGGTTGGCGGAGAATGCTGAAATCAGGAAAGCTTCTATTAAAGGACCAGTTGAGATCGGAGAAGGAACAAAGATAGAGAGTGGAGCTGAGATAACAGGTCCAGTGGTGATTGGAGATGGCTGTGTCATCAGGCGTAACTCAAAGATCTCTGCAAACTCTGTAATCGGATCAGATGTTATGATTGGGAAGGAGGCACAAGTGACTGGCTCATTGATTTATGAAGAGACTGAGATAGGCGAGAGCTCATATCTGAATCATTGTGTTGTTGCTGAGAAATGCAAGGTGGGTCCACGTGTTGAGATCGACGAGATGTCCATAGTCGGTGCTGGTTGTGAAATTGGTGTCTCTGCGAAGCTTCGTAAGGGCGCTAGAATCTGGCCCAACATGAGGATAGCCGAAAATTCGGTTGTCGAAGACTTGGTGAAGCACTAGCCATAAGTTTTCGCCACTGAGAAGATGTCTTGGGGAGCCAGAACGGATAATCCAGCGTACTTTCCCACTATCTCGATGTGAAGGATCTTGTCTGGATTTTCCAGATCGACCTCTTCGTCTATCAGATCGGCCAGTTCCCTTATTATTTCGATCTTGTGGAATCTGGTGTATCGGCGCCTCTCCACGGTCATGCGCCACCTCTCACCGCTGTGGATTTTCTTTTTGAGCGCTACAATTCCCTCTCTCATAGAGTCCGTCGCGGAGCTTGTCCACAGGTCCACCGGCACCCACTTGAGCGTGTGTTGAATTAGAAATGGGTCTTTATGAAAGAGTTCGCGCAGTCGTTGGATGACTTCCCGCGAATCTACTGTGGTTCTCACTCCGATTATCCCCCTGGCGGCTGTGCGCTTCACCAAAGGCTCCTGATCATCTAGCTTCCTCAGAATCTGCAGAATTTCTTTTCTTGCTCTTTCGTAGGCGCCCCACGCACACGAAACTAAAAGAGTGAAGTCGTACATTCTTCTCTGTAATAGGAAGGGCGCATTATTTAATTAGTTTACAGGAAGCCTTGATAAGGACACAACGCATCTTGTGAAAGAAGGGTAAACCGGATGGCGGAAAAAGAAGACGAGGTGACGGTGAGGCGGCTAGCTGAGTTTAAGGCTTTGTTGGAAAAGCGTGTGAAAGAGGCAGAGACCGAACTGAAGGGGCTGCGAGTCTTACTTGAGTATGTTGATTCATCGTTGCTGGAGAAGGGCTTTAGGAAGGCGAAAGTTCTGAGACCGCCTGAAGCAGTCATGGAGACGTCTCCAAGACGCCCTGAGGATTATGAGAGCGTCGTCCCGTTGAAAACCGTGGGCGGCAATCTCCTTGCCAATCTATACATTGCAGAGGATTCCATGCGGGTTGTGCTGGCTGAGGAGAAGGGCTTCAACGTTAACACCCCGCCTTTCATGTCCTTCCTTGTGGAGAGAGTCTTGGCGAAGATGCAAGAGAAGGATCGAGAGGCTGCAGAGAGTGGGGAGATCACTCCGGAGAAGATACTTTCGTACGACATCTCACGTGACGGAGATGAGATCAGAGAGATAACCATAAAGAACGTTCGAGATGAGAGGTCGAGGGAACTCAAATCAACCATCAGGTGGACGCTAGAGAAAATGCACGAGAAAGCGCAGGCTGGCTAGCTATGCATAAATACAGTAAGAATAAAATGCCAGATATTCAGAAGCTTTAGGTTGAGGAAACTGCAATGTCTGGAATTCTCCTCGTGAGAGAAGCTATGACTACAAATGTGAAAACGGTTAGGCCCTTCTCCACCGTCAAGGATGTAGTCCAAAAGATGAACAAGTTTGGAATAGGCTCCGTGCTGGTCGTTGAAGAAGAAAGACCAGTTGGAATCATAACTGAGAGAGACATCATGCGCAGTATAGCCGAGCCATTCTTTGATCCAAGTGTTGTCAAAGCCAAGGACATAATGTCCCCACAGCTGGTTACGATCAGTGGGGATGTCAGTGTTGAGGAAGCCGCCAGACTCATGGTAAGTAGGAAAATTAAGAAACTGCCTGTTGTAGAGGATGAAAAACTTGTGGGAATAGTTACCTCCATGGATGTTATGAGAGCCAATCCAAAGATTCTCAGTCTGCATGAGGAACTTCTCAAAACAAAGCGAACATAAAAGATGACTTTTCCATTCACGTTTGTCGCGCCCGCTCAGGATAAGCCTAGACAATAGCTGTCGAGATGTCATCTACGCCGCCAGATTTTGGGGCCGTCCTGGCTGAAACCAGCATTAATTCTTCAACCTGAAGAACAGCTTCTCTCTCCTTCCCCACTTCTGATTGCAGGCGTATTCGATTCTCCACTACCAGACTAACTCCATTTTCTTTGAGATAGCGAATGCAAGGGCATAAAGGTAGAATAATCAGAAGAGTTCGTGCAGATCTCTGGTTCAGGGAACTCCAGCAACAGCCGTCTCAAATATCCTCTTCATGACATCCATAATGTAATTCAACTGACCTGCATATAATCCCACTACTAGAAAGGTTAAGCCTGACAAGAGCAGGAGAGAACCTATGACTCTCTTCTCCGACGGATCCATGAATCCACTTCTCCCTTAGGCAAACTAGTCTTTACATAGCAGATTATTTAAGAATCCCTATGAAGTTGCTTCTTCTATTAGTTTCTCGCCCAATCTATGGATGGCTGCAAGGCCCTTTGAGTCATCAGCGTGCCTGAGAGGGGTCTCTCCAAGCATGTCTGCGTTCAAAAGCATATCATCAAACGGTATCAGCCCACGTAGGGGAATACGATTACGGGCTGCAAATTCCTTAATCGTTTGCTCTCCTTTCGCGCTTGTAACCTTGTTTCCAACCAAGAAGATCCTTTTCAAGCCAGCATCATTTGCCAATCGGTAAATCCTTTTAGCGGTCTCTAGTGCCTTCATGCCTGGGTCAGCAACAATCAACATCGTATTGACATGACTAGCTGTTCCCCTGCCCATATGCTCCACTCCCGCCTCCATGTCCATAACAACTGCTTCATCGTGCGCAACTAGCAGATGTCGAAGAAGCGCCCTAATTACGGCGTTTGCAGGACACGTGCATCCTTGGCCCGCCGACCTGACCGTACCCATAACAAGCAAGTTCACGCCGTATGGAGATTTCACAGCGAATTTTTCGATGATATCATCGACGGTGAAGGAGAGGCGGTAGACCCCTTCAAAATCTGTCTTAGTCTTCGACTCTATTAGCTCTTTATTCTCGGATATTGGAACAATTTCAATCGACTCATCTAGCGGTATGCCTAGTGTCAAGGCTAGGTTTGGGGCGGGATCTGCGTCTATGGCCAGAACCCTAAATCCCCTTCTAACAAGAAATTCGGCAAGGACACCAGCAACCAAGGTTTTGCCAACCCCACCCTTGCCTGAAACCGCTATTTTCACTCGATTTTCACCGTTTGGTTAAGTCTCTTGGTGTGTATTTACCTTTTCTAAGGAACACGTGTCCATCCTTCTCTACCCCACTTAACGTCCAAAAACACCCTTTTCCAATCAACTCTCCATAGAACGCCTCGTTTATGCTTCGAATGATTCTACACGCATAGGCAACATCACTTTTGAAGAAGACTCAGAGAGAAGAAGGTAAATCACATTCTTTGCAAAAGGATACCGCAACTTGCGACTTCTGGCACGTTTGAAGGCTATTAAAGACAGAACGTTGAAACCAATGTTTTTTCGACAGATTCCTCATCCAGCATATACGCCATTAGCTGACACAATAAACACTAAAATCTCAAAAAGACCCAAAATCCATATTCCAAATTCATAAGACAGTTAAAAGCCAAACCCCAAAACACCACTCAACACAAGAAACGGAGACCAAGAATTGGAAAATCCCCTATCTCAAAAGGAGAGGAAAGAGCTTCAGAAAAGGCTCATACGAACTCTAGAGGGTCAAATAAGCCACCTTTCCGCAGAATTCCAACAAATCCTGACCGATGACCTCATCACAGCCTTACAGAACCGCCTAACAGCTCTAACAAGAATCCAAGTCACACAAAAATCGGCAAACCTGGAAAACATACTTGGAATCCATAAATCATTTATACAGACCACCACAAAACAAACCTAGAGGACTGGAAGATGCGAAGATCGAAGCTCGAGATGCACATAGACATTCTTAAAGTCCTAGCCCAACGTGGCCCTCTAAAGCTAACCCACATCATGTACAAGGCGAACGTGAACTGTAGTGTTCTAAAGGAATTCCTAGATTTCCTAACCGAAAGCAATCTGGTTGAAGAGAGAACCATAGGCAAGAAAAGAACAGTCTATGCCATTACAGACGGCGGAAGAAGAGTACTAAAATACTTCAGAGAACTGAAAACCGTACTCCCAATCGGCGAGGAAGAGCCCTCAAAGATCCCTGCCCAACTCCTCTAGAACTTTTTCTCCCTTCAAATCGTTTCGTCGCTGCGTAGTTATGAAACTGCCCACCGTCTCTGCGCTTCTAATCCATATAACAATATCGTAAGACTTAATAGATGCTATAGATAGACTTCAGTGTAGATGCGTTAAACACGTCGGGAAACCATACTATGAGCTACATGAAAGCCGCAAATAGCCAAACCAGGTTGCTACAGAAAATAAAGGAGAGCCTCGAGCGACTGAACGAAAAGATGGACGTGATGATAGATATAACGAGGCATAATCCAAGCGAGACCGAAACGATACCCGACGCCTTGGATGTTATGACTCTCCTATCTCTGCCAGATCACCTAAGAAAGACGGCGGTCACGCTGTGCAAGCTTGGTGAGGCAACAGCCGAAGAGGTGTCTCAACAGACAGCAAGAGCAAGAGCCGTCGAGAGTAGCTACTTGAACCAGCTCGTTATGATGGGATACCTGAAAAAGGAAAGGCGGGGACGTAAAGCCTACTTCTACGTTGAGAAAGAAAAAATGGGTGAGAAACCATGGGAAAAATAATAGCACTCCACTCCTACAAAGGTGGAACAGGAAAAACGTTGCTTTCGGTTAACTTGGCAGCCACCTACGCCAAACAAGGCAAAAGACTCTGTCTGCTTGATTTAGACTTCCGCGCTCCGAGCCTTCACGCGGTATTCCAGAAGAATAAGAGCGAATACTGGTTGAATGATTATCTTAATGGCGCTTGTGAAATTGATCGCGTTTTGGTAAATCTTTCCAATCCTCATGATGGAAATGGAAGGTTTCTGGTTGGATTAGCCGATCCTGCAACCGAGGCCATTCGGGAGATGTCAGCTAAAGACAGGAAGTGGGAGATGAGAGCCTTGGGGCGTCTTTTGTCGCTTAAGAATTCCCTCCTCAATGATATGCATCTTGACTTTCTTATTTTAGACACGAGCCCGGGGCTTCAGTATTCGTCGATAAATGCCATAGTCAGTGCAGACGGCGTTTTAGTTGTGACAAGCATAGATAAATCTGATATCAAAGGGACCCAACGAATGATTCAAGAACTTTATGAGCTCTTTGATAAGAAGGCTGGAATCGTCTTGAACAAGGTGCCTATCGAAATACTGTCGTCTGAAACGGAGAAGAGGAATTTCTTCAAGCGATTCACCGAGCTACACAACCTGCCCATCATTGATGCTATTCCCTGCTTCTGCGACGTACTACGAGCAGGTGGAACATGCATCTTCGCCAAGGAGAAACCAGAACATCCATTCACAAACGCCCTAGAAAAAATAGCCAAAAAAGTAGGCGAATTCTAGTCTTTCTTATACTTCTCCTCAGTTTCCTGGGCCTTCCTGACGTACTTTCTGAGACGCTTAAGCTCTATTTTTCTCTCAGGCAAAGTCTCGGGAGCATAAATCAAAGGCAAAACTGCCAAGAACAAAAAGAAGCTTGCTAACGAGAAGGCTGCTGAGATAGGGATCAATTCTGCATAAGGTGTAAATAGTTTTTGTATATAGCTAGAAATCAGATGCGGTAGCACACCTATCAAGTAGTATTTTTCCTTGATTCGCGTTCCAGCAAGTTCTGACCATATGATCAAATAGAATGTCAATGAAAGGATTCCCCAAGCAACGCCATCCAAGATGATATACAAATACCATGAAAGAAAGACGGTTGGAAGAAGTCCTAGCACAGCGTAACCAATTCCAAGTATTATGAAACCAAAGATAACTACCCGTTTTCGACCAACTGAATCAGCGAACCAACCACCTATTAATGCAGCAAATCCGCCAATCCCGAATTCTGCAATTGGAACAAATGAGGCAAAGTCTTCTCCGAAAAAAGTCGTCAATACGGGTGCTTCGAGAAAGTTTATCAGAGAGAACATAATCCACGGAACGAGATACAAGAGAAAACGTCTGTCAAATATAACTGATCTGTAGGACACGTCAATAGTATCTTCTTTGTTATAATCTTGGTTTAATCTGGCAAGGAGAAAAAAGAATAAGCCAATTCCTCTCCACGCGGTAAGTATCAATGCGCCAACAAAAATCGTAGAGAACGTGAGAGTCAAGCCTACGAAGAGAATGCCGAGACATGATACAAAATACGTGATCCCTGCTAACCTTCCCTTATTTTCTTCGACACTAGAATCTCCGAAATATGCAAGGCAAGACGGGAAACCAAATCCTAACGAAATGCCCGAAAAAAAAGAAACCGCCAGAATGTATTCGATCCTGAATGTCTCAAGTGTGATCATCAGCATAGAAGCTATGATGCCAATGAACATCCAAACAGACAGAAATACATCTCGACTTGGAAATCTCTTCGCCAAAGCTGTGCCTACTATTGCAGAACCAACAATAGCCACGAGTTGAACTCCGAATGCTACTGAATAGACAGTGTATTCACCCTGAAATTCCCCTAAAATACTCTCAAAAAAGAGATATAACGGAAAATACCATGAGAAAGCATTTGCGACGACAACAATTACAGCAAGAAAATCTCTTCGCAAGAGAACGCTCTTGGTAACAGATTTTCTAGCCATTCCCCCCCAACTCAGTTTGTTTATAAGGCATTGTGGAGATAAAATATTTGTCGATGCACGTTCAGTTTTCGCTCACGACCTGCAAAGAAAACTGTTTTTGTGTTCAACAAAACTTATAAATTAGTTGTAGACCAGTAATTCAATTGGAGAGCAATCATGGGAAAGAAGAAAGCAAAGAAGGAAAAGAAAGCGAAGCCGATGCGATTGTTCTGGATATAGATCTATTTCATGTTTTATAGATCTTCGATCGCGCCCTTAATTAGTGTTTTCATCTGGTAAGCTAGATTTTTGTTTGGCATATAAGAAATATTGGTGCAGGCTTCTTCAGCTAGCTGTTTGACTTGATTTCTAAGTGCTTTGACATTATCTTCCTCGAAGAGGATATCAACTATTGTTTCCGCATCCTTTTCAGAGACTTCTTTTTTCGAAAGGTAATTCAGTATCGCTTTCTTGGCCTGTGGGTTCTTGAAAGCATAGAGGATAGGCAGCGGCAGGCATTCATTCTTCATCCGGTTCTGGAGTTCCGCGGGTTCAAATACGTCGATGAAGTCTTCTCTTATGCTGAGCAGAATTCCTAGTGTCCTACCGTAATTCGCCAATAGGTCAACAATTTTTTGCTCTCCACCTCCCACAACGGCGCCAATGCGCGCGTGAGCTTCGAAAGTTGAGGCCTTCATTCTCAGAATCCGCCAGTATTCTTCCACAGAAAGATCTATGTTGCCTTTCCAAAGAGCTTCAAGGGCTTCAGCGTTTCCCAACTCGAAAAATCGACTATCTATTGTGTTCCAGATGGCATTCATCTTCGCGGTAGGGAATTCATTCTCCAATTTGTGAAGAAGGACTAGGGCCTTCATCAAAAGGGCATCACCTACAAGAAGAGCAGTATCCTTGCCAAACCTTGCCAGGACGGTGGGTTTTCCATATTTTGTCTTTGACTCATCAATGATGTCGTCGTGTATGTCAGCTCCTGCAGTTAGCAGCAGCATGACAACTTGCATCGGAACTGTTTTTTCAACGTCCCCTCCCACAGCCTCACAAGCGATCGAAAGCAATCCGGGATGAATGACATCTTCCCAATCTTCTAGGTAATACCTGAAAGCATCTTCAATCGCTTCACATTCGATTTTTTCTTTCAGAATTTTCTTCTTTGCGATCTGCAGAGCTTCTCGGCTTCTCTCTTCCAAAAACCTTTGAACTTGTTCAATCATCTTAGTTTCATTATTCGCTCTAGTTTTCTCACTTTCTTTTGGGGATACGTACCTCATATTTTGGCGCTCCTAGACCTCAATGTCTTGTTCTTGTAGTTGTTCCCTTTGATACTCGTAGTAGGCTTGTATGAGCTGCATTCCTTTTGATGTGATCTTGTAAATCTTTCTCACCCTTCTTCCCTTGATTTCTTTTCTGCTCCTGAGGAAGCCTCCGTCCTCCAGTGAGTTGAGGAGAGGATAAATTGCGCCGTGTCTCAGTTTGACACCGAGGAGTTTCTCTGTTTGTTTTATTATCTTGTAACCCCACATCGGTTCTTTCTGGACGAGTCTCAGAACATGAATATCGAGGAAGTTTTTGGAGAAGCGTTGAACAAGTTGCTTTCTGAAGGTTTCGCTCAACTCTTCAACTTCCAAAACCGGTTGCTTCATGTTAAGGGGGAATCTAGTTTATTTAGATTATGTAGATTTTTCTGGATTTCTGTATGCTTGGATATGCTCACGTATGTCTTGGTTACGTGCAAACGTTTATATATGATTTCGTGTCTATAAAGACTTGATATGTCCGATAAGAGACATATCGTACACACGTGTAACAACAAAACTGTTGAACAAGAGTACAGGAAGGATATAGGAATGAAGCACAAAATGAAAGAGGTCCAGACGAAGCTCATGAGAGGACTCCTAGATCTCGTAGTCCTCCAGTTTCTGAGAGTGCATCCTATGCACGGGTACAAGATCATCACCAGCATCAGGAAAAACTTCGGTGTCTACTTCGGCCCCAGCACGATCTATCCTATGCTCAGCGAGCTTGAGGAGAAAGGCTACGTTGAGAGTCGCTGGGATCTAGAAGCCGAAAGGCCAAGAAAGGTCTACGAGCTTACCGTTGAGGGGCAGAGCCTGCTGGATTGCACCGAGAACTCTCTGAACCACATTCACAAGAAGATCTTAACCATGGGGATGAACAAGCCCTCGCTTTCCGAAGCTCTTCGGATGAATCCTTTCCTTACTGTCAAGGATTCTGACGACAGCTGAGGTCTGGACTTAGCTTTGCTGTGGGTGCGCGGCTAGCCGTGCACTCATCTGATCTATTTCTGATGTATCGATTTCTGATATATTCTTGTTTTTGAGCATTGTGCGTGCGTGTATAATGCTTCTAGACTTGGGTCTTCTGTACTAGTCAAAATAGGCTCCAAATAGAATGCTATTCGGGAAGGGACAAATCTAATCTGTTGATCCGATTTTTCGGCATTTTGTTGTTTGGCTGATGACGATAGACTTGAGTAACGGGTTTGCAGTTTTGAGAAAAAGTTATTCATTTATATAATTGGCCAAGTGCTAACGTTACTGTAGATTCATAAAAGACGCTGCGGGAGTCGTCAACTGGAATTGTGTGAAGAGACATGTCCGCCACTGAAATCATAGGCTACATCATATCTGCTATTCTATTGTTCTTTGGCGTCATCTTCGCCTGGGCATCATCATACGATCCACTTCGACTAGTCACAAGTGCATTCCTCTTCATAGTAAGCTTCGCATTACTCTATTACATAAGAAAGCAAAAACCAACACAGATCATTCAGAAACTCGAAGTACCCGGACAAATCAAGGTCCAGCCGATAAGGTGCCCAAACTGTGGAGCAAGCCTCGACATCAACCAAACAAAGATCATAGACGGCGTTCCATCAATAAAATGCTCATACTGCGGACACACCTTCGAGGTAACAGAGGAACCAAAATGGTGAACAAAAAATCCATAAAACACATCACGCTCCTTGCAACAATTCCACTTGTAGCCCTTCTACTACTAAGTCCTGACTCTGTCAAAGCAGATGAGGTACAATACCATTTGGACCACGAATATGCCAAAATATGGATTAACCAGGATGGAACAATCGACCTACTATACGACATAGGGATAACCTGCGACCAAGGAACAATCCGCTACGTAAATGTAGGCCAACCACAACGAGACTTCACCATCGGAGAAGCTAGAGACGAAAACAATCGCACACTGCAGACAGCAGACGCAAGCGAAGGAAACAACTACAGAGCACAGGTCCATCTCTACACATCAATCAGCACTACACAGAGCATTCGATTCACACTCCTAACGAACGTTGGCCACATGATCTGGGAAGATGATCAAAACCCAGACAATGTAGGCATGCAGTTCACCCCAGTTTGGTGGGATGACGCCAGCATATATGAGCTTCGTGTTCTAGTCGTCCTACCTTTAGGTGTAACCAACCAAGTTGTCAATGTCCCAGATTGGAATGGCACTGATGTTGAAGATGACAGGCTTGTCCTCTATTGGGGAAGAAGGAATCTACAACCTGGCGATAGGTTTCCTCGCGACACTGATGGTTTGCCTTATTGTGGGGTTTCCTTTCCTAAGGAATACGTTGAGCATTACGAAGTAAGAGAGAAAGGGATACTTGCTTTCCTCAAGAACAATGCAGTGTGGATCGGGGTCCTCCTGCTCCTTGTAGGCATCATCGGAAGCGTAGTCTATGTCGCGCGCAAGGGAAACTATGTTAGGCCAGTCTTGAGAATGGAGACATTGGGAATAAGGCGAGGTCTAACGGCGGTTGAAGCCTCCTATCTTCTTGGACTGAAGCCCACTAAAATCGTAACCGCAATTCTCTACAGCCTCCTCAAGAAAAGAGCTGTCTGGGTAACCTCAACAGAGCCTTCCGTAAGCCTCAAAATTGTAAAAGAACACGAGGAGCCTCTAAGATACTACGAGAACACATTCTTAAGAGCAATAAAAAAAGACGGAACTTTGAGCGAAGAAAAGCTCGCAACAGTGATCGTGGAACTCCGCGAAGACGTGGAGGAAAAACTCCGTGGCTACTGCAGAAAGGATACAATGAAGTACTATGAGAAGATCGTGGCTAAAGCTTGGGACCAAGTGGAGCAAGCGGGCACAGCTCAGCTTGCCTCCATAGCATACGATGAACAGCTCCTATGGCTGTTACTTGACGAAAAATTCGGGTCTCGCACAGAAGATGCTTTTCGAACTAGAGTCTTTGAGCCCGAGCTCCTTTGGTTCTGGTACTGGTATGGTTACCATTATCATCCGAGACCAGAATACCAACCTACAACAGCGCCACCTTCAGGACCAACAGTTCCACCAAAGATTCCTGGAGCAGACTTCGCAAATAACATAGCCACGGCAGTAGAAGGTACCGCAAACAACATAGTCGTCAACCTGGAAAAGTTTGCGAACGCAATCATACCTGCTCCACCTCCCTCACAGAAAACATCTAGACAACCAGCACACCACCGCTCTAGTTGTGCGTGCGCTTGCGCAGCCTGCGCTTGCGTCTGTGCCTGTGTGTCTTGCGCTTGTGCGTGTGCCTCAGGGGGAGTAGGGATGACTGGGGGTACTAGCACATGAGCATTCTTGGCAAAGCGAAGAAAGCCGTGAGCAAGCCGGAAATTCCCCACGGACTATACATGTATCGTGGAAGAGGCGAGTATGCGGGTTTGGCTCTTCAGCTAAGAGTGGAGCCTGACGGCAAGGGACTACTAGTCATCAACGCGAACACCGTACTCTATCTAAACGAGACAGCGACAGCGCACGCATTCTTCTTCATGCAGGGCATGCCAACCGAGGAAGTAGTGAAGAAGATAAAGCGGATGTACCGAGTCAAGGAAGAACTCGCTCGGAAAGACCATGAACATATACTCTACACCGTAAGTACGCTAGCCCAAACTGAAGAGGTTTGTCCAATATCATTCTTGGATGTTGAACAGGTGGAGCCCTTCTCCCAAGAACTCTCGGCCCCAATACGGATGGACCTGGCGTTAACGTTCAGATGCCAGAACAATTGCGTTCACTGCTACACTGGTGGACCGCATGATACTCCTGAATTAACCACAGAGGAATGGAAGGAAGTAATCGACCGGGTATACAAGATTGGTGTCTTTTTGCTGACCTTTACTGGAGGCGAGCCGACTCTACGAGAGGACTTGCCAGAACTATTGCGTTACGCCCAGGAAAAGGGGATCGTTACGGGACTAATCACAAACGGACGCAGCCTAAAAGACAAAGATTACGTACAGAAACTTGAAGATGCGGGACTGGACTTCGTGCAGATTACGCTTGAGTCACACGATCCTGCAATACATGATGCGATAACGCGTGTTAAAGGGAGCTGGAAAGAGACTGTTGAAGGAATTAAGAACGTCATTCCAACGCAAATCTACATCACCACGAACACCACTCTCAACAAGCTCAACGCGAAGAGCTTCTTTGAAACCATCGAGTTCTTACATAAGCTGGGACTACAGGTTTTCGCATGCAACAGTATAATATACTCCGGAAGTGCTCCGTCAATAGCCGATGAGTTCGCTCTGAAGATCGACACATTAAACCAGTTACTTCCGAAAATCATTGAGAAAGCCCATAAGCTAGGCATGAAATTCATGTGGTACACGCCGACTCAGTACTGCCAACTCAATCCCGTCAATCATGGGTTAGGCGTTAAGTCCTGCACAGCCGCCCGAGTAAACATGTGCATAGGCCCAAAAGGCGAGGTCTATCCCTGCCAAAGTTATTTTGAAGAAGTCGGCAACATTCTTAAAGATCCTTGGGAGAAAATCTGGAACCATCCTCTCTGCACCAGTTTAAGAGCCAGAGAATACAAACCGGAAAAATGTGCTGGATGTCCAGAGCTTGAGGTCTGCGGAGCAGGCTGCCCTCTAGAGTTGCAGGCAACTAAGTATCTATGTGCAGAGACACAGTAACGCTGAAGGCTTGTAGGCGCTGAAGTTGTGATCATGTAACCAAAGGCATACATGCAACTCCATATCCGCATACATCAAAGACTTGACATTCGGCAAAGTTGAGAGTTTGGTGAGGGCGCAGGTAACTATCGTTTAACATTCAAGAGCGCACCTACATCTTTCTTTAGCTAGCTAGCACCATTGTTGCAATCTATAGTTGCACAATACGCCTGCATGAACAAAATGTTAAATTGTCGGTACAACTATTATCCAATGATGTGAGAACAATTGCGTTCTGTATTTATCCTCGTTGACGGATGTAGACCTGATGTACTCTACGAGATGTTAAGTCAAGGAGATTTGCCAAACATCAAGAAGCATATCGCAGACCGAGGCGTCGTTGTAAAAAACGCTGTAACCGTTTTTCCATCAACCACTGGCCCAGCCCATGCCCCCTTTCTCACAGGCGCATTCCCTGGACCATTAAACATACCGGGCATCCGATGGTTCGACAGAAAGAAGAACAGCTACAAGTATTATGGACGCCTATCATGGTTTGAATTCGAACGTGACTATGTCGGCCCAGGAGCTTTTGCGATGAACACAGACATGACTAGCAAGATCAAAACCATCTTTGAAAGACTAAAGGGTTCCACAACAGCGGCGATCTTCGAGCCCATCACACGCGGAGCAAGATTCGTATATCCTCCCCTCGCGAATGTTCTGGCCAAACTCTTAGCTCCCCTAAAACTATTCACTTGGGAACACGCAGACGCGGTTGCCGCACGTATATTCGAGTTGGTCTACAGGTGCTCAGCCGCGATGCGTGGCATGAAATTCCCTACAGAACCCCCTCTCTTCTCCATCGCATACATGCCAGGCGTGGACGAGGTCAGCCACGAACACGGACCACTCTCTCAAGAGGTACGACACGCAATCCAGAACGTAGACAAACAAGTTGGGCATATGGCAAAGACTCTTATGGACCTCAACCTCTACGACAACACCTCTATCGTGATCAGCTCCGATCACGGGCTTCGTCCCACTAGTCTGCACTTCGATCTCGGAAAATTCATGAGCACAATTGGATTGGATGTTCGCCGCTTCCCAGTGACCTTCCTACAAGGCCTCGGCGAATTTGACGCCACAGTCGCCATAAGCGGCAATGGAATGGCGCATGTCTACTTAGCGGCGGAAGGCGCAGAAGAGAAAGCCTTCCCACTCCAGTACATACCACATGATTGGCGGCAAAAACCAAGCTTAGAAGACCTTGAGAACTACAAGGTTCGTCGCGGACGCGTGAACCTCATAGACCTAGTACGCCGTCTGCTGCCAGTGCAACATGTCTTCATCGCTGAAAACAAGAACACTTCCCATGTCTATTCTCACGACGGACACGGAATCATAAGGAAAAGGGGGCGAAATGAATACTCTTACGATATCATTGAAGGAGCAGATCCTCTAGGCTACGGCTCTATCGTCGAAGATGGGAAGATCGCATACAGAGAGTGGCTAGACGATCGGGAGTGGCTTGCCGCCACCCGCGAAACGGAATTTCCAGACGCACCGGTTCAAGTTTCGCAGATCTTCGAGAGCGAGCGTTCGGGAGACCTAATTATCAACTCTCGGATGGGCTGGGACCTCATGCCAGAGTTGCCGCCCCATCGAGGAACACACGGTGGCCTTCACGCAGCAGAAATGAAAGTCCCCCTCCTAGTCGCTAACTCCAGCTATGAAGTAAAGCCAGATCAACCTCTACGCACATTAGACGTTCTAGACATACTCCTCGCTTAACGGAATCTTGAGCACATCACGGAGTGAACGATGAACATAATCTTTCACGCTTTATTAGGCCCGCTGCTAGCCAAGCTCTTAGGAATCAGTTTTATACCAGACATTTTGATCGGCGTTCTCTTTTCGGTCTTTCCCGATTTCGATCATATTCCGTATCTAAAAAGGGCGTTTAGGACAGGTAGGTTTGGGGTAGAATCTCGTTCGCCGCTCCACGAACTTGTAGGCCTCGCCCTAGTCTTGTCAGGCTCTCTAGTTGTTAAGGTCGTCTATTCTCACCTATTCCTACTGACACTCAGTTGTGGGTTAAGCCATTTTGTCGTGGACTTTCTTACGAGGCCTTGCCGACCGTTATACCCTTTCTCAAAGAAGGAGGTTGATTTGAATCTCTATCCAAGGGGATTGAAGGAAATGTTTTTTTGTGACATGATTTTAACAGTCGCCTTGGGACTAATCTACACGATAGTTATGCTAATTTGAACTCTAAACGGCATTTCTTTGACAGTGCATCGATTAGCATCATTCTTCCGCTCAGAAAAAAGAGCGTAGCAAGTAGTAAATCATGTAGCCGAAGTTTCTGAAACGCAAAAAGAGGCGAAACTTCGTTTTTCCCAATCGTTTCTTGTATCTTACAGGTACCTCAACGCATTTCAGCCCAGCATCAAATGTTGACACGAAAATTTCCATTTCTATCTCGAATCCCTTCGCCCTCAAGCTTGGGTAAAGGATTTCAACCGCCCTTCTGCTGAACGCCCAGTAACCTGTTTGCACATCTGTGAAAATCCGTAGGAATCGCAACCCAAGAAGTAGTGATAAAATGAGGTTGGAGAAAATTGTGAATGGACCCATAGCGTCTTTTTCTCTTTTCCCCCTTATTCTTGAACCAAGCACGACCTCGGCCATTTCATTCTCCATAGCCTCAATCATCTTTGGCAACTCTCCAGGATCATTACTTCCGTCGCCGTCAGTTATGCACAGAAGGTCATATTTGGTGCTGAGAAAGAATTCCATCCCTGTTCTCACGCCACAGCCCTTTCCCCTCCCGAACCTCTGCCTAATCTCTATGGCGCGATATTGCTTGGCAACTTCGACTGTTCTATCGTACTGCCCCCGTTCACAACAAGAACATCGAAGTCCTCTGGCATGTGTTGTAGAACCCTTCTTATACCCTCCTCCTCGTTTAAGGTCGGCACCATCACCAGAACATCTACAGTCGAGTTGGGACGCAACTAAAATCCCTTCAGCTATAGTTCGTCCATCAAAATAAGAATGAGTTGATAATGAGTTGTTAATAAACGATTCTGCAAGACCTTACCGCGCAATTAATTGGACTGAAAAGAACCGATTTTGCAGAAATGGGCTTCGATCTGCGTGTGAAGCTTTGCCTTTTCGGGGCTACTTC
This sequence comes from uncultured Candidatus Bathyarchaeia archaeon, assembly GCA_964347995.1. GTDB lineage: Archaea > Thermoproteota > Bathyarchaeia > Bathyarchaeales > Bathyarchaeaceae. The sequence continues at coordinate 29,980 of CAYGBA010000002.1, read as the reverse complement.
GGAGGCATGGGGAATCGTTTTCGAAGAACCCTGTGCGCGCTCTGTGTTCATATCTGCCTATGTCACAATCTTCTAATCGCCATCTCTGCAGCCAAGACCATGGGCTCCCATGTCTCATTCACAGGCGGAGCATAAGCCGTGTCCACCTTCGCCAACTTCCTTACCTCATCTGCTTCTGTATGCAAAGGACAAGGTGTACATGATTGAGTTACCTCCTCCCCGAAATCAGTCCTAGCTTTTACCAATCTATCAACATAAGCCTTGATAGGAGCTGAGACTTGTGTTGCAGCAAATTATTTAGGTGGGTAGGTACCAAAAAACAACCTTGAAGCGGAGAGGATCTGTATGCCCATAGCGTTCGTATTAGTTAACACAGAGATAGGGGCGGAGAGCGAAGTTCTAGGGGCACTGAGAGAAGTCCATGCGGTGGAAGAAGCATATACGGTCTACGGCGTTTACGACATCTTGGTAAAAGTTGAAGCCAACACTATGGACAAACTTAAGGAAATCATTACCTCACATGTGCGAGGATCAGACAAAATCCGATCGACCCTAACCATGATAGTGACTGAGAGCAAGTGAATGTCTGCCTTTGATAATACATAGATTGGATAAGCTTTGTTCAGTCAGCGAATACTTTAATTTGAGTTATATGGATTTATATTACCCTTGATATGAAGGATTTGGATGCCATATTCAGTTTCAAAGCTTGATCATTTAAAATTAGTGTGGAGAGAACTGCTTTGGTGATCACCAAACTTGACCCTAAGTTCAAATATGAAGTCACAAAGATTCCTGGAGGGCAGAACATAATGAGATGTTTCCAGTGTGGAACATGCAACGTCGGATGCCCTGTTAGGGAGATAGAAGAGAAGTATAACCCCAGAAGGATCATACGGATGACCGTGCTAGGTATGAGGGAAAGGGTCCTTTCAAGCGACTTCATATGGCTGTGTTCTGAGTGTTACACTTGTCAGGAGCGGTGCCCACAGGATGTTAGGATACCCGAATTTATGACCGCTTTGAAAAATCTGGCAGTCAAGGAGGGCCGCATTCACAACTCATTTGCCAAGCGAATGGAGATCATATCGACACACGGCACACTGTACCCTCTGAGCCGTTTCGACAACACAAAACGAGAAGAACTTGGATTGCCACAAATTCCATCTGAAAACAAGGAGGTTCAGGAGCTCCTTGAGCAGGCAGGCTTCAAACCGCTAGGGGCCGAAGGAAGGGACACAAGGTGAAGTACGCCCTTTTCTTAGGATGCCTCGCACCTCTAATGGCCAGGCAATATGAGCTTTCAGCGAGGAAGGTTGCCGAAAAACTTGGAGTGGAACTCATTGACACAGACGGCTTCGCCTGTTGTGGCTTCCCAATAAGATCTGTAGACCAAGAAACAGCTTTGCTTCTTGCTGCTAGAGACCTAAGCGTTGCCGAAGCCATGGGCCTAGACATATGTACGATTTGTACAGGTTGCGCCTCCATGCTAGCAGAAGCCAGTAAAGAGCTGATGCACAATAATGAATTGAGGGAAAACGCAAACGAGAAACTGCAGAAAATAGGTCGTGCCTACAAGGGAAATGTCAAAGCTAGGCACTTCGTGCGAATTCTATACGAAGACGTTGGTCCTGAAAAGATAAAGAGCCAGGTCAAACACAGCTTGGAGGGACTCAAGTTAGCCTCGCATTACGGATGCCACTATATTAAGCCGTCAGATGTTTTTGACAGATTCGAGGATCCCGAGTTTCCGAGGACCCTGGATGAACTTGTCTCTGCACTTGGCGCGGAGACTATTGAATACGAGGATAAGACGCAGTGTTGTGGCGGTGTAATTCTGGACGTCGACGATAAGATTGCGATGGCAATGGCTCAAAGGAAACTTGACCATGTCAAGGCAATGGAAGCCGACGCGATGGTTCTGATGTGCCCACTGTGCGGCTCTATGTACGATAGAAATCAGAGGGTGATACAGAGGAGGTTCAATACCGCCTATAACCTGCCTGTACTATTTTACCCACAAGTCCTTGGACTTGCTCTTGGAATGGACCCAAAAGGGTTAGGGTTGGACATGAACCGAGTGAAAACGTCCGATTTACTAGGCAGGCTTGGTGTTTAGTTTAAGCCTTTCTATTCGCGGGTTTTTTCCTCTATTCCCTTTTTCCATCTGTGAATCAGTAAAGTTTCATCGCTTTTGGTGAGTTCTTTGATATGCTCCGCATAGAGTTCTGGTTTTAGTAGTTTTTCTAGCTCCTTGTCAAGGTTTGTGGGGCGGATGATTGTTATCCAACCCTTGCCATAAGGGTCATTATTTATGATACTAGGTTGGTCGAATAGTCCGTTATTAAACCTAAGAACCACGCCAGTGAGGGGACTCAATATCTCAGCAACACTTTTTACTGACTCTATTTTGCACATTGTTTCCATCCGTTTGATTTCAGCGCCTCTCTTCCCTGCGTAAAAGTATGTGATCTCCCTCAACGCTTTCTGAGCATAGTCTGTGATGCCGATTCTTGCGGTGTCAGTGTCTTCTATTAAGATCCACTCGTGTTCTTTAATATAGTAGCAATTTTCAGGAATGTCGTATGAGTCAACTTTCATTCATTTAACCTTCAGCAGTCCACAACATCTCCTCATGCGCGGGAGATCAGCGCCTAATGAAGGTTCCTACCTACGCCGCCGTATCTTCTTTGCGACAATCTCCGCGGCTGTCGCCACAGGTTCCACAGTCTCAGCAACTGGAGGAGCATAACTCGTATCCGCCGTCGAAAGCTCTAATGCCGTCATTTCCTTTTGTATAGCCACAGAGAGCATGTTAACTCTCTGCGCCACATCTTCCCCACCGACTAGCTGGGCTCCCATAATTCTACCCAAAACAGGCTCGGCAATAACTTTTACCCTAACCTCTTTTCCTCCCGGGAAATATGCCGCTCGCGTTCTTCCCGTGATGCTTGCACTGACCGTTTGGAAACCAATCTTGGCGGCTTGATACTCTGAGAGACCTACTGCTCCGAGTTCGAAATCGAAGATTTTTGAAACTGCGCTGCAAATGACGCGTGGATTGGCAGCGTATCCTCCCGCGGCGTTTATTCCAGCCGTTGTTCCTTGCCTGACTGCGTTGGTTCCAAGTTGGTAGAGGCAGGGGAGCCCTGTGATCGAGCTTTGGGATTCAACACAGTCTCCAGCTGCGAATATGCCGGAAACACTGGTTTCCATTCTTGGGTTCACTCTAATAGCTCTGGTTACGCCTAGTTCTACTCCTAGTCCTCTTATCAAGTCTGTTCTAGGTCTGATGCCTGCGGCCATGACAACGATATCTGCTTTTACTTCTTCGCCGCCTACGCTTACGCCTTCAACCTTGTCTTTTCCTAGAATTGCATCGACTCGCCGACCTACCATCGCCTTAACACCTTGTTCTTCAATTTTCTTCTGCGTGTAGTCAGCCATGTCTTCATCAAATAATGCGGGAAGAATGTATGGCACTACCTCAATGATCGCAGTCTCAATTTTGTTCGTTGCAAGAGCATGCGCGGTTTCCAAACCAATGAATCCAGCACCGATAACAACCGCGCTTTTGGCCGTCTTCATAGCCTCTTGAATTCCCCTTCCGTCATTCACCGTCCTCATTGCAAACACCCCTGGAAGGTTACGACCTTCAATCGGTATGATGAATGGATCAGCACCGGTGGCGAGGATCAATGAGTCATATTTCAGTGCTTCAAAGTTTCCTTCCTTGTCTTCGATCAGAACAATTTTGTCATCGGGATTGATAGATCTCGCCTTGGTTTCAAGGCGTAGGTCAAACTTCATCATCCTATAGTGGGTTGGAGGAAAGGCTGTGAGGTCATCAAAACTTGGTATCTCACCGGCCAGTACGTATGGTATACCGCAGCGAGAGTAGGCTGGATATGGCTCCTTATCTACTAATGTTATTTGTGCCTTGGGATCGGCTTTGCGGGCTGCGTTTGCTGCATGAACACCAGCAGCGTTAGCGCCGACTATTACTATTTTCCTAGGCAACCTAGAATCTCTCCTAGACTTTTCTGCTTCGCGAGAAACTATAGGGTCACACGCCTTCTTTATATTTGTTGTTTTCCAATTTGAATACAAGAAATTCCTAAATAATGGTGTAAAACTATAGTAACGGTCCAAGGTTTGGTTGCTATGGAGGAGATTAAGTCATTCAAGGACCTAGCCATAGAAGTTGTTGAGAAAGGAATATGCGGTAAGTGTGGTGGCTGCATCTCCTTTTGCTCAGCGGGAGAACTCAACGCCCTAGAGATGGGCAAGAACGAACTACCACGATACATCAATGAAGATAACTGTCTAAAATGCGGAATCTGCTACCTCATATGCCCCCAAACAGATACGTTAGACGCAGAGCTTCAAGAAAAGTTTGGTTGGAAGCCGCCCATGGGCGATTTTCAGAGGATAACCTCCGCTCAGACGACGAATAAGGAGGTAAAGGAGATTTGCACAGACGGAGGTGTGGTGACCTCCCTCCTCCTATACTTGCTGGATCGCAACTTGATAAATGGCGCCGTAGTCTCAAAGAAGATCGGGCGCTTCGCCAGAAAGGCAACAATCGCCAGAACTCCTGAGGAACTCATAGAAGCAACAGGCTCCACGTTCTCAGGATCCCTCCATTTAGAAGAGTTGGGAGGAAAATACACTACCTACACTCCGATCCTGTCCACTATAAAGAGCCTAGAGAAAAAATATTTGCGGGACATAGCGGTGGTTGGAACTCCCTGCCAGATCAACGCGATCCGAAAGATGCAATGCCTCGGGATACTCCCAGCTCACCTCATAAAATATGCGATAGGGCTGTTTTGCATAGAGAATTTCTCTTTTGATGACGTGGCAAGGGAGCGGTTGGAGAAGAAACTCGATGTCAATCTGGAGGATGTTGTAAAACTGAACATCAAGGACGACTTTATAATTACGCTCACCAAGGGCGTGACAATTCATGTTCCGCTTGAAGAGGTGCACGAAGTTGCTCGCCCAGCATGTTTGACGTGTCACGACTTCAGTAACGAGTACGCAGACATTTCGGTCGGAGGACTTGGTTCGCCAGATGGATACACTACAACCCTTTTGAGGACAAAGATGGGCGCATCAGTCCTCGACGGAGCCCTTCGTAAGGGCTACATTCAAGAGAGAGCTTTCAGAGATGCTGAGGAGAGTAAGCTAGAGAAGACGAAGATGCTGGCAAAGATTGTCTCCTTTTCTAGAAGAAAGAAGATGAGAGCAAAGGAGAGGCTCTCGGAGTTGGCTGGAGGACAGATCCTTGAAGGAAAAGCCTAAATCGGTTCTGGTCATTGGTGGTGGAATAGCGGGGATTCAGGCAGCCCTCGACCTCGGAGATATGGGAATAACGGTACATCTGGTTGAGAGAAAGCCGAGTATAGGAGGAAGAATGGCTCAACTCGACAAAACTTTTCCCACAAACGATTGCTCCATATGCATACTATCCCCAAAACTCGCTGATTGCTTCAGACACCCAAACATCACCCTCTACACACTATCAGAAGTCAAAGAAGTAACGGGACAGATAGGAAATTTCTCAGTGAAGTTACGCAAGTATGCCAGATTTGTTGACGAAGAGAAGTGTGTCAACTGTGGGGATTGCGCTGCAAAGTGCCCCGTAAAGGTGCCTGACGAGTTTGATATGAAACTGAGAAAGAGGGAGGCCATATATCCATACTACCTGCAAGGTGTTCCAGCGGTCATGACCCTTGACAGGGAAAACTGCCTCTACCTAACGCGAGGCGTGTGTAGAATTTGCGAAAAATTCTGCACCAGAGAGGCAATAGATTTTGAGCAGAAAGACACAGACGTAATGTTGCACGTTGGCGCCATTGTTGTCGCTACTGGTTATGACCCCTACGATCCGTCTGGAATCCCCCAGTATGGGTACAAAAGGTACAGGAATGTCATCGTATCTTTGGAATACGAGAGACTGATGTGCGCTTCAGGACCCACCGGAGGACATCTCCTGAGGCCTTCAGACAACAAGCCTGCAGAGAAAATAGCTTTCGTCCAGTGCGTCGGGTCTAGAGACTTCAACAACAACCGTTACTGCTCATCCGTCTGCTGTATGCACGCAACCAAGGAGGCTATGCTTGCCTACGAACACAGCCCCAAGGTGAAATCTTGCATATTTTACATGGACCTCAGAGCCGCGGGCAAAGGCTTTCAAGAGTACGTGGCACGAGGAGAGCAAGAGTACAACATATCGTATATCAGAGGAAGAGTAGCCAAGATCACCGAAGATCATGACGAGAATCCCATAGTTTGGTATGAAGAATCCCAAAGCTCCAAAACAAAGGAAATGATCGCTGATCTAGCGGTTTTGGCCACAAGCCTGATGCCGAGGAGAGGCGTGAAAGAACTGGCAAGAGTCTTGGACGTCGAGCTTGACGAATATAACTTCTTCAAGACAGATCCCCTCAACCCACTGGACGCGACAAGGCCGGGAATATTTGTGTGCGGTTGCTGCCGAGAACCAACTGATATACCAGAGTCCGTAGCCCAAGCGAGTGGAGCCGCCGAGAGAGCTGCAGAAACGGTAATGAGGTGACAAGGACTTGGATGAAGTGAGAGTCGGTGTTTTCGTCTGTCACTGCGGCACAAACATAGGAGGTTTTCTGGACGTCCCGAGTCTCGCCAAATATGCCTTGAACTTGCCACACGTTGTCTTCGCAAAGGACAACCAGTATACCTGCTCCGAGGCTGGATTGACAGAGATAAAGAACGCTGTGACTGAAAACAAGCTGAACCGTGTAGTTGTTGCCTCCTGCACCCCCAGAACCCACGAGCCCCTGTTCAGGTCAACCTGCAACGAGGCAGGGCTTAACCCCTACTTGTTTCAGTTCGTCAACATAAGGGATCAGTGCTCTTGGGTTCACATGCAAGAAAGGGAGAGAGCAACCGAAAAGGCGAAGACTCTCATAAGGATGGGAGTCGCAAAAGCTGCGTTGTTGGAGCCCCTGGAAGAGACCGAGGTTGAGGTCAACCCCTGTGCTTTGGTGATTGGCGGAGGAATCGCGGGAATGACCTGTGCGCTCAGCCTAGCCAACCGAGGCTTTGAGGTGAAGCTGGTAGAAAAGGAGAGCCAGTTAGGCGGAACTCTAAGTCGCCTCTACAAACTCTACCCAACTAACGAAGCAGCCTCAAGGTTGGTCCAATTGAAGATCAAGGAGATTGAGAAGAACCCGAAGATCGAAATCTTGACATCTTCCGCAGTTGAAGCAGTTGAGGGTTTTGTTGGTAACTATGACGTCACGGTAACGCAGGGAGAAAAAGAGAGGTTATTCAGGGCCGGGGTGATAATAGTGGCAACAGGCGCCGAGACGTTCAAGCCTGTAGGCATGTATGGCTACAATGGAGAGACTGTCGTCACCCAGATGGAGCTGGAACAAATGCTTAAAGAAGGAAGGCTCACCGCTGAAACGATTGTGATGATTCAATGTGTAGGGTCTAGAAGCAAAAAGAGAACCTACTGCTCTAAGGTTTGCTGTCCAACTGCCCTAAAAAACGCCATGCTGATTATGGGAACCAAACCAGATGCCCAGGTTTTCCTACTCTACAAGGATATGGTGGCTCAGGGGACAATCTATGAGGACTATTATGGAAAAGCGAGAGAAACTGGCATAACGTTCATAAAATATTCGGCAGAAAGGGAACCAGTCGTCGAGGACGGATCGGTGAGAGTTTATGATGAGTTCTTGGGCGAAGAACTGACCCTGCCGTGCGACCTTGTCGTGCTGTCCACCCCAATGGTCGCCCACCCTGACTCCGCCGATCTAGCGCAAAAACTGAAAGTGCCAGTGGATGAGAACGGCTTCTTCCTAGAGGCCCACGTGAAACTTCGCCCCGTTGACTTCGCAACAGACGGCATATATGTGTGTGGCTGCGCCCACTGGCCAGCCAATATCGGCGAGAGTATTTTTCAAGCGTATGGCGCAGCTTCTCGAGCGTCTATACCTATGTCAGTTGGACGTGTGAAAACCGAACCCCTGATCCCAGTGATTGATGAAGACGAATGCTCAGGGTGCGGCTTGTGCGAGCTGACCTGTCCCTTCAAAGCGATCCAAGTCGAAGAAACCGAGAAGGGAAGGAAAGCCAGGATAATAGCTGCCTCCTGTAAGGGTTGTGGGGCATGTGGTGCCGGCTGCCCCCAGAGGGCGATCACCATGAGACACTTTACAGACGAGCAACTTCTTGCACAGGTAATTGCCCTAGCGGAGGTGAAGCTTTGACTTCTCAAAAAAGCTTTGAACCAGACATTGTTGGTTTTCTCTGCAACTGGTGCTCCTACGCCAGTGCGGATTTGGCGGGGGTCAGTCGTATGCAGTACCCTCCTAACGTGAAGATCATTAGGGTGATGTGTTCAGCAAGGGTTGACCCAACGATCATTCTTGAAGCTTTCATTCAAGGGCTAGACGGCGTCATGGTCCTGGGCTGCCACCTAGGAACTTGTCACTACATGACCGGAAACTACTACGCGGAAAGAAGGATGAAGACGACGAAAAAGGTCCTGAAGAACACAGGTTTGTCTTCTGATCGACTGTTGGTTGATTGGGTGTCCGCGGCGGAGGGTGAACGTTTTGCAACGCTGGTGAAAGATTTCACAGAAAGAATAAGAAAACTAGGTCAGCTTGGCAAAGAAACAACCCTGGAGCCACCACAGTTGAGGACGCGCTTGGTTGCGGCCAAGGAAGCTCTCGCCCTGGAAAGGATTAGATGGCTTATGGGCAGAGAAAGAGCGCTGGTAGAAGACAAGAACGTCTTCGGGGAGAAGGTGCCACAAGAAGAGTTCGACCACCTGATGCACCAAACCGTCGAAAAAGAGTTTGCAAAAAGAAGGATTCTCCTCTCAATTAGAGAAGACGCTCTCTCTGTCAAAGAGATAGCCCAGAAAGTGGAAGCTTCACCAAGGGAAGTGCTGAGAAACATAGTCTCTCTCGAGCGCGACGGACTAGTCTCCGTCGTGGGAATCGAAGAAAACAGCCCCAAGTATCGAAGAGCTGAAGGGTGAGGAACCGAACGAACAAAATGGAGGATAAACAACATGAACTCGCAAAACCCGGTTTCTGAATCAGGCAAAGTCGGTTCAGTGTTGGTTGTGGGTGGGGGAATTGGAGGAATACAGGCTGCGCTCGACCTGGCGGAGTCAGGTTTCAAGGTTTACGTGGTGGATAACTCTCCGGCTATAGGCGGGGTCATGGCACAGCTAGACAAAACCTTTCCAACGAACGACTGCTCCATGTGCATTCTATCCCCAAAACTCGTGGAGTGCGGAAGACACCTGAATGTTGAGGCTTTGACATGTTCCGAAGTTACCGAGATTTCTGGAGAGGAAGGCAACTTCATCGTCTCATTGAAACAACGCCCCAGATACGTTGACATCGAAAAGTGTACAGGATGTGGGCTGTGCGCCAAATTCTGTCCAGTCGACGCCATAGATACCTTCAACAAAGGCCTAAGCGAGAGAACAGCAATTCACATCAACTACCCTCAAGCCGTTCCCTTGGTATACATGATCGCCAGAGAAAAGTGTGTGGGCTGTGGACTCTGCAAGAACATTTGCCTGGCCGACGCCATAAACTACACAGATCAAGAGAAAGAAATAAGGCTGAACGTTGGCGCTGTGATTCTCGCCCCCGGCGTTGAGGAGTTTAACGCCAAACTGAAGAGCGAGTACGGTTACGGAAGATACACCAACGTGGTCACGAGCATCGAGTTCGAGCGCATCTTGAGCGCTTCCGGACCTTTCACGGGGCGTGTGCAGAGGCCCTCAGACGGAGATATCCCGAGAAAGATCGCTTTCATACAGTGCGTCGGCTCTAGAGATGTAACATGTGGAAGCGGCTACTGCTCTTCGGTTTGTTGCATGTACTCCACAAAGGAGGCAGTTATAGCCCGAGAGCACATGAGCCAGATTGAACCTACCATCTTCTATATAGACATGCGTGCCTATGGGAAGGATTTCGACAAGTATATTGAGAGGGCTAAGGAAGAATATGGAGTTAGGTTTGTCAGGTGCAGGGTGTCCGGAGTAGAGGAGATACCCAAGACAAAGAACCTGCGAATCAGATACGATGCAGAAGATGGAAGACTCCTGGAGGAAGAGTTCGACCTAGTTGTCCTTTCGATTGGCTTCACACCATCCGAGAACGCTAAGAAGCTGGCTAAAAACCTCGATGTGGAGCTGAACGAGCACGGCTTCTCGAAAACCCAAGCGTTTCATCCCCTAGAAACCTCTAGACCAGGAGTTTTCGTCTGCGGCATGTTCTCCTCACCCAAGGATATTCCCGAAACCGTTACACAAGCCAGCGCTGCCGCTTCCAGCGTGGGCGAATTGCTATCCTCCGCCCGAGGAACCCTAGTCAAGAAAAAGGAGTATCCAAAAGAGCTGGATGTTAGGGGTCAGCCACCCAGAATAGGCGTCTTCATTTGTCACTGTGGCATCAATATCGGAGGAGTTGTTGATGTCCAAAGCGTTTTGGAGTATGCTCAAACTCTGCCAAACGTCGTCCATGCATGCGACAACCTCTACACATGCTCCTCAGACACTCAAGAGATAATCAAGAATAGAATCGAAGAACACGGACTAAACAGAGTTATAGTGGCCTCATGTTCACCCCGAACCCACGAACCCCTCTTCCAAGAAACAATAAGGGAAACTGGACTGAACAGGTACCTCTTCGAGATGGCAAATATCCGCGACCAGTGTTCTTGGGTGCACATGCACGATCACAAGGCAGCTACCGAAAAGGCGAAGGACTTGGTGAGAATGGCGGTGGCTAAGGCTCGAGTGATAGAGCCCCTAGAGAGGCCTTCTCTAGGTGTCACCCGTCGAGGCCTCGTCATCGGAGGAGGATTGGCAGGAATGACCGCGGCTCTAGCCTTGGCCGAGCAAGGCTTTGAGATCGATTTAGTAGAGAAGAACAAAGAGCTTGGAGGTTTCCTCCGCAAAATACACTACACGCTGGACAACGATGATACCCAAGAGTACCTAAGAACCATGATTGAAAACGTATACGCAAACAAGATGATCAAGATCTTCCTCAACACAAATGTGGAGAACGTCTCCGGCTATGTGGGGAACTTCAAAACTACCGTAGCTCTAAACTCGGGCCGCAAAGTGAAAAGAGAGTTGGAGCACGGAGTTATCATCGTGGCTACCGGAGGCAAAGAATATCATCCGAACGAGTACCTCTATGGAAAAGATCCTCGTGTATTTACGCAGCTGGAATTGGAGAACAGAATCGCAACTGCTGGCAACGAGAAGTTCGGCAACGTGGTGATGATCCAGTGCGTAGGGTCTAGGAATGATGAACATCCATACTGCAGTAGAATGTGCTGTGGAGAGGCGGTCAAGAACTCCCTGAAAATAAAAGAGCAAGATCGGGAGGCTAACGTGTACGTTCTTTGCCGAGATGTCAGAACCTATGGTCTAATGGAAGAACACTACAGAAGGGCTCGAGAGGCTGGAGTGGTCTTCATCCGCTACGAAGAGGAAAAAAAGCCAAGGGTTACTAAGGCCGCGTCAGGAGGAAAAGAAGTGTTGCAGGTATCAGTTTTTGAACCGACCATCCAAGAGGACATCATGATAGATGCAGACCACATCGTTCTAAGCGCAGCTATCGTTCCACCAGAAGAAAACGAGGTTCTAGCCAAGATGCTGAAGGTTCCCATAAACGAAGATGGCTTCTTCCTAGAGGCGCACGCCAAGCTTCGGCCCGTTGACTTTGCAACAGAAGGCATCTTCGTATGTGGCATGGCTCACTCGCCGAAATCCATAGAAGAGAGCATCTCTCAAGCGAAGGCCGCGGTGTCTAGAGCGTGTACGCTGCTGACAAAAGATACTATTGAGGCTGAGGGAATCGTCGCCACTGTCAATTCGAACAGATGCACAGCATGCGAGCTCTGCATGCTAGTATGCGCCTACAACGCCATAGAGATCGAAGAAACAAAGAGGGGGAAAATAGCAAAGGTGAACGCCGCCCTCTGCAAGGGTTGCGGAGCCTGTGCCGCTACATGCAGGTGCTCGGCAATAGATATCAAGGGCTTCACGGACATGCAGATGAACCTCATCATAAGTGCGTTGAGGTGACTGGAGTGAAACCTGCCGAAAAGGAATGGAACCCAAGAATACTAGCTTTCCTATGCAACTGGTGCAGCTACGCTGGGGCAGACCTAGCAGGAATAAGCAGGATGCAGTATCCCCCAAACATAAGGGTCGTCCGAGTCCCCTGCTCTGGAAGAGTCAACCCCTATTTCATTATGAAAGCCCTGCAGCGCGGATGGGACGGAGTCTTAGTCTCTGGATGTCATCCTGGCGACTGTCACTACATCAGCGGAAACCTCGTGGCTAGAAGGAGATTCGCTGTCCTGAAGGATCTACTGGAATACCTTGGAATTGAGTCTGGAAGGTTGAACTTCTCGTGGGTCTCTGCTGCTGAAGGTGAAAAGTTTGCCAATGTTGTGAGGGACGTGGTAGAAAAGGTGAAGGCCCTGGGACCTGCCGAAAGACTGGTGAAGAGGTAATGCAATATGGAAGACCTTGAAAATCCAATAAGAGAGGTCGCCAAAAAGCTTCTCAGCGAGAAGAAAGTCGACCTTATAATTGGATACGAGCAAGGAACACTGCCGCTTCTCGCCACTCCCTGCTTCGTGGACAAATTGGAAGATGTTCAAAAGCTCGTTTGGAACGTAAGTTGTGACGCTAATCTTTCGAAGTACCTAGTAGGCAGAGCGGGAAAGATTGGAGTCGTCGCAAAGGGCTGCGACGCGCGCGCGATAGCTGTTTGTGCTGTTGAAAAACAGATTTCGAGAGAAAATGTAGTTATCATAGGCGTCCCCTGCCTAGGACTCATTGACAGGAAAAAAGTAGAGGCAAAGCTTGACGGCAAAGAAGCTTTGGAAGCCACCGTTGAGGGCGAACAAATCAAGGTCAAGGGGGAAGGTTTCGAGTTTGTTCTACCGAAAAGAGGGTTCATTTGTGACTCATGCCTAACCTGCAGACACAGAAATCCCCCTATCTACGATGTGCTTGTAGGCGAAAAAGTGCCTGAAACGACGGATGTCGATGAATTCACTAGGGTTTCAGACTTAGAGTCGAAGTCGGCGGAAGAAAGGTGGATCCACTTCAAGGAAGAATTAAGCAAGTGCGTCAGGTGCTACGCTTGCAGAAATGTCTGTCCCCTCTGCTACTGCAAGACGTGCTTCGTAGACCAGACCATGCCCGCTTGGTTCGGCAAAACGAACGACCTAACAGATACAATGATCTACCACATTGTCCGCGCCTTTCATGTGGCCGGAAGATGCGTTGACTGTGGAGCTTGCAGCCGAGCCTGTCCCATGGACATAGACTTGAGGGAACTCGTGAAGAAAACCGAGAAGATCATGAAGGAACGGTACAACTACGAGGCGGGACTAAGCCTTGAAGAGATTCCGCCGTTGGGAGAGTTCAAGACGGATGACTCTCAGGAGTTCATCAAGTGATATTGCGGTGTCTCAAATGGGATGGAAGGTTGTAGAAAAGAGCAAAATACCCGTCCTCATCGAAGAGTTGACCACAGAGCACAAGGTTTTTGCCCCAGTTACGAGGGAAAATGTCGTCTCCTTTGAAAGGGTGTCCTCTGGAGACGAAGCTTACCTATACTTCCGGAACACAAAGAAACCTCCCAAGGAGGTTTTCTTTCCACAAAACGAAATTCTGTTCACGTATGAAGCCGCCGAAAAAAGTGTAGAGATCAAGGAAGCCTCAACCCCTCAGAGAAAGACAGTGTTACTGGGTGTCCGCCCCTGCGATGCCAAAGGCTTCGTTTTGCTCGACAAGTTCCTCTCTTCTGGGGAACAGAAAGATTCGTACTATTTAGCGAAGAGAGGGAACACGACTACAATCGGCTTGGCGTGCAACCATCCTTTAAGCACGTGTTTCTGCACATCTATAGGAGGAAGTCCTTTTGGAAAAGAAGGCATGGACTTGCTTCTACAGGATGTAGGCGACAAGTACCTCATAGAAACAGTGACCGAAAGAGGCGAGGAACTTATTGAGAGAATTCCGTGGTTGAAGGACGCAGAAGAGGGGGACTTGGAGAAGGCGAAGAAACTGTCCGAAGACTCTGAGAAAGCCATCACGTCTAAGGTAACCGTTGAAGGTGTGAGCGAGAAGCTTGACACCATTTTCGACGATCCCATATGGAACCGGACACACCAGAAGTGCGTGGATTGCGGAGTGTGCACATACCTTTGTCCCACCTGCTGCTGCTTCGATATCGTAGATGAAGAGACAGATAAATGGAAAAGAGTCAGAATCTGGGACTCTTGCCAATTTTCTTACTTCACACTACAGGGTTCTGGACACAACCCTCGACCTTCAGGAAAGGAGAGGCTGAGACAGAGGATCATGCACAAGTTCAACTACTTCGTCAAGAACTTCGGCGAAAGCCTCTGCGTAGGCTGTGGAAGATGCGTCAGAGAGTGTCCCGTCAACCTCGACATCAGAGAAATAATTGAGGAAATATCAACTAGGCAGCTGGAGTAGAAAATGAGCAACCCGTATATACCAAACCTCACGGTCATCAGAAAAATCACAACAGAAAACGAGGTAAAGGACATTAAGACGTTTGAGCTCGTTTTCCAAGATTCAGGAGCGATGAAGAAATTCAAGTATAGATGTGGTCAGTTCGCGGAGATCTCTATCTTCGGTGCCGGAGAGTGCCCCCTTGGTATAGCCTCATCCCCCATGGACGAGGACTACATTCAATTCACTGTGAAAAAGGTCGGAGTCGTCACCACTGCCCTGCACAATTATGAGGAAGGGGCTGTCGTGGGAGTTAGGGGGCCATTCGGTAACGGCTTCCCGATGGAGAGAATGGAAGGCCGAAATGTTGTTATTGTCGGGGGAGGCTTCGCCTTTACGACGCTGAGGTCTCTAACGAATTTCATCCTTCATGAGGTCAACAGAGATAGATTCAAAGACTTGACGGTCATCTATGGAGCTCGCAATCCAGGTGAACTCATCTACAAACATGACCTTGAAGCCTGGGGGAAGAGGGATGACATCAACCTCAACGTGACCATAGACCGCGAAGTCCCTGGCTGGACTGGATTGGTTGGATTTGTCCCGGCCGTTCTCAAGGAGGTTGGCCCAGGCTCAGACAACGCTATCGCTATTGTCTGCGGTCCACCTATAATGATAAAGTTTACGATGCCAGTTATCAACGAACTGGGCTTCCACCCCGAGGATGTCTTCTTGTCCCTCGAGATGAAGATGAAGTGCGGTATAGGAAAGTGTGGAAGGTGTAACATAGGAAACAAGTTTGTGTGCAAAGACGGCCCAGTCTTCAGTTACAAAGAGCTTGAGATGATGCCTAAGGAATACTGAGACTACATGCGCGCGTTCTCATGTTTGCTTCTACCGTTGATTTCGCCGATGGTTGTTTCTGCCTCATGGCCAGTTCAACATTGGCGTGCGCTGCGTCTAGCAGGCATCGTGGGCGCCTTTGGCTCTGATTCTGTTGGAATCCTCAGCCTTCCTTGATCAGTTTCTTGTGCCACTCCACACTCTTATCAAGGTCCATGAGAGCCTTCAGTTCCTCGTCGAGGTTTGACGGAGAGATTATCAGAAGCCACCCTTCTTCATAGGGGTCCTCATTGAGGGTCTCTGGCTTGTTCTGCACCTGTTCGTTGACCTCCTCTATCGTGCCACTCACGGGTGCAACAAGGTCTGAAACAGCTTTCACGGATTCCACGGTTCCGAAGGGTTCATTCTGTGTCACTGTGTCGCCGGCGCTGGGAAGCTCGACGAATACGATTTCACGTAGCTGCTTCTGGGCGTAGTCTGTTATGCCTGTTCTCGCTTTTCCATCTTCTATGCGTGCCCATCCGAATTCTTTATGGTAATGCAGCCCTTCAGGCACCTCATAGCCGTCTACTTTAACCAAACATTTCACCTCTTAAGAGTAGCATATAGTGTCCCTATCTACTTTAAAAATTAACTATGACGCCTCTCAACTGTATGAAATTGCTGTGTCCTCTAATGTGGCTCCAGCATGGGAAGCTTGAATCAACCTTCCATACAGTAGACATGTAATGGAAGTCTCGAACTGATAAGACGCTAGGATATAGAAGCTCTGCGAAAGTATGCGTCATGTGGGACCAAGCTAAGATAGGTACAGTCTAAGCCGCAGCGATTTGCTTCACAACCAGAGGATAACATCTCTCACAAAAAGTCGACTCCTTACAATCTGTGTCAAGAAGAGAATTGGAGAAGAACATAACACATTCAGGATCGCGACAGTGATGCAACCCAAAAGTATGTCCAATCTCGTGAACGGCCTCCTTCACAGAACGTTCATGAAAGAGAGCTGTTTTTGGCTGTTGCCCAAATAACTCAGGTCTCAGTCTACTTACTGAAATTATTGCGAACCTTCCAGGGCACTCGGCCTCTCCGAAGACAAAATTTAGATTGGGCACATACAAATCCACATCAGTCATCCCAAGAAAACGCTCAGCAGTACGATCTTCTACAGAATCAGACATCCTAGCCAAGATGCGACTTGAGCTATACTGACGTCTGCTTGAGCTATATGCGCCCTCGGGTATTGGCATTACTTCCTCTAAGATCACACAAACAGCTCTGGGGAAGACCTTGCACAAACCATCCTGTACACTTCGTGTGACAGCTTTATCCACGGTTCCAACGCGCAGGATCGCAATCCTCAATTCTCTCTCCTCAGAAAGCGTATACGTCTCCCGCCTTGGGTGCTACAGCGTCAAGCCCTGTTTCTTCTTTCACCCACTCCGCAAACCTTTGCGGGTTTCCTTCTGCCCCATGCACCACGTATATTTTTGGGCTTCCGTCGATCTGCTTTACAGTGTCCTTAAGTTGATCGGCTCCGCAGTGAGATGAGAAGTCGAAGTGTTCAACCTCGGCTTTTATTTTCCGCATCTTCCCATCAACTAAACATCTTCCTTTATCAAGAAGTTCTCGACCAGGGGTTCCCGGAATCTGATAGCTTACTAGGAAGACCCCGTTTTGATTTTGCTTTCCCACCTTTTGTATGTAGAATGCTGATGGTCCGCCCTTGAGCATGCCTGCTGGTGATATGATTGCTCCAGGCTTTTTGGCTGCTCTTCTTCGATCTCTCCATCCTTCGATCCAGGTCGCGTTGTGGACGGCGTTCATGAATAGCTCAGGGTCCCTTAGGTATTGTGTGTGTCTCATCATTATTCTGTTGACTTTACGAGCCATACCATCCATTATGGTAGGGTATTCGAAGTGGTATGTTGCGAGGATGCAGGCGATTTCCTGGGAGCGTCCAACACTGAAGGCAGGGATCAGAGAGATTCCTCCATTCTCTACGACTTCAGTAACGTGTGCCACAAATTCCTTCTCCAACTCTGCCCTGTTAGAATGGTCTTCGTCAGCGTATGTGCTTTCGATAATCACGGCATCGACTTTTCCATAATCCTTATCTGCGCCGTTGAGTAGGCGTGTGTCTTGAGTGTTGTAGTCGCTTGTGTAGAGCAGCCTCTTTCCGTTAGCGTCAATCAGGACTTGGGCGCTGCCTGGTATGTGACCCGCATCTAAGAGTTGGAAGTGGATGTCTCCTACTGCTTGTTCTTCCCGATAGTTGAGATGGATGCAATTTTTCATCATAGAGCTTAGTTCTATGTATTCGAACGGGAGGTAGTAGCCTGAAAGGTGTATGAAGTCTGAGATTAGAATGTTTGTTAGGTCAAAGGTCGGCGGTGTTCCGTATACGGTTTTTTTGCTTTTTACGTGGAATATGGGTATTGCGCCCGAGTGGTCCAGATGGCTGTGGCTTAGGATTACGGCGTCTACATCTCTTGGCGGAAGATGCATTGGGAAGCCCGGTTCATGATTCATCATCACGCCATAGTCTAGGAGTACCTGGGCTCCTTCTGATTTCAGCGTTATGGCTGATCTTCCGATTTCTCTTGTGCCCCCGAGAAATTTTATTTTCGGTGCGATTTTGTTCACGTCCATGGTGGCTGTTCTTTACTGCTTTATGCGTGTTTACAATTTAAATGGTAGGTCTCTGTGGCCCCGTTTGAGGAACAGTTTGTTTAGAAGTATTAAATTGCATTCATGATAATGCTTAATAGTTTCTTGGCATTGGTTGTTTGTGGGCGGGTAGATCAGCTTGGAATGATCGCGACGTTGGCATCGTCGAGGTCACGGGTTCAAATCCCGTCCCGTCCACTCAGCATGTATGAATTAAATAGGAGCATTCTTCAAATATGTTAGCGAAAGACGTTTGTATTCTCCTTCTCCGAGAGCAATAACGAAACTTTGAATGTCTGAAAAGAGGTCTTTCCATTCGGCTCTTGCCTGTTTCATCCTGTCACTATACTCGGTGTAATTTCTGTAGAAGGAGATACTCACTCCATTCATACCCATGCCTTCCCCAACAGAGGCAAATATCGTATTGGGAAACCTTGCAGTGAATTTTTGTGCTCTTTCTGTTGTTTCTGGTGTGAGATTCTCAGGACTGATTTTGACAAGGTTAATCGCCATTATTTCAAAACCCATCTTCTTGAAATCGGGGATAACTGTGTAGTCTCGAATCACGCCTTCCTTTTCGAGTTTGTGACGTGCTCTGGTGACGGTTGGTTGGGAAACCCCGAGTACTTTGGCAAGTTCCCTGTCGCTTCTTTTTGAATTCTTAAGAAGTTCCCTCAATAATTTTTGAGGTAATTCCTTTCGCATGAACCGTCAACGACTGAATCAAGTTATAAGTTTTTTGTTTGACATGTGTCTGCATGAGATTAAGGATGAAAGCGAATCTTGAGGCAAAAAGGGTAGGGTAAAACCTTTCGTGCATGATAGATTAGATATCTGTATGCACTACGTGTAGGGGTTTGGGAGATAAGCAACATACAAGACATAGAGAGCCAGACTTAGAATTGTGGTGACAGTTGCTCCGTGATTCCACCATCTGTTTCTCCAGAACATGCTTTCAACCGTTGCCTTCTTGTAGAGACTGATGATTTTCCTATAGATTGCATAGACAATTGCAGGCACTATGATTGCAGAGGGGAATATTATCATCTGCACGTAGATTGCTTCTTCTGGCGTGTTACGTGGCATATCTAATGTAACTAAGAGGAGGGTGGAGAGAATATGCGCTGCCAACTGAAACATTCCCCAACCCCAAGCCAACTTCCTGAAGAACATCTTCTTCGGTTCCGCAGAGATGAACTTACCTAACCATATGAGAATTATGATAAGTAATGGAACGAAGGTTAACCTTATCACAGACATGATAACAACGCCTTCTCCAGACGTTTGTTGTGGAATCGGTGGCACAAAAACCCAAGTTAACAATTGTATGATAGTTGCGTAGGATATGCCTATGAAAAGGATAACCCATTCGAAAGCCCTGTCTAACCTGCTTACGTCCTCCTCCTCCACAGAACGCTCCTCCAAAACAATCCAGAAGTGAGGGTTGATGGGCTTTGGTTATAAGTTTTAGCATCTATGTGTGTGCATGTCAGGTCTGACAGATTAGAAGACCTCTCAGATTGAACAGTTAAATAGCAGACAGCACAGGTCCCTACTTGGTGGCAAAAGCAACATGAGAGAAACAACCAAAGGTTTTCTTGGTGCAGCTTCTTTCGGCAAAGAAGGTGCTCGGGTTCAAATCCCGTCCCGTCCACTGAACTTTCTTTCCTGAAAGAACCTTCACTAAGAAAGGGACCATTGCCGTTTATCTCAGTTTTTTGCTGCTCTAGGCTTTGATTGCGTCTCTAAGGGTGTTTTCACAGAGTCAAGAATATTTAAACCTAGTTTTTATGCAGGAAAGTATGAAGGAATCCAGGCGCAGATAGCTCCTTGCGTTCTTAATAGTGATTATGAGTGTGGGTCGTATACTGCTACAGAGCGAATCTAACTATGCTCATGAAGCGCGTGTTTGGTGGACCGGGCGGGATTTGAACCCGCGACCTCCGCCTCTCTCGGGTCCTCCACGCGAAGGCGGCGTCTACACTGATGATCAGTTGGTCATCTTTCATGCCAAGCTGAACTACCGGCCCGATAACCGTTTGAGGATGTTGGCTGATATTAAGGTTTTGAGATGTGTATGCATGACCACAGCAATCTTTTTGCTGATTCAAATACACACATGATGATCTAACTATTCTTCTGGCTTGGGCCAATAGGGTGCGCGTGTAAGCAGGAAATCCTGTCCACTGTTCTTCTTCATCAAACTCTTGATCTGTGCGAAGGTTTCGAGATATTCGACTGCCTTTGGTGTTCTTACGTAGATTGTTTTTCCGTTTTCTGTGTTGACTTTGAGAAGATTCACTTCTCGGAGAAAAGATATGTATCCCTTCAGTTGAGTGAAGCTCAGATCGGCTCTGCACATAATTTGTGTCTTAACGGTTCCTTTCCTCGCCACATCCAGTATTTCAGCCATTATCGTTAAGCGGCTCCTTTTTTTGCGTGACAACATGAATCCTCTCTTATGCTCCTTGCAAAAGAACTGTCCATAACATCCTTAACGATGAAAGCCTAAAAGCAGTGTTCCTTAGCGAAATATATTACAGGATCAAAAGCATGCATATTCACATACGAGGAGTCTGCAAATAGGGACCACTTCTTTTATGAGTTTAAAGTTAATATATTCGTTTCAGTTTCTTTTTTCTTCGTTCAGTAGCGGGCGGTAGCTCAGCTTGGTAGAGCTTCCGAGTCAGCCTCAACAGTGGCTGGCGGAGACGCTGTAGATGCCTACCAACGGTAGATAATCATTCAGCCTACCAAGCGCACAACGCAGAAACCGGAGTGTCGCAGGTTCAAATCCCGCCCGCCCGACCACTTCTATATCCATGAATACTTTGAAATGAACGATACGAAAAAGTTAGAAGAGGGAGTCACACCTAAGTCCTAATGTTGAAGGGTTGCTTATCTATGGAAAAGGTCTCGCGCATATTCGATGAGGTTCGTGAGGAAGGCAGAAACTTTCTGCTTGAGCATGAGGCTAAAGCGATATGCATGGAGTATGATATCCCTGTCACAGCATTTAGGGTTGCAAAAACAGAGGAAGAGACCTTGAAGTTTGCAAACGATATCGGCTATCCAGTGGTTCTGAAGATAGTCTCTCCCGATATCCTTCACAAATCTGATGTCGGCGGCGTCATAATAAACCTCAAAAATCCTGAAGAAGTGAAGGATGCCCACAGAAAAATCCTGTCAAACGTGAAGAAGCACAAGGCAGATGCTGAGATTGTAGGCATCCTCGTTCAGGAGATGGCTCCAAAATCAACCGAAGTCATCATCGGAGCGACAAAAGATCCCCAGTTCGGTCCAGCCCTGATGTTCGGACTCGGCGGGGTCTTTGTGGAGATTCTTGAGGATGTGACTTTCAGAATCGCCCCAATCACGGAACAAGACGCCAGAGAGATGATCACCGAAGTGAAGGCTTACCCGCTTCTCAAGGGCTACCGTGGCCAGCCTCCCGCAGACGTCGACACCATCGTAAGCATTCTGTTGAAAACCTCAAAGCTGGTTACGGATCATCAAGAAATTAAAGAGCTTGACCTCAATCCCATAATGGTCTATGAGAAGGGAGCAAAAACAGTCGATGCAAGAATCATACTCGAATAAGGGTCCAAACTATTCCGAACAAGAGAACTGGGAACTCTCCCTATTTTCCTCGGAAAAAGGGCAAGTGTTAATTCAGAAAATCATAGGATGGGTCAAGCCAGAAAAAGGAAGATGAGAGCTTGCCAGAGCCGCTCAGCAAAGACATCGCGGGACTACATCAAAAGCTCTCTCAAATAAGAGAAGAGTACGACAAGCTGAACTCCGAAGCAAAAGAATGGGCTGGGAAGAGAAATTCCCTTCACAAACAGATCAGAAAGTTGCGGGACAAGGCCCACGAGTTCAAACAAAAACGCAATACACTCAACAAGAGAGTCCAAGAGCTCAAGACACTACGCGATGGAGCCAACAAAAAGCGCAGAGAAAAGCACGCTCAAATACTCGCATCAAGAAAAGAAATCAAAACTCTCACGGAAAAAAGACCTTCCAGACATATGAACGACCTCCAAACAGAGATCGAAAAGCTTGAGTGGAGAATCCAAACCACACCTCTACCTCTCAAAGAAGAAGAAACGCTGATTGATCAGGTCAGATCCTTAGAAAACCAGCTCCTCATACACAAAAAACTGCAGAAACTGAAGAACAATCTAACCGAATATAGAACTGAAAAGGAAGAATCTGAGTCCCAAGCTAAAAACTGCCACACACAACTCCTAGAACTAGCAGAGCAGAGTCAACAACTCCACAAGGAGATGCTAGAGACTTTGAATGAAGCTACCCCTCTCCACGATGAGGCAGACAAAGCTCACAAAAGATTCTTAGAAGCAAAGCAAAAAGCCGAACGTCTTCATCAGCAGATTGACATCATCAGAGAAGAAATTCATCGAATAGAAGAGAAAAACAAAGCTAGACATGAACTTGATCTCCGTAAAGAATTAGAGGATAGAGCCTTAGAGAAATTGAAACGCGGAGAGAAGCTAACATTGGACGAATTCGAGGCTCTCGCCGAAAAAGGCATCATATAAGCATCAAAGCACTATCAACCCTTAGAACTCGAAAAAGAAACAAAGACAAAATAAATTAGAGTCGAAAGCAAATAACATCCGGAGAAGTAGGGATGCCGAAGGCCAAGAAGGAAGAACACGTACTTATCCTATGCGTTGACAGAGACAACGACTTAGGTGTGAAGGCGGAAATAAAGACCCCGCTCTTGGGAAGAGAAGCAAACCTAAGAGCAGCCGTGCGTCTCGCTCTCCGTGACCCCGAGGAACCTGACGCGAATGCCATGTTTGAGGCCGTTAGAATATATGACCGCCTAAGACAAGAAGAAGTTGAAACTCCTCAAAATTATCAAATCGCAACTATTACCGGCTCCGAAATAGGTAATGTAGGAGCGGATAGAAAAGTAGTATCTCAGCTAACGGAAGTGTTGGAAAAATTTCCAGCCAGCGATGTAATACTAGTCACCGACGGCTATTCAGATGAGGCAATTCTACCACTAATCGAGTCTAGAGTGCCGATAACATCCGTTCGAAGAGTCGTGATGAAACATAGCAAGTCAATAGAAGAAACCGCGGCACTGTTTTCCCGCTACTTAAAAATGATTGTAGAAAACCCGCGTTATTCTCGAATTTTACTCGGTCTTCCTGGAATTCTATTGATTCTCCTCGGCATCCTTTCCGTGTTCAACCTGTTAGTTTACACGGGGATAGCCTTTCTCATAGTTTTGGGAGCTTTGCTGTTGGTAAAGGGGTTCGGAATAGATAAAGGGGCGCGCGGCTTCTACCATTGGGTGGGAGAGTATTCTCCTCCCCCCCTTCGAGTTCAAATCGCAGGCTTCTCCACAGTCGCGGGAGGTTTACTAGTTCTGGTCGGCTGCTATTTAGGAGGAGTATCTGCTACAGAGGCCATACCCCTACTTGAGCCTCCTCCAGTGGACTTAGGTCAATGGCTTTCATATCTACCTACGCTTACTGGACACTTCATTTCAGAGTCGATACTTGCAATCGTGATAGGGATTTGTGTTCTTCTTTCTGGAAGAGTGATCCGCTTTTTTTTCGAGCGCGACTCACGGCTGTGGCGCACCGTCGTGGTCGTGGTCGTGGTTGCGTGGTCTTGGACGATCTTTTCTCAAGCGGCACAGGTTCTCATTTCTCCAGGGAAAGAGGTTTATACGGTGGGACTTGTCTTCACAATAATCATAGGCATACCATTAGCCGTGGGGACTGCTTTCATCAGCTTTCTGTTGCATAGAAAATACGCCTCCTTTTTCAGGGAGAAGGAAGAAGAGGTTGAAGAGTTCAAAGAAAAAAGTTAATGTGGCAATAATCGGTGGGACGGGCCTCGAAGATCTGCTAAAGGAAGCGCGGCAGATTAGGATTGGAACCCCCTACGGACTTCCTCCTCCAATCTACCTGGGCAAAATCGATGAAAAACCTATTGCGCTCCTACCCCGTCACGGCACTCACCACTCAATTCCCCCTCACAAGGTGAGCTATCAAGCTAATGTCTATGCTCTACACCAGCTAGGCGTCGAGCAAATCATTGCAACTAACGCGGTAGGCGCCATAAACACGAAACTCAGTCTAGGTGACTTGGTGGTGCCACATGACCTAGTGGATTTCACAAAGTTTCGGCGGTCAACTTTTTATGACGATGCCCCTGTGACACACGTTGACGTATCTCAGCCTTATTGTCCTGAGATTCGGAGGTCTTTGATTAAGGCGGCGAAACCGCATGATGTAGGAGTTTGGGATCGGGCAGTTTTTGTTTGTACTGAGGGCCCACGCTATGAGACTCCTGCTGAGATTGGGATGTTTGAGCGGTTGGGCTGTGATGTTGTGGGTATGACAGGCGCACCCGAGGCTGTGCTTGCTCGTGAGCTTGAAATATGTTATGCAACATTGTGTTTCGTTTCGAACATGGCTGCAGGTATGCAGGAACGATTGACAGCTAGCGAGGTGACCGAAGTGGCCGAGGAGAAGCTGCCCGTTATTCGGCAAATCTTAAGAGAGGCGATCAAGGACTTACCAGATGATCGCGGCTGTCCGTGTGCACACGCACTTGAGGATGCGAGGCTACGGAGGTCAGCTGATGCTTAAGACTTTGTTGTCCATACTTGGCGTTTATAAGCTGTACGAGAAATGGCTATGGCAACAAGTTAAGAATGGGCGGAAGCCTGAGCACATCGCTATTATTTTAGATGGAAATCGCAGGTGGGCTTCAGGGCTTTCGTTGAACCCTTGGGTTGGTCATCACTATGGCGCTGAGAGGACTGAGGATCTACTTGACTGGTGCATGGATCTTGGGGTAAAATCAATTACGCTTTATGCGTTCTCCACCGAGAATTTTCTACGTGCTTCTCAGGAGGTGGATGAGATCATGCGGATCACTGAAGAGAAGTTAGGTGAGCTTTTGAAGGCTGAGCGCATTCATAAGAACAAGGTAAGAGTTAAGGTCATTGGGCGGTCTGATCTTCTGCCTGAGAGCCTACAGGAAATGATTGAGCAGGTCGAGATGGCGACGAAGAATTATGACGAGCACTTTTTGAATCTGGCTCTGGCTTACGGTGGGAGGGCCGAGATTGTTGATGCGGCTAGGAAGATTGCTCAAAAGGTCAGGAGTGGACGTTTAGCTAGTGATGAGATTGATGAAAATGTTTTTGAGAGGCATCTTTATACTTCACATATGCCTCAACAGGATCCTGACCTTATTGTTCGGACTTCTGGTGAGGAGAGGTTGAGTGGGTTTTTGTTGTGGCAGTCTGCCTACAGCGAGCTGTGCTTTCTGGATGTATACTGGCCAGCGTTTCGTAAAATTGATCTGCTGAGGGCCATAAGAACTTATCAGATGAGGAAGAGGCGTTTTGGTCAGTAGGATTCTAAATTGAGATGCATTAGGTAACATTTTTTAAGGTGAATGCTTTATTTTTCTTTGAATCTCAAATTGTAGCGTTTAGTTTGAATTATTAATCTAAATGTACTGCGTATGAAGCGACGTTCGATATGTTGATAGTATGACTCGCCTTAGATTTGTCGTATCAACGTTGTTTCTAAGTTTGGTACTTTTTGAGCATTTATTGCCAACAACATTCTCTGTGGCGTCAGCTAGAGCAGACATAAAGGACAGTCAGAACTATTTGAAAATTTACGTCGTAGCGTTAGAGGGTGTGGCCACATATCGAGTAGAAAATTCATCCGAAATCGTTAGAGGCGTGTTTGAAGCTGCTGCTATTAACAAGACTAGCGTGCTTCTAGGTTTCAAAGGAATTTGGGGGTTAGAGTTCAAAGAAGTAGAATTTTATGCTATCTGTGCTGTCATAACTGATTGGACTGGCTACGAGGTGCTAGTCGAGTTCGGTTCCGATATAGTCGTAATCAATACTCATGGTGAGTACATCCCGGTGCCAAAAGGATACTCCAAAGAAGAGTGGGTTGGGAAGATAGCAGATGCAATGTTAAATCGGCAGATGACATGGATCCACTTAGGCGGCTACCCCTTCTACTATGTTCAACACCAAAATGGGGATATCGAAACATGGGAGGAAAAAGGCTTTCAAGAACTCATGAGCTACATAGGAAAAGGCGACATAGACTGTTTGTCCACTCCAGACGGTCCTTACTCCACAATATCCGGGTTTGGCGGGCAGTCTCTTAGAGATTGGCGGCAGTTATGGGATGTTTATACCGCGACGTCGGTGAGACCTTTAAAAGCTTCCGACTTCAAAGATCTTCTGATACTTGACATATACACCTATTCTTTCGATAGCGAAAGATTATATCCTGGCGCCGTAGTCCGATTTCTGCTAGTTAATGAAACATCCGATTACGGTTTTTATGTCCATTTAGGCGCATGGCAATTCAGGGATTTGAACAATAGAGATATCGATAACCCGGATTTCTACATGGGGTATGTTGCGACTGCAGCTGCTATATGGTCTGAAGTTGGCTTTTCAACGTATCTACTTTATTGCGGTGTCCTTGAGGATATTGAGACAGCCAACGCCACCGGGAGAACTCAAGGTCTCGATCAAGCTGAATCCTTTCTTCAGCAAGCGATAAATGTGTACAAACAGGGAAAATATAAAACGGCTATCGCACTTGCCTATCAAGCAAGAGAAATTGCGAGAAGCGCTGTTAAACCCATCAATTATCTAGAAGTCTATGGTCCTTACACCCTCGTCTTGGGAATTGTGAGTTTGGTGATTTTTCAAGTTGCTTGGGAACGGAAGCGTAGAACGAAGCTGCGTAAACTGGGCTACGTAAAGTGCCCTTTGTGCAACAATTATATCTCACCTACTGAAATAGAGCAACATAAAATCATCTGTCTTCAAAATCTCAAGAAGATAAACATAGACTAGCATCTAATGATTAGAACTGTCAAGTCAGCATTCTCGTAAATTCTTGAATCAATCATCAAACTCTAGTTCCACAAAATGGAACAAGAATGAAAATAGAATTCAAGCCAATTGGAATTGTTCATTCTCCCTTCAAAAGTGTGAGAGATGTCCTGCGTGATTGCAGGTCTATAATTGGTGAGATCGAGGTTTTCAAAGAATGTGAGCTTGGACTAGAGAGTATTGATGGAGTTTCTCATCTCTGAATTCTGTGGTTGTTGCACAAGTCTAGGGGATATTCAGTTCGTGTAAAGCCCTTACACCATGAAAACATCCGGGATGTCTTCGCAACAAGGCATCCGGACAGACCAAATCTAATAGGCTTCACCGTTGTGGAGCTTCTGGAGAGGAGCGGAAGAGTGCTGAAGGTTAGGGGGTTGACATGGTGGATGGAACGCCAGTAGTGGACAGAAAATCGTGTTCGTATATCTGGCAATCAGAAGGGAAACATCAGAATATGCCAGATGAGAAGTGAAAACAGGAGCAAAAGACTATTTCAACCCCTCTTTTTTGCGCTCACTATGGAGATCACATCTCTGTCCTTCAGTGCATAATTTTCTCCGATCCTCTTTTTTTCACGGGCTTCAACAGCATGTATGAAACTCTCTCCCAGTTCTGTGTGGATTATATATGCCAGTTGACGTGCCGTTGTTCCGTAAGGAACGATGTAGGCGTCGGGGAGCACCTTGCCCTTATGGTCGGCGAGGTGTTCTAGATCCTCAACTGGATAGACGACTATCATGTTCAGCAGCTGGAAGAAAGCCATGTTGATTGATTCTTGGACACCAGTCGATCCATACCTTTGTAGTATCTTTTCCTTGACCGTCTGCAACGCCTTTTTTTGGGATTCTTTTAGCTTCTCAGGCGCCAGGATTGAGAAGTTGCAGTCTCCAGGCTTGTAATCGATCAGCTTCTTCTCAGCCGCCCTTCTCAGCGCGAGTTCCGCTTCTGCACAGCACGGAATCACGGTGTGGTCCAACTCTTTCAGTCTCTCGACGTTTTGCTCCGCTGTGGGGAGGTCTATTTTGTTTGCAGCAATCAGTGTGGGCTTTGAAGCTGACCTCAACTCGTCTAAGAATTTGATGATTTCATCGTCGGACCATGTGGTTGGTTTATCCGCGTTTAACTCTGTCTCTCTCAGAGCTTTGAGTATATGCTTCCTCTTTATGGCCAAGCCGCTAAGTCGGTTCTCAAGCAGACTAACCAGATCGCTTTTGCCAGCCTCGGCTGTCCTGGCGAGTTTTGGCCAGTCTCTCTTCAATATCTGAGAGAACCACATGGTTATCTCCTTCTCCAAAAACTTGACATCCTCAATGGGATCGTGGGTTCCAGGCTCGCACATCCTCCCTTCAGAGTCTGTTGCTCCAGCCGCGTCTACTATGTGTATGAGGGCGTCTGCCTTCCGAATCTCGTCTAGGAACTGGTTTCCGAGGCCCCTTCCCTGCCAGGCGCCTGGCACAAGTCCAGCACAGTCGATGAGTTCTACGGGGATTAGTCGTATGCCATCTAGACAGACTGAGTTGACGGGATTGTCCTCCACGTTAAACTCCCTACAGACACATGGAGTCCGAATGTAACCTACGCCGCGGTTAGGCTTTATAGTGGTGAATGGGTAGCTTGCAACCTCGACTGGAACCAGTGTTGCGGCAGAGAAGAAGGTGGACTTTCCAGTGTTCGGCTTTCCAACTACGCCCACCATCATTGGTTAGAATAGCTCCTTTTCTAAGTATATTTTGTCTATGATCTGTTGCAGCAAATTTCTGGATTAAGATTATTATCTTATAATAACACTTATGTGGATAAAAATTTCACGACAGAAAGAAGAGAAAACATAGTTCTAGGCTCAAAATAGGCATTATAGACTAACTGTTTAAGGGAATTTTAAGGTGAATACTATCGATAAGGTTAAAATCATATTCAACACGCAAAATAATATAAATCAGTTAGAAAAGGGGAAGAGAGAAGAAGATTTCAACAGTTGAGAACTTATACATACAAAATACTAACCGCTGAAAGAAGAGTAAGAAAACATTGCGAGAGTAACTACGATGACCACTAGCTACTATAGAGAACTGGTAGAATTATAGTTTCGTTAAGTACCTACATTCTCTTCTCTCTTCAGCTGTGAGGTTTTTCTCGTGTACATTCTTAGAATAGGCCATAGCAATCCTAAGGCAATTATGATTAGTAAGAGATAGATTGGGTCAATCTTTCCTACAAGGAAAGGCATCGATGTAAGAATTACAATTACAATGACTACAAACAGAACGTATCCGAATGTTCTTCTGTTCATATCATCACCAAGAATGCTCAATTGTCTCTTCTTTCTTAGGCCAGCAATATTTTGGCAGGTAAGAGACTGATAAGAGTTTCTTTCTTAAATCTTTAGTAGAAGCTTCACGTATTCTACATGCAGACAATAGAGAAAAAGAAGAATTGTTCAAAAATCGAGATGAACAATAATGAATGAAGGGAAGGGATAAATGGAGAGTGAAACATAGTATTGTCAAGTGAGATAAAAGGTGCATATCACCAGAGACATATTTCAGCCCGTAGCTATGGCAATATTGGTTGCAATCGTATTAATTTGGTTCTTCATTGAAGAATCTGAGAGAACCATACCTATTATCCTCCTAATTTCACTTTTCGTTCTCCTATCCTTTGAATACGTCAGAGAAGGAGTTTCGCAAAAGAAATCCAAAGCTAGCCCTAATATCAACGAAGGATGAAGTAAACACAATGCTTCTTTCTATGCATGCATGTAGTTTCTTCCACAAGTTATGAGAAATGAGGCGTAGTCTAATCTCATACGAAACGCTCTTTCATAGTATCTTGAAAATAAAGATTCTATGGTCATGTTTTCTCACCAAAACAAAAATATGCTCATTTTCTGGTTGGTGTAGAATCGAATGCATATGCCTGAGAAACGTAAGAGTAAGAATCTAACCTACATAATTGTTGCTCTACTGTGTGTTGTTATTGGAGTAGCGGCGATTTAT
>CAYGBA010000001.1:0-70513 GCA_964347995.1 uncultured Candidatus Bathyarchaeia archaeon | reverse complement strand
GGGTCAGTAACCGAATTCATGCAGATTTCACTCCTTCCGCCATCCGATAACCCAACAAGGTCTTTCCCAAATTATCATTACATCCAGTTTTTCTTTGAATAAATAGCCAATTTAAAGCCTGTTTTAGGCCTCTTTCCCTTTCAGCGTTTGCTGTCACCTTGTTTCGACCTCCCCACTGCTTAAGCCTGTGCTGAGATTATTTATAAAATTTGCCAAAATGGGCTTTTTTTGGCGTTTAAGCGCCAATTTGGCGCTATAGAAATTAGTAGGTTAAAATTTGATGGAATATAGTAATTGCATGCGCACTTTTCCCTATATGCCTGAAAGTCTTTTGCTTGAATCGTATGTTTCTCTCTATTGTGCAAGACCACTAAATAGTGTGCAATCGGCATAATGCCCCAAAAATTCCGTGAGCATGTGCGAGAAAGTACGTCGGCGTTAGAAATGGCGGGGAGTGTCAATTAATGGTTTTCCGTTCCGTGCTCGGATTCTGCGTGTTTTCGTAGCCATGCTAGGTCGAATGTTAGGGTGATTTGCACCTTGCTGTTTTGAATTGTTGCAGAAGAGGCTTGAATTGGTGGCGTGCCCCTTCTCGTTTGTTTCGCATACGGAATTCTTGGCTTATCGCCGATTTTCCGCTTTCTTACATCTTTAGCGGAAAGACTGAGACATTGCGACGCACGCTTACACTGCTTACACATCGGATGGTCGCTGTCAAAATTCCAGCCGAATTTTGGACAACCGTTTATCTCCATCTTTTTTCTCTCCAAAACTGAATGCATTGCCTTAGAGGTTTCTTTCACATATAGAACTATATTCTAGAACTCTATAAAAGAGAATTTCCCGCTCAAGCAATATGTCGAAAATGAGAAGAACCTGGTTCGCATTCAGAATCTGAGTTAATGTCTATATGTATCGATCGATACACTACGTTTTTCTAGCCATTTCTTTGTCGGCGCGCCGTTTCTCAGAAATGAGGGATGGGTCAAGGTTAAGAACCTGTAGTGATGAACTGAGAGAGGTTGGAGGGAACGAGTGAAAATGCCCAGGTTAGGACTGATTGTCCCATCCTCAAACACGACCATGGAGCGAGAATTCAGTAGGCTATCACCTAAGGACTTCTCGGTTCACACAGCACGTCTCAGGCTGACGAATGTTACAGTCAAGGAACTAGCTGAGATGGAGAAGGGAGTCGAAGGGGCGGCATTGAAACTTGCGGATGCGGGTGTCGACATAATTGGATATGGGTGTACTAGCGGCAGCCTGTATAGGGGACTGGGGCATGACAAGACCATTGAAGCGAGAATAGAAAAAACCTCTGGGGCACCCGCTGTCGCCACAGCAGGAGCAGTAATAAGTGCTCTGAGAGCCTTGAAAATACACAAAGTTGCTGTGGCCACACCCTACGTTGACGAGATTGACGATTTGGAGGAAGAATTTCTTTCATCAAATGGCTTTCAGGTGACTGACTTGAAAGGCCTAGGTATTGAAAAGAATATCGAAATCGGAAGATTAGACAGCCAAGATGCTTACGAACTAGTTATGAGGTTGGAATATGCTGATGCTGACGCTGTGTTCGTAAGCTGCACAAACTTTCCCACACTGGACAAAATAAAGGAACTTGAAGACGCCATTCACAAACCCGTTATCTCAAGCAACACAGCAACTTTCTGGGCCATGCTTAGGAGATGCGGCACCTCCATTGAGATTAAGCACTTTGGAGAACTCCTCGAAAAGATTTAAACACTACTTACCCAAGGATCTCTAGTTATTTCTGCTCTTGCTATCGGCAAAACTTCAAGCGTCCGCAATTTCCCAAATTAGATCGGCTACCAGCCCATTTATAGACATGGGCAATCCATCAACTGACAGCTCCTTCTCCCCCGTCACTGCATCCGCAGACCCCGCACTGATAGCTCTCTTAAGCAGCTGCAACTCACGTTCGCTAGTGTGCTCGTACTTTGAGTTCTTCATAAGGCAGAGGCAGGCAGCGATTCCGTAGCTTCCCCAGTTGGATGTCCCCCCAATCACCAAGATATCCGCTGGCGTTGCTGCGGCTATGCCCCCGTTGCACGGACACTGGCACTTAGCACCATAAGGCACGTACTTTCGAACTGCATCGATCACTGCGCCACATCCCAACTCGTTTCCTCCGTCTCCAACGGCAATCGTCAATATTCCCTGCTTCTTAGCTTGCTTGAATAGATGGTCTGTCTTGCTGCTTATGAGGTGAGAGATGCTTATTCCGCCCATAGTGTGGTACTCACCTTTTATGTTCGCTCCAGGTCGTTCGATGGCTATAAGAGCTGAGGGTTTATGCCTAGCAAGCAGTGCCTCAGCCTCGTTATCAGTCGGGCAAACCGAAACCACAGTATCTGGGCTTGCGGCTTTCACAACATCAACGCATAGATCATCTGTCACCAGAATCGGCTTCAGCCCCATGGATCGCAGAGTCTCTGAAAGGACAGCTGCGCCAAGCGGGCCATCTGTTTCGCAGACTTTCTTTTCGAGTACGGGAAAACCGGTTATTATGAATGCTATGTCGCCTTTTTGGGCAGCAGTTGCTATGCTCTCGGCAGCAGCCAGACAAAGAGATTTTTCTACGATCGCTATCGCCGCTTCGTAAAGCTTCTGTACACCCTTTCGGAAAGCTAGGTCAACTGTCACAGCTTGGTCGATCATGTATGCCTTTCGATTGATACTCCACATGTAGTTTTCCCTTTCGTATTTCGGGACTGTTGGCTCTGTGCGTTGCTTAATTCTTTACGTATTTTCCCATGTGTTCTGGTGTGGCTGACGGTATGGGCAGGTCTTTCATGGTTGCGAGGCCTGGTGGAGCGTTGATCACTTTTGGGATGGAGTTGACGATCACGGCGACGGTTGAGAGGTCTCCGTGCATGCACGGCACGTTTTTCATGTTGATGGGAGGCACACCTTCGATTGTGTATAGCTCGTACTCTTCTGCGCCCATGTACGCGTGCATCTCAAGCGTGATGACTCTCCTTCCTTCTTTTACGGCCCATCCGCTCTGCTTTAGCCCTCCCACCTGACCTGACTCAACAGTTACTCCTCCTTCCACCTTGCTCACCACACGCTTTCTGGCGATCACAGGCTCGACAGGAGCCACTTTCACTTCGTCAAGCTCCCAACCCAATGCGCTGGCGATCAGGTTCATGGATTGCTCAAGCCCGACATGAGCGGTTATCTCCCGCTTCTCCAGCTTCTGCTTTAGCTCCTGTGGGGTCAGCCCGGCTCCGATTTTCTTTTGAAAAGGTACTCTACGATTGGCTGCGTCAAGCGACCTAGTAACTTTGATCGCGTTGACTTTCTGACATGCGCCAGTAAGGGTTATCGGCAGCGTGTCCATCACGAAGCCGGGGTTCACGCCTGTCCCCAAAACGGTTGCCCCATGCTTCTCGGCTAGTTCATCAAGCTTCTTGGCGATGTCTGCGTTTACAAAGTACGGATAAGATAATTCCTCACACGTCGACACGACATTGACTCCGTGCGCCAAAGCGTTGGCTATCTGCGGGTAGACCTGCTTGAGGAACGATGTTGTTGCGTGGACCATTACATCTGCCTCGGCTCTGGAGAATACCGCATCTGCATCATCTGACACAACGATCCCCATATGCTTCTTGAGGGCTAGGACTTCACCGAGGTCTTTTCCAACTTTGTCTTTAGCGACATCTATAGCTCCCACGATTTCTACTCCTTCTTTCTCTACCAGGAACTTGGCTATTCGGCGCCCTACCGCGCCGATGCCACAAAGAACTACTCTAACCTTGTCCATCTTTCCAACCTCTGGACGTATGTTATGAGAATTGGATATAACATTTTATGGCTTTAGACCTATTTAGCTGCCTTTTGAGTTGAATTCACTTGCCAGCCGCTACTGAAACGATGCCGCATAATACGAAGACAGCACCCAAAACGAAGGGGAGATGAGGAATCTCAGCGAAAATGAATACGCCGAACAAGGTTGCTGTGATGGGCTCAAGCAGGGCTAGAGTAGCGGTCTCGAACGACTTGAGGCTGAAAAGGGAGGAAAAATATAGCGTGTGACCCAAAGCCGTCGGCAGAACACCCAAACCTATGAGTGCCAGACAAACCTTTAGGTCAAAAGCGGAGAGAATGGGTGCAGACCCTGCGGCTACACTACCAGCGAGTATAGTTAAGGTTGATAAAATATAGATGAAGAGCATCAAAGACAAGATAGGCATCTTACGTCTTATGTTACGTCCATAGGTGAGGTAAAAAGCCTCAGCGACAGCAGCAAACAGGGCTTTCAAGTCTCCCTTCAAGTTCAAACCAAACACGGGAGACGCGATATCTGAACAGGCGATTATGGTTACGCCTAGAAATGAAACGATTAGACCTAAAACGGCCAAGCGAGAAGGCTTTTCGCCCAGAATCAAGACGGAAATCAGCAAAGACCAAATAGGTGTGGTGTTCACCAAGACGGTGGCATTGATTATAGTTGTATCCATAACAGCCGACACGAAAAGCACAAAATGCACTCCCAACAAAACTGCCAAAAAGACAACCTGAAGAAAATTTCTCTTCAGTAAACTGAATCCAAAAGGCTTCCTCAAAAGGAAACTAGCAGCGGCCAAAACCGCGAAAGCGATCACCAAGCGCCAGAGAGCTATAGAGAAAACGTCAATGTCTTCAAGAAGCCTTATGAATATGGCTGCCGTGCCGAAGAATGTGCCAGCCAAAACACCTTCAATGAGTGCTTTTTTTCTCCCAGACGAGGACTTATTGGCCAACGATCAGACTCTCAGAGAAGCCGCTATACTCTTTTCAAACTTATTAGCCTAGAAGAAGGCTATTGCCCTCTTCGTATGCATGTATCGAGAAGCGGAAGGGAATTGATGAAATCTATCAACTCATTAGCTCATTAATGCATCCCATTTCGACCCAACGTGGGAAGCTAGGGAGACTGAAGCGTGAGAACCGTGAGGACACTTATATAGGGGGAGGGGGAGTGCGCGCACAGAGGAGCCGCCGGAAGCCCAGCAGATCTAGGACGAGCTCATTCTAACATTGTTGGATGAGTTCCGTAAGATCCGAGAGACCCTGCCCAATCTAGGAAAGAAGCACGCCAAAACTTCCCGTCTTCACAGGAAGAACACAAAGGCTGACCAAGGCGATCTTCTGGACCCTCGCCCAAAACGCCCCAGCATCAGCATGCGACATATACAAAGACGTGAGAACCCAAGAATCCCTAAGACACACCCGATACTCAGTCGTGAATCGAAGAGTAACAACCCAAGAAGAGCTCGGCTACATGCATGCACAAAAGTTTACAGTCCAGAGTAGAGGTTTACGTTTGTAAACCTTTATATCCGAGACAGAATCCTAAAACTAGAGAGGGTAGCCTTGGAAGCCGCAATGCACGATTCTACAAGTGCACTTCAAACATTGATTAACGCCGAGAAGCTGCAATACTGCTACGAGTGTGGTATCTGCACGGCAACTTGCCCCATGGTGGAGCTACTTCCAGAACATTATCATCCAAGAACCCTCCTCCAAAGAATTTTTCTAGATCTAGACGGGGTGCTGAAAGAAGAGGCGTTATGGCTCTGTGCGTGGTGCTACAGATGCTACCGAAGGTGCCCCCAACAACTGCTGCTTCCAGAGATTTTTTTAAGAGCCAGAAAGCTCGCCGTGAAAAAAGGCTATCTCGGAGGGCTTGAGGAAGCCGCTGAACTAATCCGCAAAGAAATCCCCCTTCCAAGAGTCTGCCAACAAGTCTGCTTTCATCCAGAACGTGCTGACATCGACATTTTACAAACCATCAGGACGAATTATGAGTTTCGAAAAGAAATGGAGACAGCTCCTCAACGAAAGAATGGCGAGAAAATAGCTATAGTCGGCTCAGGTCCAGCCGGACTCACCGCCGCCTGCGAACTGGCCATGATGGGATTTCAAGTCACCGTTTTTGAATCATCTTCTGAACTCGGTGGGATGCTGAGAGAGTGCATGCCAACTTATCGGCTGCCCAAAAAAATCCTTGAAGCCGACATCGAGCACGTGAAGAAACTCGGCATAGAGATCAGAACAAGCGTCACCATAGGCGAAGAGTTAACCCTACAAGACTTCTCAAAAGAGGGATACAAAGCCGTGTTTCTCGCCACAGGGGCTCACAAGAGCAGAGAACTCCGGATTGAAGGTACAGAGCTAAAAGGGGTCATCTACGCCCTCGATCTTCTGAAAAAGACCAACCTAGGAAAGGAGATTAAGCTCGGAGAGAGAGTTGCTGTGATAGGTGGCGGCAACGTTGCTATGGACGCAGCAAGAACAGCCCTAAAACTGGGGGCTAAAGACGTCTCTATTCTATACAGAAGATCAAGAGAGGAGATGCCGGCGAATCCGTGGGAGGTTAAAGAGGCAGAAGGCGAAGGGGTGAAGATCAGCTTTTTGGTGTCTCCAACAAAAATCTTGGGCGAGCATGGACAGGTTACTGCGGTAGAGTGCGTCCGTATGGAATTGGGAGAGCTGGATGAGACCGGGAGGAAAAGGCCTG
The DNA here is from genome assembly GCA_964347995.1 of uncultured Candidatus Bathyarchaeia archaeon. Lineage (GTDB taxonomy): Archaea > Thermoproteota > Bathyarchaeia > Bathyarchaeales > Bathyarchaeaceae. Next base: position 63,981 of record CAYGBA010000001.1, on the reverse strand, counting down.
CACCGATTGAGGACTCAGAGTTCACCACGGAGCTTGAAACGGTAATACTGGCCATCGGAGAAAGCCCTGACCTTTCCCTTTTACCAGAAGAAATTGAGGTTGATGATCAGAACACGATTTTGGCTGACCCGGTTACAATGGAGACTAGTCTCCCCGGTATATTTGCTGGCGGAGACGTTGTTTCTGGACCTGCAACTGTGATCGAAGCGATAGCAGCTGGCAAACGGGCTGCTCTTTCCATCGATCGCTACCTAAAGGGTGAAGACACCAAGGGTGGAGAGATTGAGGTTTCAGTGAGGCATGAAGGAAGATGACTGAAGCACACTCATCCAAACCCGAAGACGAGACTAGGATAGGCGTCTACGTCTGCCACTGCGGACTAAACATAGCCGGTTCAGTTGACTGCGAGGACGTTGCAAAGTTCGCATCTACCCTGCCCCATGTTGCACTCTCAAAGGACACCCTCTACACATGCTCAGACCAAGGCCAAGAAGAAATCAAAAACGACATCAAAGAACACAACCTCAACCGTGTCGTCGTAGCCTCCTGCTCCCCACGGCTGCACGAGCCAACCTTCAGAAAAGCATGCGAAGAAGCAGGACTGAACAAATACCTCTTCGAGATGGCCAACATCCGCGAGCAATGTAGCTGGGTCCACCTATACGAAAAGGAGAAAGCCACAGAAAAAGCCAAGGACCTAGTCCGAATGGCCGTTGCGAAGGTTGCGCTTCTTCAACCTCAAGAGGAAATCGAGGTTCCAGTCGCTCGGAAGGCATTAATCATTGGCGGGGGGGTTGCCGGAATCCAAGCCGCCCTCGACTTGGCCGATACGGGATACAAAGTCTACCTTGTGGAGAAGGAACCGAGCATAGGCGGAAGGATGGCGCAGATCGACAAGACATTTCCGACTATGGACTGCTCCATATGCATCCTTGCACCGAAAATGTCTGATCTGGGCAGACACCCAAATATCGAGTTGTTGACGAACAGCGAGGTCACAGAGGTTGAGGGCTACATCGGAAATTTCAAAGCTAATGTGCTAAAGAAGCCGAGGTATGTAACGGAAAAATGTACAGCGTGCGGAGAATGCGTGGAAGTTTGTCCGGTCACGGCGCCAAACGAGTTCGATATCGGTCTGTCGACGAGGCATGGCATCTACACCCCTTTCGCCCAAGCCGTTCCCTCCACTTACATCATTGATAGGGAGTTGTGCCTCAACCAAGATAATGTGATGACGTGTGACGAATGCCTGAAAGCTTGCGACAGAGACGCTGTAGATTTTGAGATGCAACGTGAAACTCTGAAGCTAGAAGTTGGCACAATTATAGTCGCCACAGGGGCAGATGTGTATGACCCTACGTCATTAGTGAATTACGGATATACGAGATTTCCAAATGTGATCACATCTTTAGAATTTGAACGGCTTATAAACGCAGGTGGCCCTTCCGAAGGCCATTTGATAAGACCGAGCGACATGCAAATTCCTAAAAGAGTAGCTTTCGTTCAGTGTGTCGGCTCCCGCTCTGATAAGAGTGGAAATCTCTACTGTAGCAACGTTTGTTGCATGAACACAATCAAGGACAGCCTTCTGATAAAGGAGCACTGGCCCGAAACCGAGATCTATGTGTTTTATGTTGACATTAGAGCCTATGGGAAAGGTTTTGAGGATCTCTACAAGCGGGCCAAGAAAGAAGGTGTAAAATTCATTCGTGGATTACCGGCGGAAATAGTGGAGAACAGAAATAGTGGCAACCTGTGGCTGATTGGAGAAAACACTCTGCTAAAGGAATTGTATAGAATCAATGTTGGAATGGCTATTTTATCCATCGGCATCGAACCACGACGAGACAGCGATGTAATCCAACGCCTCTTCACGCTCTCCCGAACTTCTGATGGCTTCTTCATGGAAGCCCACCCAAAACTGCGCCCAGTGGATGCCCCCACGGGGGGAGTGTTCCTTGCTGGTTGCGCTGAGTCCCCAAAGGACATCAAGGACAGCGTGACTCAAGCAAGCGCTGCAGCAGCTCGTGCAGGCATCCTGATGGCGAAGGGGAAGGTGACGGTTGAAGCAATCACACCAAGGATAGATGTGGAGACTTGTACCGCTTGCGGGCTATGTTCCAGAATCTGTCCCTACAATGCGATAACTGTGAACAAAGAGCTGGAAAGAAGCGAGGTGATAGAGGCAGCCTGCGCTGGTTGCGGCACCTGTGGTGCGGAGTGTCCATTCGGCGCGATAACTATGAGACATTTCACTGATGACCAAATCTACGCTCAGATCGATGCTGCAACAGAGCAAGACGCTGATAAGCAGATTGTTGCTTTTTGCTGCAATTGGTGCGCCTATGCTGGTGCAGATTTTGCTGGAGTCAGCAGGATGCAGTATCCTGCGAATGTGCGTATAATCCGAACCATGTGCTCGGGCCGAGTATCTCCAAAGTTTGTTGAGAGAGCCTTTGCACGAGGAGCCGCAGGGGTGCTGGTTGCTGGTTGTCATTTGGGCGACTGTCATTACATTAACGCTAATTACCAGACCAAGAGAAGAGTTGAGAAACTCTGGAAGAAGATGGATAGGCTAGGTTTAGACAAGAATCGGTTGCAGCTAGCCTGGATAACCGCATCTGAGGGAGGGAAGTTTGTGTCCAAGATCAGAGAGATGCAATGCACAGTGAACAGCGTCACTAGAGAAGAGATAGCGAAATCGGAGATGATGGAAAGAGAAGCCAGGTGATCTATATTGTCTGCGAAACTTTGGCGCAAACCATTGGACTCAGAAAGGGTCAAGACCCCCAAAGGCAAAGTGCACATAATAGAGGATAGATGTAAAGGATGCGGATTGTGCATCGACTTCTGTCCCATGAAAGTTCTCCAAGCATCTGACAAGGTAAATAACAAGGGCTACCGCCTCCCCGAACTCGTTGAAGAACCTGAGAAGGGAAAGGTCTGCGTCGCCTGTGGCTTTTGTCAGATTGTCTGTCCAGAGTACAGCATTTGGGTTGAAGAGATGAAGAAGGACTCGCCGGAGGCAGATGAATGAGAAAGGCAGTTTTAACCGGTAAACACTTTTGGTATGGAGACATCGCCATAGCAGAGGGTGCCATAGCCGCGGGCTGCCGCTTTTTTGCTGGGTACCCGATTACGCCAGCCAGTGAAATAGCTGAGCGCATTTGCAGGAGGTTTCTAGATGTGGATGGTGTGTTCGTCCAATTTGAGGATGAACTTGCCTCCATCGCCGCAATCCTAGGAGCCTCTTGGGCAGGAGCCAAGACAATGACCGCAACCTCTGGACCTGGCTTCAGCCTGATGCAGGAAAACATTGGGTTAGGAGTGATGATGGAAACCCCTACGGTTATTGTTAACGTGCAACGCGGCTCTCCAAGCACGGGCCTCCCCACCCTTACAGCTCAGGGGGACGTTATGCAATCGAAATGGGGAAGCCACGGACACTATGAAATAATCGCCCTTTCACCAGACTCACCACAGAACGCCTTCGACCTTACAATACGCTGCTTCAATCTTGCCGAGAAATATCGGATTCCAGCGATCCTTCTGACAAGCGAGACCGTCGGCCACAGTGCGGGGAAAGTTATTGTCCCGCCTGAAGATGAAATACAACTTGTACAAAGGAAGAAGCCCAAGGTTCCGCGGGAAACGTATCTACCCTACGAGCCTGACGAAGACCTAATTCCACCGATGGCCTGTGCGGGGGAGGGATACGCCTTCACCACAACAGGTCTAACCCATGATGAAAAGGGCTATCCGGATATGAGCCCTGAGGCCCAAGAGAAGCTCATCAGGCGGCTGAATGACAAGATTCGAAAACACAGGGAGGAGATAGTGGAAGTAAAAGAGGAAGAGATGGATGACGCTGAAATCGCGGTTGTTTCCTACGGGCAGGTTTCTCGTCCAGCCAAAAGAGCTGTCAAAATGGCGAGAAAACAAGGGATCAAAGCTGGAAGCATAAAGCTTGTCACCATTTGGCCCTTTGCAGAACACATCATAAGAAAGTGGGCGAAACAAGTTGATTATTTTCTGGTCCCGGAGTTGAATTACGGCCAGATCTACTTAGAGGTGAAGAGAGAAGCCGCAGGATATGCAAAAACCAACTTGCTTGCGAGGATGGGAGGGAGATTAATCACCCCTGAAGAGATTTATCAAGAAATCAGGAGAATTGGCAAAAAGTGAGCAAACAGGTAGTAAGACAAAAAGATCAGAAACTGCATCCCATGGACAAGTGGCTCAGATCTGAGCGGATACCACACATATGGTGCCCAGGATGCGGCATCGGCCCTACGTTGTATGCATGGGTCAGAGCGCTTGAACGAGTTGGCATACCCCGAGACAAAGTCGTGTATGTATCTGGAATAGGTTGCTGTGGCAGAGGATGCGGCTATCTCAAAGTTGATGGTTTTCACACGACTCACGGCAGAGCCATTCCCTTCGCTATCGGGATTAAACTCACAAAGCCAGAACTCTGCGTGAACGTCATATCTGGAGACGGCGACCTCTTCTCCATAGGGGGAAACCATTTCATCCACGCATGTAGGAGAAATGTTGATCTCCTCGTCATCTGCACCAACAACTTCATTTACGGCATGACAGGAGGCCAGCTTGCCCCCACCACCCCCACAGGAGACTACACAACCACCTCCCCCTACGGCAATATCGAGCATCCCTTCAATACCCCTCATCTGGCTGATGCAGCCGGAGCGATCTACGTCGCCAGGTGGACCAGCGTTCACGTAAGACGATTAGAACAGTCTATCGCTGAGGCTCTGAAAATCAGGGGCTTTCGCTACATCGAGGTTTTGTCACCATGCCCAATAAATTACGGACGGAGAAACAGATTTCCCGAACCCGATGACATGGCTAAATGGCTCAGGCGATCCTCAATAATTAGAAACGGAGCAGATACAAGTAAGGCTCAGATTGAGAAGGGAAAGCCTTTGATCCTGGGCAACTTTGTCAAACGGGCGGGAAAACCAACATATTATGACGGCATGGAAAAATTGAAAGAGAAGATAGCACAAGAGGCGACAGCGGAAAAATGAACCGAGAGACAAGAGAGGAGATCATGTTCGGAGGGTTTGGCGGTCAAGGAATTATCACAGCAGGCTACATCACTGGTCAAGCTGCCGCTGTCTATGACGACAGAGATAGCACCCTGACGCAGGTTTACGGGCCGGAGGCTCGAGGGTCAGCTTGTCACAGTGGCGTGGTCATCGATGACGAGGAAATAGACTATCCTTTCCCGCTCAAACCTCAGATTATGGTGATTATGGGTCAAGACGCCTACGAAAAGTTCCTGCCAAGACTAAAGGATGGAGGAATACTGATAATTGACAGTGCCCTCGTCAAGCCTGATGAAAAAGCAGGCAAATACAAACTCCATGAGGTCCCAGCTACCGAAATAGCGGAAAAAGCAGGAGCCAAGATCGTTGCAAACATCGTCATGCTGGGCTTTCTAGCAAGAATCTGGGACGCGGTCAGCGTTGACGGAATGAGAGAATCCGTTAAGACCCGGGTTCCTAAGAAGTATTTGGATCTGAATCTCAGAGTGTTTGAGGAAGGAGTTAAGCTAGGAGAAAAAGCCCTGCAGGAAGAGAGGGCTACCTCATAGTATGAGGCGTGCGAGTTCTAGGTTCACGCTTGTGGAGAAGGAATCTAGCGAAAACTAGTTTTAAGAAGAGAATACTATTAGTGATTTCGGGTGAGAATGAATTGCTTGTAGGAATAATGGCGGACACTCATGACCGTCTGCTTATGCTAGATAAGGCCGTGACGAGGCTAAATGAAGAAGAGGTTGATTCGGTTCTTCATGCAGGAGACTACATAGCCCCCTTTGTCGTACCACACTTCAAACCCTTAAAAGCAGACCTGATCGGTGTCTTCGGAAATAACGACGGAGACAAGGAACTGCTGAAGAAAAAATTTGCTGACATAGGCGCCGACATCCGTGGAAACTTCGCAACGATCCTGATAGATGGACTAAAGATCGCGATGCTGCATGGCCATGAAGAGGAGCTTCTCCGCTCACTTATTGATGCTGACAGTTATGATGTGATCGTGCACGGTCACATCCATGAAGACAAAACCTATCGAAGGGGGAAGACGCTTGTTGTAAATCCCGGAGAGGTGTGTGGCTACCTAACGGGAAAATCAACTATAGCCTTGTTAGACACAAAAGCATTGTATGTGAAGATTGTTCCATTGAAGTAGCTTTGATTGTGGAAAAATTGTGAGCGACCCTCTTGAGAGTGACAAATGCGTCTAGGTGAAATATTCATTCCACGATTTTATCTGAAGAACTCTGCCTCTCTTTTGTTCAATCGCATTTGTCAAAGCTTTGGCTAACTCTATGTTCATAATAACAGGAATATTAGATTCAATTGATGTTCTTCTAATTAAGTAATTGTCTTCTTTCGCAGTCTCGTCGTTTTCAACAGGAGGGATGGTAAGAACTATGTCTATTTTTCTGTTAATCAGATAATCTAGAATATTTGGTTTTTTGTTCTCAAAAACTTTGTATAGAACTTCTGTTTGAATCCCGTTTCTTGTCAGAAATTTCGATGTTCCCAGAGTTGCATATATCTTAAAGCCCAACTGATCTAGTTTTTTCGCAGTTTCTAATATTCTTGGCTTGAGTTCGTCGCAGATGCTGATTAAAACCGAAGAATTTTCTAGAGGGATTTCTAATTGAGAGGAGATCAAGGATTTCAAAAAGGCTTCATAGAAATCTTCACCCAGACATGCTACCTCGCCAGTCGAAACCATCTCAACACCAAGTGTGGGATCTGCTCCGTCCAGCCGCATAAATGAGAATTGAGGAACTTTAACTCCAAAATGAGTAATTTTTGTGATTTCTGTGGTTTCAAGAGGTTTTCCAAGCATGACTTCAGTAGCAGTTTCGATCAGATTCACATTCTTTACTTTGCTCACGAAAGGTATGCTTCTAGAAGCTCTTAAATTGCACTCTATTACGAACAATTCGTTGTCTTTCAAAATGTATTGAATGTTGAAGGGTCCTCTGATTTGTAATGCCTTGGCTATCTTTGCAGAATTTTCTCTGATCATTCCAACCGTGTCTTGTGGAATTGTCACAGGTGGAACAACCATTGTTGCGTCTCCAGAATGAACTCCAGCGTTCTCTATATGTTCTATCACTGCTCCAATCAAAACGTTCTGGGAATCGGATACCCCATCCACTTCAACTTCCTTGGCATTCCTGATGAATTTTGATATCACTACTGGATGCTTCTTTGAGATTTTGATGGCTAATTGCAGATAATCTCGTAATTCATCCGCGTCATTGGCCACTCTCATCGCGGACCCTGAAAGAACATAACTTGGTCTAATAAGAACCGGGTATCCTATTTTTCTACTGAACTCTTTGGCATCTTCTAAATTAGTAAATCTGTTCCATTTGGGTTGATTTATCCTTAGTTCGTCTAGAAACCCGCTAAACTTTGCTCTATCCTCTGCTTTATCGATTTGCCTCGGACTAGTCCCGAGGATTGTCACTCCGAAATTATGCAAGCTTAGAGCAAGATCGTTTGGAATTTGTCCACCTACCGAAACGATAGCTCCTAGCGGTTCTTCCTTTTCGTGAATATCTAAAACCCTTTCGCAAGTTAATTCTTCAAAGTACAGTTTGTCAGAAACATCATAATCGGTTGAAACAGTCTCTGGATTACAGTTTATCATTATTGCTTCATACCCCTGCTTTCGAAGAGTTGAAACTGTGTTGACGGCACTCCAATCAAATTCCACAGAAGAACCAATTCTATAAGGCCCAGATCCAAGAACTACAATCTTCTCTCTTTTGCTATAGAATGCATCTTCCTCATCGCAGTTATAAGTAAGGTATAGATAATTAGCGGAAAGGCTCTTCTCAACTAAAGCATTCACTCGCTTTACTTTCGGCACTATTCCAAAGCTTTTCCTCAGCTCTCTGATCTCTCCTTCTTCTTTTGCTTTAATTCCTGCAATTTGTCCATCAGAAAAACCCAATTTTTTCGCTTTCAGAAGGATTTCTCTTGATAAGTTCCTTTCTGTTAGAGTTTTCTCAAATTCAACAATGTTTTTTACTCCTTTGAGAAAAAAGGGACTTATTTGAGTCAATCCATGTATTTTCCTCAAACTAATTCCTTTTCTGAAGGCCAAGTAGATATGGAATAATCTTTTATCTGTTGGATTTTTCAGAATCTCAGCGAGTTTCTCTTTCTCTAGCTTGGAGTCAGTTTCTAGACCTGATTTACCAATATCTAGCATTCTAACTGCTTTCTGGACAGCTTCCTCAAACCTCTTTCCAATACCCATGACCTCTCCAACGGACTTCATTTGAGTCCCAATCTTTTCATCTACCCTCCTGAACTTTTGTAGATCCCATCTGGGTATCTTGACCACCACATAATCTAGGGAAGGTTCAGCAAAGGCCCTTGGGATTTTTCTCTGTAAGTTCGGCAAATCATATCCGATCGCTAGTTTTGCTGCTATGTAGGCCAGAGGATATCCTGTAGCTTTTGAAGCCAATGCAGAAGATCTAGATAGTCTTGAATTAACTTCGATTACCTGGTAATTCCCATCTTTGTTCAATGCAAACTGAATATTACATTCGCCCACAACATCAACCGCTCTAACTACTCTGGCTGCAATTTCTCTCAGTTTCTTGGACTCGGATCTTGATAATGTTTGAGCTGGGGCAACAACGATACTATCCCCGGTATGGACTCCCATTGGATCAAAGTTTTCCATGTCACACACAATGAGACAATTATCTGAATAATCTCTAACAACTTCATATTCAATCTCTCTCCAGCCAATGACACACTCTTCAATAAGAACTTGGCTTATCCTGCTCTGTGCTAATCCTCTTCTGACAATTTTCTTCAATTCATCCTCGTTTCTTGCAATACCGCTTCCTAGTCCGCCTAGAGTGTAACCTGGCCTCACGATTACCGGGTAGCCTATCTTGTTTGCTATGTCGAAAGCCTCTTCCAACGATGAGGCTGCCTTACTCTTACAGACCCTTACATCAGCATCTTCCATAGTTTTTCTAAATAACTCTCTGTCCTCTGTTTTACGTATCCCCTGTATCGATGTTCCTAGAACTTTCACGTCATACTCGTCTAGTATTCCTCTTGTAGCGAGCTCTGCTCCACAATTTAGAGCGGTTTGTCCACCAAATCCAAGCAAAATCCCGTCTGGTCTTTCTCTTTCAATAATCTTCTCGACGAAATCGGCGTTAATCGGGAGTAGATATACTCTATCAGAGAATTTATCATCGGTTTGAATTGTTGCTATGTTTGGATTCACTAAGACAGTTTCTATTCCTTCTTCTCTTAATGCTTTTAGCGCTTGAGAGCCAGAATAATCAAACTCGCCTGCTTCTCCAATTTTTATGGCTCCGGACCCTAAAACAAGAATTTTTCTCATATCTTCTCTAAGTGGAATTTGAGCCTTCCTCAACATTTGTAGATAAAATATAAAAACTTTTTGATCTTGCTCATGATGAGAAATCAGGTGGTTAATTAAGTTAAAGCTTCTAACTTCTGCACATCTAGGCATTAGCTGATAGCTATGGATTCAGCCTGTCTCGTCTTATTTTCTCCACTGCTTTCCGCACTCCCTCCCACCCGTTCACCACTTTCGAGTGTACTATCCCGAAGGCTTCCTTCGAGTTGATTCGTTCCAGTTCTTCGCCCGTGGCGTCTCTTGAGAGATACCTTGCAGCTCTCAACACCTCTCCGTTCAACCTTGAGTCTGTTAAGTCTGCCAGATGGCAGATTAATGCCTCTACTGTTCGTGGCCAGATCGGACCCACCTGTCCTCCATGGTGCGCACAGACTATGTGGGTCAGGTCTAGCGAGAAGCCTCTCCGAACAAGTTCTGCCACAATTAATGTTAGATGGTCGATTCTCTCTGCTAACGGAGTCATCCTGTAGCTACCATCCTCCACCATCTCGTAGGTTAGGGGCTTGAAGATGTCATGCAGGACTATGCCAGCGAGCACTAAGTCTCTGTCCACCTTCCCGCAGTAGACTTTCTCGACGACGTCACAGAGAGCCAGAGCTATGCCTGTTGCGCCGACGATATGCTCGATGAGACCTCCCGGATAGCTATGATGACGGGACAATCCAGCAGGAGCAGCGTCCAGTGGCATACCCGTGTGAACCCCACCATCTATCTCAATCGAGGGATTTTCAACAAGCTCAACTACTTTCTTCCGAAGTGACTTGCCTTTGATCTTGCTAATGACCTTCTTGAGGCGAGAATCCAAATCTAATCCTCCAACGGCTCTTCTTCTATTATCATCTGCCCAACTATAAGACTTGCCAGAACTACTGGATGCACCGGCGCATATAAGAAAGACAATCTGGGATGACATAGAAATTTTTGAGGAGGGATTCCAATACTGCCCAAATCAGAGATCAGCAAAGGTAGGTCTAATCATGTTAAGAGCCTATTTGAGCCATATGCGAGACAAATTCTAGAGCCTCTGAGTATATGTGAATCTCCGCTTCTCTTCACTCGCCCTCTGATGCGCCCTTCTGGTAGGCTCAGGAATTCTGTGCGTCCGTGTGCAATCAATGACGATATTTATGGCGGTCTCCAGCGAAACCTTGTGGCCGATGCTCACATACACCGGCTTCTCTCCAGGCTTCGTGACAACCCTGGCACCAATGACCTCTTCCCCATCGACGATTGGAGCCCACGTTCTCCCTTTGAGCGGCTCAGGCTTGCCGCATAAAGGGCTCTTCGCAACCCCAATCGTGGGCTTATCAATAACTAATCCGAGATGGGCAGCGAAGCCGAGGCTATAGGGATGCATAATTCCATGAGCATCAACTAGAAAAACGTCTGGTCTCACCCGCAGTTTCCTTATGGCTGAAAGGGCTGGAGGAACTTCTCTGAAAGATAGTAGAGTTGGTATGTAAGGAAAGCGTGTTTTGACGCTGGATACACGCGACTCTATGGGAGACAGCGAGACAGAAGCGAGAACCACAGCTGCGCCAATGGAGATCCCCCTTGTATAAGCGATGTCCACCCCGGCCACGTAACGAATGGTGTCAGGAAGCTCATCTTTCCTTATCACACGTTTGGCCAACTGCGACTGGATCGCATGGGCTTTCTCTACGGAAAACTTTGGGCTAACCTTTGTCAATCTCCGCTCGAACCCCAATAAAGACTGGCCCAGCTACATCAATTTTCCTCTTCTTGCCTGTTACGTAGCGCCGAGCCACATCGCTTATCCCAATGTTGACATCGCTAGGACGCTTCGCAATCCTCACCCGAACATTCACCCCTTCCTCGCCAGACTCAACCGCCTCCTCAACCTTTGCAGCCGCAAGAGAAGCCACAGCATCCAAATAACTGAGACGAGTTGATACGCCCCCCGCCCTCGCCTTCTTCACAATCGCCACTCGCTCCATACCTTTCCGTGGAACACCCAAGACGTTTCCATCATAAACATAGACCAGATTCCGAGCAGCCGGCCCTAGAAGCTTGGCACCCCTATCCGTTTCATAAACGTAAACCTTCACAGTCTTGTCCAACATTGCTCCTTCGTATGCTAAGAACTCGCATGGAGCCATGGCATCTGCATGCTCTAACGCGGTAGCTTTGATCTTCTCTCGCATCCTTTCTCCCGCCTCACTTCTTGGCTCCAATTCGACCCCAACCATCGTCGCGATCTCAACATCAGTAAGCTCCCACTCTGCGGAAAACTGCGGATATACAAGGCTCCTCACGTCAGTCTCACCATACAACACCAGAGCCACGCGCTCCACTCCAACACCAACATTCAGAACAGGATGTTCAAGACCGTATCTTGCGAGGGCGATTGGGCTATACACTCCGTAGTTGGCAATCTCAATCCAGTCGTCCATATCTGGATGAAAAATGTAGCCTTCATATTCCGTTCCTGGCGCGTAATATCGGGAGGTAACTTTCTTTTGAGCGAAACGGAACTGCCCGAATCCCAGAGGCTCGAGAAGGGCTCTGGTGATTTCCTCACCATCTCTCACATCCACACCCTCATCCATAACAACGCAGCTCGCAGCATGATGCACACGAAGGTGAGTAGGGTCCTCCCTCTGCTCACGTCGGAAGCGGATGTCTACGGAAAACAACTTCAGAGGATACTCCAGCTTGTGCTGTAGCGCCTGCAGGGTGAGAAACCACGCGCTTGTCATGTGAGATCGTAAGGTGAGGGTGGAGGTTTGAGGTTCTAGAGCGGCGAACTCTGGAAAAATCTCGGAAAGAATTTGGGTGGCTTTGTCATCAGAAATCCCGAGCGATTCCGAAATTCTTTTCACAAAATCATCAGAAGCCATTTCTCCCTTCTTGTAGTCTCTCAACACATCCTGTAGGGCTGCTATCTTCCGTTTTGTCAATTCGACTCCAAGAGACCCGATCTTTTGACTCTTCGCTTTGCTCAAACCGATGTCTGGTCTGGGCAACGTCGCCAAGTAATAGCAACGATCGAGTATTATCGGCGCCTCAGATCCGTATTGCTTGTAGACTTCTTTTTCGTCGGTCACGACGGGATTTGAGACCTCCATAAAACCGAGACTGAGAAATGACTGTCGCATCTTCTGGAGAAGATCGAAGAGTGGATGGGATATGCCGCGCTTGCCTGGAACAAGCTTAAGTCGTCTCTTAGCTTTTGAAAAGAGCCTTGTGCTTTCCTTCCAGACGCTCTCAAATCCCTCTTCCTCGATTTGCTTCAAAATCTTATCAGGACTCAGTTTCCCCAATCTTCCCCTTTCTCCTCAACGTTGTCTCTAATTCCGTGATCGAGTCTTCCAAAGAGCTTCTTCGGGCTTCTATGGTGACGTCTCCTCTGGTTGATTCGATGATGCGTCTTGCAATGTCGCATTTTCTTCGGAGCCCTGAGACGAGGAGATAGCTCTCATCCATACCGGTTAACTCGGTGTAGATGTGCTCCATAGTTTGCAGACAATTCTCAGCTGTATCTACATCTCCTCTGCGAATGGCATCAAGGGTCCTGCGCCGGAACTCTCCAATAACATCCGCAAGCCCGAGGATATAGGAAATTGGGGGAACCTCAAGTTCTTCAGGGTTGATGAATCGATCTTTCTCGATTAAACCTAGAAAAGTCTGTGCCTCAACGTACTCCTGAAGAGCCGAATCAACCATGCCCGTGTAGACTAGGTCAGGATAATCCTTTGAAACCTTGCGAAGCTTGGAGAAAAGCTCTCTAGCGTCGCCGAGTAACTTCGTAGCGTCATCATTCCTTTGTTGATGCACGAAAAGAATCGCCTGTTTAGATAATCGTGTAGCCCTACGCATGTCCCTCTTAATTTCTTCCCAGACCGCCTCTCTTTTCGTTAAATCATTCTGAATCCTGTCAAGAATCGATTTCAATGACATATCTCTTACACCTTGCTGAGTTTCAAAGATGATGATTCAAGCGGACTTAATAGGCTTTTACTTAACATCCACACTACGAAATGGCGCTCATCACTGGGAGACGCTGAAGTCGTGGATGATTGTTGCCATAAACTTCGTTCCCTCGACGAATCCGTCTATCGTTATGTTCTCGTTTGGCGCGTGCCCGCGTGATTCCGCATGGGCGCATCCAACTGAGACAACAGGATACCCAAGCCAGTTGCGAAACAGATGCATAGGCCCAGAGCCCGCACTTGTAGGATATACAACCGCCTTTTTATCGTACACTCTCTCAGCCGTTTTTATCACGGTCTGAACGAAGCTGTCGCTAATTGGTGTTTTTGTCGGCTCGGTTGAGCTGTGCTTTAGCACTTCGATGTCTCCGAACCCGCTGTTTTTCAGATGTTGCACAAGTTTGTTGAAGATTTCTTCGGGCATTTGACGAGGAACCAGGCGGAAGTCAAGTTTCACCATAGCCTTATTTGGTAACACGGTTTTGGAGCCCGTGCCTGTATACCCGCTGAGAAAGCCATTTATCGTGCAAGTTGGTTGATGCAATAACGCTCTTACAGCGTCCACCCCAGATACGTCGTGGAGAAACTGATTCAATCCTAGCTCTTTCTTTTCCTCCTCTTCTTCAAAAGGAATCTCTTTTGCATATCTGATTTCCTCGGCTGATGGAGGTTCGACTTTGTCATAAAAACCGTGGATCAGAATTTCGTCTTTTTCGTTTTTCAGGGTGCTCAACGTCCACACAAGGCGCCAAGCTGGATTGTGAATCAACGGGGCATTTGCTGAGTGTACATCCCTAGATGCACCCTTGGCTGTCAACTCTACAGACAATACTCCCTTTAGCCCCAGATAGACCAAGGGGCGCCCTTTTCGATCTGTGCCGCCGAACTCCCAGATTGCCGCGTCAGCCGAAAACAAATCCTTATTTGCCTGAATGACTGGCGCCAGGTGCGGGCTGCCTATCTCTTCCTCTCCTTCGATCACAAATTTGATGTTGATCGGCACGTTTCCCGTGGTTTCGACAAAAGCTTGAACAGCCTTAAGTCTTGAGACGATGTTCCCCTTGTTGTCGGCCGCGCCTCTACCGTATATTCTTCCATCTTGTATCTTGCCCTCAAATGGGTCGCAGATCCATTCCTCGAGCGGTTCCGGCGGCTGAACATCGTAGTGGTCATAGAAGAGGAGCGTCTTCTGAGAGGATTTCGATTTGATTTCGCCATATACAACAGGGTTTCCCTCTTCTTCGGGGATAATCCTCGTGGAGATTCCAATCTCTCTCATCATCTCGTCCACGATTTCTGCGCACTCCTGCATTCCTTCTTTTCTCGCAGAGACGCTTGGTTGCCTCACAAGTCGGACGAGATCTTGGATGAAACTTTGCGAGTTGGAGTCGATACACTTATAGACGCTGTCTAATTGCATGTAGTCATGTTCATGCTGAGCGTATTAATGAGTTACTATGCCATTCTTTCGTAGACCGCTTCTTTACACATTTGTGGATTATGAGAGGGGACTGCTCCTTGGAATGTTAATCTGCGGGTGCCGTTCTAAAAAATTGTGTTTTCAATAGTGTTTTCAATATTGTTCGAGTATTTGGATCCAACTAACAACTTGACGTTAAAACTGAGTAGGGGGATCCCCCTCCTTCTGTGTCTCTCTATCGCGGTCTATTTGGACGCCACCACATGCGCGACTAGAGGAGCCATTTTCCGTCTTTTTGGATGGTTTCACCATCTATTTGAATTTCGCCGCCGCCCTTTTCCTTCCTTAAATCCTTGACTATGTCTGCATGTATCGCTGACTTGTTCAAACCTCCGCTGTCCTCGTAGGCATTTCCAGGAGTGACATGGATTGTACCCTCTATCTTTTCATCGAAGAGTGTTTGACTGGTGAATCGTTTTATGCCTTCGTTTGTTCCGATCCCGAATTCGCCTAGCCGTCTTGCTCCTTCATCTGTGTTCAGGAGAGCTTCCAACGCCTTCTGATTTGTTTGCGCCTTGAAATCAACTATTTTTCCTTTATCAAACCTAAGGAATATTCCTGATATTGTTTGTCCTTGCATGTTGTAGGGGTACGTGTATTTGATATACCCGGTGGTGTATGTTTCATTGGGGGCAAAGTAGATTTCTCCATCTGGCATATTCTTCTTTCCATAACACTTTATGCATTTTCTTCCTTCTATGCTCACCCTGAGGTCAGTGTCGTCTGCAAGCACTCTAACAATCTTTCCGCTTTCAAATTTCCTCTTGATGGCTTCTTGATTCGTTTCTTGTTCTTTCCAGTCTATAAGGCAGGCGTTGTAAAAGAAATCTGCGAAATCCTGTGTAGCCATCCACGCAGCCTGAGCCATAGACGGAGTAGGATACCTAGTCACAACCCATTTCTTTCTTAACCTTTCATCCAATATCGGTTTTGTCGTCTTCCTTCTCATCGATATTCTCTTGGGATCGATGCCACTCAGCTCCTGACTATTTGCGGGTCCGCCAATTCTGATATAGGCATCCATCGTCTCCATTTCTTTCAGTCTAAGCGGCGAAAGGTGATTCAACTGCTCCTCTGAAGCATGTTTCATAAACGTATAGTCCATTCCTTCAAAGCCTATGTGAGGATCCAAGAAAATGTGAGGATACGGATATCCGCCCCCTGCGATGACTTTCTTGTACACTTCAAGGAATAGGGGTAGAGTCTGAGTTGAATCTGTGAGTAAACAAACATTTTCTCCCTTTTTCATCTCGATCGAGTAGCTGACTAAGACATCAGCAAGTCTAGTATCTCTTGGGTCGACCATAAGAACACCATCGTTTATCCTAGTTCAGAGAACCGACATTTTAACTTGTTGCTTTCAGAAAAGCTGCTCTCAGAATCTAATGGGTCTTTCCAGGCGACTTAGCAAAACAACACGACTCTCGCGGGCCTCGTCCAGAATGTTATAGCCCATCTGCTCTGATAGTTCACTTGCAAAGGATCGAATCTCCCTGTGAGTCGGCATATTCTCAAATTCTAGGCGTAGCCTCGAAAAGCCAACGTGCATGTAGGCTTTGGGCTCTACATATGTAGGATTGGCGCTATCAATCAATCGGGCATACAGCTCCGGATGCTTCAGATTAAGGTTGCGCACCAACGTTATACGGATTACAGTTGGACATTTCAAACTTGGTAACAAGGATATTGTTTCGTTAAGTTTCTCCCAAGCGTCTGGGATTTGTGGACGACATGTTTCAAAGTATGTCTTCTTATCGAACGCTGAGACCGAGATATAAAGTTGCGTCGGCTCTTCGCTCAGCTGTGATAGTACTTGGGGAGCTGTCCCGTTGGTGACCAAAAACGTTGTGAAGCCTCGTTTGTGGAATTCATGTATGAGACCATCAAGATTATGGTATAATGTTGGTTCGCCTGCTAGGCTTATGGCAGCGTGTCTAGGCGTCAAAGCTTCTTTGTACTTTTCCGGATCAGCTTTCGCATTTCCCTTGTATCCGCTCAAAATCCTAAGCTGCTCCCTAACGCAGCCCTCCACTATCTCCGCAGGGCTATCCCATTCCGGCAAATCCGTCTCATCCCACTCAAATTCGAGGTCTCCACTCTGAAGACGCCAACAAAAAGGACAATGCAACGTGCAGTAGACAACTGCAGGGGTCATCTGAACACACCGATGACTCCTTATTCCATAGAATTTCTGCTTGTAACAAGGACGATCATGGATAAGACTCTCGTAGAGCCATCTGCAGCGTTTGACAGCGGAGTGTCTGCCAACAATGTGATATTTTTGGTTCTTCAACACTTGGATGAGCTCATTCGAAATCGGCGATTGCATCAGTAGGCCTTTTCCCAAAAGACATAAAAACGTGCCTACATTAATAAAAGCTCCACAATTTCGTCATGTTAAGAAAGGCGATTGATATGGATTATCGAAGAATAGTCGAAATGGTCCCATTGACAAAGCGAGAGAAGCTCTCCACCAAACTGATGGATCTCATCCTCAAATCGAAGAGCACTGACAAGATGCCGAATGGTCTAGCAAGAACGCTACTTCACCAATGGCAACAGGGGCCACTTGCAAACGAGAGAGGCCTCACCACCCTCCTTGAGACCGCGATCATCCTAGAATCTGAAAAAACAATGAACATCCTAGAGGAAAAGCTGCAATTACTGGATGTCGCAAAAGCTATTAGAGCTGTAAAATGATCAGGGAGATTTTCTGCATGGTTAGGTTTGGGATCGAGTTCGTTCCAAGTGAGCCTTATTGGAAGACGACATTCTATGCGATTCAGGCTGAGAAGCGGGGATTTGACTACCTCTGGATAACAGACCACTTCAACAACCGCAACGTCTATGTCACCCTCACCGCAGCAGCACTCCACACGGAAAGAATCAAGCTTGGTCCAGGAGTGACTAATCCATATCTGATCAACCCAGCGGTCACCGCACAAGCCGTCGCATCACTAAATGAGATAGCTACTGGACGTGTCATCTTAGGCATTGGCGCAGGGGACAAAACAACGCTCAAGTCCACTGGTCTAGAGATGCATAAACCCCTCACAGCAGTCAAAGAATGTGTAGAGATAGTCAGAAGGATGATGATTGAGAAGAACGTTACTTTCGAAGGCAACGTGTTCAAAACCAGTAATGCAAAGTTCTTCTTCAAGCCCGCAACGGAGATCCCAATCTACGTCGGTGCTCAAGGTCCCAAAATGCTCGCACTAGCCGGAAGGATTGGCGATGGAGTCTTGATAAACGCGGGTCATCCCAAAGATGTGGATTATGCGGTTAATCGCGTCAAGAAGGGAATCCAGCAAGCTGGAAAGAGGCTGACTGATGTGGACATCGCTGCCTACACATCTTTCTCGGTACATGAAAATATGGAGAAGGCCGCACAGGCGGCAGTTCCAGTTGTCGCCTATATTGTGGCTGGCAGCCCAGACGTAGTGTTACAGAGACACGGAATTGATGAAGAAAAGGCTGAGAAGATCAGCAACGCCTTAAAAGCCGGTAAATGGGGGGCAGCCTTTGGTCTAGTTTCTTCCCGAATGATAGAAGCCTTCTCTGTTTGCGGCACTCCGGACATGTGCATAGAGCGCATTGCTGAGCTTCTCAAGTCCGGTATTTCACAGTTTGTAGTCGGCTCACCGATAGGTCCCAATGTCCGAAAGTCAATTGACCTCATAAGTGACAACATAACCCCGCACTTCGAAAAATAAAGCCATAACTCCGGCGCACACAACAGTGTATTTGAATTCTGACTATTTGAAGCAATATTTGATTTCCTGAAATTCTTTTGCAAGCCTCAGGACATCTTCCTTAACTCGACTTGAATCCTCTTTGTCGACAATCAGTCTTTTTATGAACTCTGCTATCTTCTCCATCTCACCCGCTTTCATCCCTCTCCGAGTTGTCTCGCAAACACCCAGTCTAACTCCACAATCAGCGATGATGTTTGCGCCTTCCATTCTTTTGGCTATGACTCGGCCTTCCTTGTAGCCGCCATAGTCAAGGAAAACCTGGTGAGATTTTGTATACCCAAGACCAGGACAAGCAACAGGAAAGCCGTATTCAGCTAGTGCCCCAGCCAGGATTTGTGCATTCCGAATAATCTGCCTAGCATATTCCCTTCCATATTCCTTCAACTCCGCCAATGCCAACGACAAAGCGGCTATTCGGTTCCAATGCGCATTGTCTACAAACGCCGGGAAAATTCGTTTCTCAATTGTTTCGCCGTGCTCTTTGTCAGCGAGAATCATTCCGCCTTGAGGCCCAAAGAGAGTCTTATGTGTGGAACCCAACAGAACCGAGGTGCCTTCCTGAAAAGGATTCTGAAACTCTCCTCCAGCAATCAAGCCAAGAACGTGGGAGCCGTCATATCCAACATGAGCATCCACTTCATGGGCCACCCTAGCAAGCTCCTTCACAGGCTGAGGAAACAGAATCAAGCTCGCCCCAAAAATTACTATGCTTGGCTTCTCTTTCAGGATCAGATCTGCGGCTTCATCCACTTTTATGTTCATCGTCTCTTTAGAAAAGGGAAACCCGATTGTCCTAAGTTTCAGATATTTCGATACCCCTTCTTCCCAGATCCCTGGGTATCCTCCATCCGTAGGGGAAACGCAAAGTATCGTGTCACTCGGGTTTGCAAAACTCCCGAGATAAATCATGTCTGCTATGTGGCCAGACAGGGGACGCAGGTCAGCCGCATCAGCCTTGAAAACTTCTTTTGCAAGCTCCTCTCCCAACTGTTCGATTTCATCGATGAGGCGGGTTCCCATATAGAATTTGTCTCTTGAGGTGTACCGATGCCCAAGCTCAGAAGAGAGTAGCGAACGAACCGCGTGACTCATCACATTTTCTGAGGGAATGAGGTTGATGCATTCTTTTTCGCGCCACTGTTCATGCTTTTTGGTCAAATCCAAGATTTCATCAATCATAGTCAAGCCTCCAGACCATTGGCTTCTAAGTTATTTGAAGAGATACTTTACAGTTGCGACGCTAAAACACGTTTTGTTACACGCTCACTCCCGTGAAAGAAGTCAGAAAAGACAAAGTTTAAAATGCCAGTTGTAAAGAAATGTTCACATCTTCAGGAAACGAAGACCCGCCAGGTAGAACTTTGAGAGGGAATAAAGTGCCTAGGAATGCGTTCAGAAAGGGATTGGTTACCCCGGTTTTGATAGCCCTGATTTTTGCGATAATGCTCATCACGCCGCTTGTGCCGAGAGTGATAGCCGCGCCGACAACGACTATTGCTGTGATTGATCCCTCAAGTGGATCTGTTGGAACGGAAGTGAGGGTCAATGGAACAATTGACACTGCAAATGGAACTTACATACTAAGATGGGATGAAAGACTCGATGTAACAATTGGTAACGCTACGGAATACGATGTTTACATATCGTTCA
The DNA here is from genome assembly GCA_964347995.1 of uncultured Candidatus Bathyarchaeia archaeon. Taxonomy (GTDB): domain Archaea; phylum Thermoproteota; class Bathyarchaeia; order Bathyarchaeales; family Bathyarchaeaceae. The sequence continues at coordinate 43,669 of CAYGBA010000001.1, read as the reverse complement.
TAGTTCCCCATACAGTGGGAGAGCCCGATTCAGGACGCGAGGTTCTCATAGAATTGATTGACAACAAAACGGGCAGTATAGCAAACGCCTCATTCAGACTCTACACGCAATACCACGTAAAAGCAGTCGTACCCCAATCGCCATTCCAACTACAAGAAGGGCAAGAGACGGATATATGGGTGAATGTAACTGGAGGCGCAGGAAATACAATTTACACTGCAAATATCACAGTGAAAAACCCAGCAAACACGACGTATTGGTCTCCTGTCTTACTATCAAACACCACCACAACGGGATATGGAGAGGCAAGGATAAGATACCCTGCAGATTTTGGCGGTGGTGCCCACACAGACTACATGGGCACGTACCACATTTTATTCAATGAAACTCTGGCAACTGCGAACTTCATCGTTGGCTTAACAAACAAGCTAGAATATGTTCGAAGATACCTAAGTGAGGGCGAAGAAGAAACGAGTGAGGTTTTGATTCAGGGTTCAGGATACGACAATGAGTCCGTCACCATTAACATGACTTACTATGAGAATACATCTCTTGTGCCAGTTCAAGGGTATCCTAAGGAAGAAAATGCCACCAACGGCCTAGTCAGTCATGAGTGGGAGATCCCAGAAAACGCACCACTTTCAACCTACTCGGTAACTGTGACAAGCGCTAGCATTGAAAAGCCAGTGAAGGACACCCACAACTTCACGATAGTTGAAATCGTTGTTTCCTGCCAAGCTCAGAACCAATACGATAATAAATCTCTGGCTGGCGTCTCTATCAAGGCGTATCTTGGTGCTCTTGGGTTCTTCTACATTGACAACCGCACAACCAACGGAACTGGATGGGTTGATTTCCTACTTGACCATGGTAGTTATTCATTTGGGGCCTATTGGAGAGAAGTCGAAGTTGGAAGTCTCAGATTTAGAAATATCACCGGAGGCGCCACAGATTACGTTCTACAGATTCAGTTCCACATAGAATGTGAACTTGCGTGTGTGACTATTATTGTCAGTGATAAGGATGGTCCTCTTCCGCTTATCGACGTAACTCTCGCAAATGTAACCGCTGCTCCTAAGAAAACTCTGCAGCTACAGACAGACTATACCGGGATCGTATCTACGAACGCGTTCACGAACACTTTATATAGAATTGAGGCTCGGCGTTACGGTCATTTGTTTTTCAACGAGTCGATTGGGAACCTAACTAAGACAATCGGGAATCTCAGCGAACCATTCCGAATCACGTGTCCCACCTATACTCTGTTCGTTCACGCATCAGATTCCAAAAGACATCCAATCCAGAACGCTACAGTCGAGGTTGTCGAATGGAGTAGCGGAAGAATTGTTGGACTGGGAAAGACGGATCAGTGGGGAAGCATCAGACTTGCTTTCACTTTTGGAAGATACAAGGTCAGAGTCTACAATCTAGAAGAGACAGTCATTCTGAACGAAACAGTCGTGGATGTGATCCGAAACCAATTTTATCTTGTGCTTAATTGTAAGAGGGTCAACCTTGATCTATCCGTGAGGGCCATCGATTACTTTGGACAGCCCATTCCAAATGCTAAGGTCGTACTTAACTCAACTACTGAAGGAACAAAAATACTCAACTTAACAACTGGCTCTGACGGAATCAATCGCGCACACGGAATCCTAGGCGGCAATTACCGAATCACTCTTTACGTAGCTGGAAGGCTATCTCGAGTTGAGTCACTGGATTTGGAGGCATCAGGAGAGATAACCTTTCGAGTCGAGGATTATATCATGGTGGCAGGATTTCCCCTAGAGTCGAATCAATTGATCACTAGCGTTTTATTGACAATGGTAGTCGTCCTCTGTGCTTTCATTCTAATTTATAGAAGGCGTTCGAAATAGTTCTGAAGAATTATTACTAGAAATAAGCATCTTAAGAAAAAAGTTTATAACACTCTTTGTCTAGGCATAAATTGACGACTAGAGTAGAAGAGAGACTTTTTGTATTGAATCTAGAGGTTGTGTCTACTTTGTCTGGAGTAAAACATTGTTTCCCAAGATGTGAATTTTTCAGATGTGCAAAGAAAGCTGCGGTACACCGCGGAGATAAGGTATGGTGTACGTGGACAGACGAGAAATGCAACATTTCGAATTGCAACTACGCGATCTGTATGAAGAGAAGGTTGCTGCCTAATGGCATCTGCGGAGAAACTGTGAAGCGAAAAACAGCGGAAAAGGAACCCGAGGAGATAGGCCCACCAGTGAAGTTGAGGGGCAAGATTGTAAAAAAGATAGGCGAAGAAGAGATTTTCTAGCAGAGAAGTAATCACTGGGGGCTTAGTCTACCAAGTTAAGCATAGAATTGCTGTGAATGATGACTATCTGGCTGAGACACGCTTAACGACTGGAGGCCTCATCTTCTTGAGAACACGATAGCCACAGACGGTGCACTTCACCTCACCACCCCGCAATTTGAGTTCATCAGTTGTCACTTTTGCACCACACCTCACGCATTCGTAAACAAGTCCAGGAACCCTCTCTTCAGACAATGTATCCACCTTCAAGTTCGAAGATCGTTGACCACATTTAAAAGTTTCTCATTAAATGGCTATGCGTGCACTAAGATGAGAACAAGGAAAGGCCAGCTACGTTGTATAATTGATTCTATATACGCATACGAGCGGTATCACTCCTCCATAGTCTTTTCCTTCAGAAATATATGCTTCTTCGAAGTGTGTCAAAGGATAAGTCAAATGTGAGGAGCCCGTCCTCTTATCTTTTGCATACGCCATCAACTTGTATATAACTGTCTGCTTGCCCTTTTCTGTCCATACCCTAGCGGTTTGTCCTTGTTCATCTGTTACTAATTCTTGATAGCCAACTATTAGATGATTCTCTTCATCATATTCGAAACCGCCGAAGACCGAGTCCGCAATGCGCGCCATCCACATCCATTTACCCTCATCGCCCCACCCCACATCTCTGCCTTGACCATCGCACGTTACAAAGACCAGGACATGAGTTGCGTGGTATTTTTGGAGGATTTTGACCGCCGCAGTTTCATTTGACATGAACATTAGGCCAATCTGTGCTATTTGGGTTTTGTTCCATGTGCCGTTATCCGCAAGTGACGTCTTATTGCCGAGGTTTGTAATCCAGTATCCGTAGTCCCACCAGCTAGCCACCACCTCGACGCTTTCGTTTGTTCGTATCCACTCCAAAGTGTCAATCCAGTCGTTGACCGTCTCACCAGGCTTTACCGGCATACTTGCCGCTGCAATTGTCGTGGGGGAATACGCATGGTTAAATACTCTTTGAGTGGGTAAGACGAAAGTGAGTGTGAGCAAGAGGAACATCACTATTAAGAAGGCGCCGCTGAATTCCTTCCCTACATGAGCCGCAAGGCCTGCCCCTCTCCGTGGAATTATGGGGGCTGCCTTCATGACAGTGGTGAAGGGTTTGATCAATCGGACTAGAGCCAACGCCCAGAGGAGGCTGATAGCTGGTGCCAGAATTAGGGTTAAACGCACCATGGAACCTGCAAAGTAGATTGCCGTCAAGCCAAAGACTGTCAAGAAGATATTCCGGTTTGAAGGATTTCGCACAGCAAAGAACAAGCCGACAGGCACAAAGAAGGCGCCTATCCCAAAATCGTAGTAGAAGGATCCCCAAGCGGCGGGTCTGTGTTCTTGGACAGACTGTCTGAGGGGGTTAGCGAGGCGTTCGAGCGGATTTATGACAGATACGAATTTTCCTGCCAAGGGCGCGACATATCCAAATGAAGAAAGCATAAGGAATAGACCCGCGCAAAGTCCTAGAAAGAGTGAAATGAAAACGGCCTTATTCCTGACGGTTTTGATATGGCGGGTAATCTCATACATGGACAATAATAGAAATACCGCAGCTGCTGACAAGATTTCGGTTCCTGTCAAGAATCGGAATCCTAATTTTGGGACATTGACAGCGATGAAAAGAGCTATGCCCAGTCCTGTGCTGTAAGAGAAAAGCAACCGAGAGGAATATCTCTTTAGCAAGAGCAGAACAAAAACGAAAAGGGCCGCCATATCAACTACGTATCTTGAAGCACCCCACGAGGCAAAAATCCATCCTAGCGAAAGCCCCGCAGCAACCGCATAGCCCACACAGTTTCTTACTGGTCTTTCACTTTCGATGGATCTGAGGAAGAAGAAGAAAAAGAGTAATAGACCAAATATTCCCACGGTTTCGTCGTCGAAAAATCCAAGGGATGTTCGGCTGATGTGGGCTGAACTCAGCGCTAGGAAAAGTGCGGAAAGGATGCCTACGTGTTTGCCGCCCATATCTTTTCCTAGGAAATATATGGCTAGGCATGTTAACGTTCCCATTATGGCGGGGAAGACGACGCAAAACTCAAACACGTTTAGAGGCAAGCCCAGTGCATGGGCTACTAAATATGAGAATGCTGCGGTAAGTGGTATCCCTGGATAAGCAGTCGAGATTTTCCGACCATAAGGATACCAACTCATTAGGTCTCGTGAGGGATCTATATTTGACCATCCGGTAGCCCAGTTGTGGAGTCCGTTTTCAACTGCATGTTTTGTCACGCGAAATTGGAAATAGGGATCGAATTCTGAGAGGTAAAGACCCCACCGGATGGGAAGCATCCTAACTGTCAAAGCCAACAAAAGAATGAGGAAAAGTAGGGAAAGCTGCAGAAGCGAGGAATGCGAAATTCTAAAGCGAACAGCCGTAGCCCTTTTCAAAGTATCAAAGACTTTCTCCCTGCTAAACAATTTTCTGATCTTCATTCTTAACAATCTTCTCTTCGACCCATTTCGGTTAACCATTTATATTTCTCTTACGGTTAGCCCTTGGTCGCGTTTCACGAAGAGCATCCCTCCATAAACGCATTTTGTCAAAGTATTCAACAGCTTGTTGAACATCAGGCTATCTGGAATAATATTTTTAAATTCTTCAATCATAACCCTAATGTCTGATCGGTCAAATCTAAAGCGAAGTGTTTGGTGCGCCTGATGATGATATTACTCATCTCTGTTCTGATATCCTTCATTGTAACCCTCTTTATTACTCCTTACTTCACGCGATTCCTGTACGTCGCTGGGATAGTAGGCTTGGATTTGCATAAGAGGGAAAAACCGAAGTTGGCAAGCTCAGGCGGAATCTGTGTTGCTTTCGGTGTCTTAGCTGGATTGTTAAGCTACATAGGTTTGCAGACATTTCTCTCCGGTTCCGAGGGGGATTTGAAACCGCTCTTGGCGGTAACCTCATCCGTTCTTATTGTCATGTTTGTGGGTCTGCTGGATGACTTAAATGTCAAATCAAGAAGAGTGAAGACCAAGGAAGGTTCTGATATTAGAGTTGGTTTTCCACAGTGGCTTAAGCCCCTACTTACCTTGCCAGCGGCGGTACCCTTGATGGCGATTAGCGCCGGAGTAACGCACATGTCGATTCCATTCATAGGACGCGTTGACTTTGGGATTCTTTATCCTCTTGTGTTGGTGCCGCTTGGAATGGTGGGGGCATCTAATGTTGTCAATATGCTTGCGGGATTCAACGGATTGGAAGCAGGAATGGGAATTGCTTATTTCCTTGGTTTGGGAGTCTTCGCTTTGGTATGTGAAAGAATCGGCTCAGTTATATTTCTCGTAACCCTCGCCGCTCTGGTTGGTTTCATTAAGTTTAACTGGTATCCTGCGAAAATTCTGCCTGGAGATTCCCTAACTTATCTGCTTGGATCAATGATAGCTGCTGGAGTAATTGTTGGAAACACGGAAAGAAGCGGAATTCTCGTAATGCTACCCTTCATTATCGAGTTCTTTCTGAAACTGAGGTCCAAATTCAATGCGAGTTGTCTAGGAAAATTGAGAAAAGATGGGAAACTTGATCCGCCCTATGGGAAAAAAGTGTATAGTTGGACTCATATTCTGATGAACTTAAGGCCAATGACCGAGAAACAAGTTACAATAATTCTGATATTAATCCAAATTTGCTTTGCGGTACTACCCTTTCTACCATTGTAAACGGATTCCGAGAGCGAACGTAGAAAAGACAACTATATAACTTCTGGATGAAGAAGTGTCAAGGGGAGCCAAGGTGAAGGGGCGCGTACTGATTCTTGCTGGTGGCGGTGGGCACACTGGAATTGCATATGCGCTAGCCCAAACACTTCACAAGAAAGTGTCTCTATCATTTCTCGCGCCCGAGGGAGACACATTAAGCGAGAGAAGGCTGAGCAAATTTGGCAAAGTAGAGTTTCTACTGAAGCCTCGAGGTCCAAAAACTCCCGACTACATTTTCGCAGCCCGTCTCATCAAGGCGCTTATTGATTCTGTCAAAGTAGATTTCCATGAGTTTGATGTTGTTGTGAGCACAGGAAGCAACTTCTGTGGTCCACCGGCACTTTTGGCTTGGATGAGAGGTGTTCCAGTGGTTAACATTGAGAGCCTTGTTCGTTTCACAAAACCTTCTAGAACCGCTCGCGTACTACAGCCTATTTCAGCATTAACGGCTTTGCATTGGAAGGAACAGAGTAGATTTCTAAAAGGTGTGGTTGTGGGCCCCACGCTTTGTAAGCCAGAGATCACGCCATGGGATGGAGGATACATTCTAGCTTCAGGAGGCACCTATGGACACAAGCTTTTGTTTGATACCTTGTCAAAGAGCAGACTAAGCAATGTTGTTTTGCAGACCGGCAGAGTGGACGCCGCGCCCTACATTAAGCAACATCCCGAGTGGAAGGTGATAACATTTACAGAAGAATTCCACAAGCTTCTAGCCGGAGCCGAACTGGTGGTGTCTCATTTTGGTGGAACGTTGTTGGATGCGGCCATTTATAAAAAACCCGTAGTTTTGGCTCCAAATCCTGATTGGACAAGAACAGCAGGAATAGAGGACGCAGAATATTTGGCGAGAAAAATAAACGCTGTCTTGGTTTCCAAAATAGAGTTACAGAGTCTCTTAGATGCTATAAAAGAAGCAAGAGGGAGGAAGGTTCCGACGCTACCAGAAGGGGCTAAAAACCTCGCAAACATGATAATGGAGTTACTGAAAGACAACTAAACACTCAAAAAGAGGATAGCCTTAATCGTCATGACTTTGTGTAGCCTTGATTTTTAAGGCGTAGTCAAACAACGCAGAAACGCCTTCCGAGACTTCTCGCTTCTGCTTATAGCCTATCTTTTGAGAAGCTCTTTTCCAATCGTAGTTGAATTCCGATGTGTAAACTTCGCCAGTTTCCAACTGCGTGTATGCCTTTGAAACTTCTTTGCCCAGCCTTTGCCTGGCTTCGCGAATTACATTCGTGGCGATTTGGTTAACGCTTAAGGCTTCTCCACCTACGTTGAAGATTTCGCCTGCAACTGCCTGTTGAGGAGCCTTTAAGCATCGGATTATGGCGTCTATAACATCTTGTACATGTACAAAGTTGCGTTGCTGTTTTCCATCTGCGCGGATCGTCAGAGCCTTATTGTGCACTGCCTGCCAGACAAACCGGGGGATAACGGTCTTCCACTTGGTGTATGCACCTAGACCATAAACGTTGGATAACCGAAGTGTTGTTGTGCTTAAGCCGCTAGTGATGTGGTGTCCGTTAACAAGCTTTTCACCGCTTACTTTGCTAACACCATAGAGGTTGATGGGCTTGAGAGGGTGCCTTTCACTGATAGGGTGCTCTTCTGGTGTTCCGTATACGGCGGCCGAAGAGGTAAAAGCAAATTTCTTGACATTGTGATTAACAGCTTCTTCCAGAAGGAGATGGGTGCCATAAATATTAGTCTCTATAGCTTCTTTTGGCTGATCGTTACATAATTTTACGCCTGGCATAGCTGCCAAGTGTATGATCATATTCGTATCTTGGGTTATGGCCCTTTTTGTGTCAGACTTTTTTCTTATGTCACCGATCAGAAGGCGATAACGCTTGTCTCTCTTGAGATATTCAATGTGGCGGTAATCTCCTGTTGTTAAGTTGTCCATGGAAGTTATAGTGGCTTCAGGGAACTCTTCGCCCAGCTTGAGGAGAAGCCCGCTTCCGATGTAGCCTGCTCCACCAGTTACTAGTATGTCCATTTGCGATCACCAGTTTGTCTTAGTCATTGTTCTATTCCATTTTTAACGCTTCTCAATGCTAGATTGATTTTTGCTGTGCTTCCGCGTGCGAGCGCTTTCGTAGTTTTAGGTCGCTATCTATGTGTCCTTGTGACTAGAAGATTAGGTCTCGTGCGACATAGAAGAATTGCCTTATGTGCTTTGTCTTTGCCTTTCTTCTCCCATAGATTCTTCTCTTCTTTTTTATAGGAATCTCTAATATTCTGGCGCCTCGCTTACGCGCCTCCAGAAGGAATGTTCCACAGAGGCATGCTCCATGCAGTTTCATCTTCTTAGCTATGTTCGCTCTTATAGCTCTGAACCCTGTTCCAGCGTCCGAACATTTTCCGCCTAGGTTTGCAAGCGCATTAATTATTCTTTCTGAGAGATTTGGAATTTCGTCTCTTATGCCAAGCACCACATCGCTTGTTCCATCCGTTATTGGTTTAATTAGATTCGGTATATCTGATGGGTCATGTTGACCATCTGCGTCCATTGTTACGATTATCTCGCCGTGAGCAGCTTCCAGTCCTTTCTGAATAGCTTTGGTTATGCCAAGATTCTCCTCACTCCGAACCAATAGTGCTCCACTTTTCTTTGCAATTTCAGCTGTATCATCTGTACTACCATCATCTATGACAATTATCTCATCGCAAAATGACTTGCAGTTGGTGACCACTTTGCCTATCGACATAGCTTCATTGTATGCAGGTATGATCACGGAGACTTTAGGGTTTGCCATCACTGCAACCGAAATTTTATTGATAAGAAATTTTCCATTGGTTCCAAGATGAAACTTGGCATGATTTTCTCCTTAGTCGTTAATGCGCTGTCCGTTCTTCTCCATTTCCTTGGTTCAACGCCAAGTGATTTTAGGCATTATTTTATGTTCGTATGCCAAAATCCTGTCCTTCCAGTGGTCCAGATCAGTGAGCATGATCTCCAGCTCCTCTTCCAAAGTATGGAGCGGTTTGAAGCCGAGTCTGTAAAGCTTCTCATGGATGGGCTGATAGAAGTGTTCCTCTTTCTCTACTCGTGGGTTTTCTATATGCTTCACCTCCGTCTCGAATCCAAGTTTCTCCGCTACCAAGCCCACTCTATCCGCTATCTCATTGCAGCTGTAGCATTCGTCAAACTGGTTCATCACACGGTAACCATGGACACTATTCTCATCGGTTGGCGGGTTCTCCGTTGAAAGGGTTAAGCACTGGATGCTGTCTCTTAGCGCGATATATCCCCGGGTTTGCCAGCCTTTCCCGTATGGAATTATGGGATGCCCAGTTATGGCGCATGCACAGGCCCTGTTTATCATTGTTCCAAAGCACTCGTCAAAGTCGAACCTTGTGCGCAACCCCTCGTTCAAAATCACTTCATCGGTTTGCGTCCCGTAGACGACTCCTTGCATTATGTCGGTTGCCTTCAAGTCCCAGAGATTACAACAGTAAAAGGCGTTGTCGGAGCTTTGAACCTTTGACCAATGGTAGAAGCTTCCAGCTTGGCGTGGAAACGGCAGAGTATCCTTCATTCCTTTATACTCCACAGTGAAAAAACCTTCGGGAATGGGCATGTTGGGCTGTCCATACTCACCCATGGTGCCCAATGTGGTCACATGCGCATCCGGAGTCTCCTCTCTCATGGCCCACATGAGGTTGAGTATCCCACAAACGTTGTTCCTTTGGGAAAATGTGGCGTGCTTTGCGTTGATCATGCTGTAAGCGGGGGATGGCTGTTGTGCAAGGTTCACAATGGAATTCGGCTTGTACTTATGCAAGACAGCTTTAAGAAAGTCGTAGTCCAACATGTCGCCTTGCTCAAAGGCAATTTCCTTTCCAAGAACCTGCTTAATCAGCTCTAACCTCTTTTTCATGGGTTGTATAGTAATTGCGCTCTGGCAGTTGACCGCCCTCACCATCTTCCTCCTAAGAAAGTTATCTATTCCAATTACCGTGTGTCCGCGGTTTAGCATGTGTAGGCTTAAAGCCCAACCGATGTATCCATCCATACCAGTAATTAAAACCTTCATATGAACACCGATTTTACTACTTGGTTGAAGTTAATTATTCTCATTTATAACCTTTTCTGTGTACAGTTTTTTCCTTCGCGTAAGTTGAAACACACAATGTAAAGGATTTAAAAGCAGGTTGTTCAAATTATCTATAGGAGAGTAGTTAACTCTTGGCCTTTGAAAAAGACATCAATGAAACCAGGTTGCTGCTCATAAACATGGGCTTAAACGAGTACCAAGCCGCGGCGCTTGCGCACCTAATACTTCTGGGAGAGACAAAGGCAACGACCCTAAGCAAGACTAGTAAAGTGCCGAGTGCGCGCATCTACGGCGTTTTGGACCAGCTTGCAAAAATGGGACTTGTAACGATAAGACCTGGAAGACCTGTGCTGTACAACCCGCGCCCTCTCGAGGATATCGCAAGCTCTCTTGTGTCTTTGAGCATGAAAGAGCTTAAGCAGAAGCTTAGAACCCTTGAGGAGTACGCACAAGATCTCGTAGAAGTCAGCAAGAAGATTTATTTGAAGGGTGAGAAAGGAGTTCCAGGGGTTCCTCTTCTACGCATCGTCAGCGTGGGCGAAGTTTCACGTGAGGAAACAAAAAAACTTTACGACGCAGCGGAGACGGAAATCCAGATCCTTTCAAGGGCCATAGAGTACTTCCCGGAAGTTGCTGAAAAACTTGGGGAGGCTATAGCGCGGGGTGTCTCATTGAAACTGATCTTGATGAAGCCGGACATGCTGGGGCCTGAAGACAGAGAAAAGCAAGCAAAGATGTTGGGGGGCATCAACAAGGTGCTGGCGGGTGGGGTTGAGATCCGTTTCACTGATGAGATTCCGATTAGGGGCTGCATAGTTGACCCAAAGACGGGGGGAAAGGCTTTGTTCCTTGTTGAAGATCCTGGAGTTCCCTTTTTCCTGCGTGAAGCAGCCATCACGTCGCATCAAAGCGTCGTTAGAGGACTTGCTTTGATGTACAGACTGTTATGGAAACACAAAGCAACGAAGCTCTAGCGTTTTTTCTGAGCACAGCCTCAAATTCATTTCTTACTTAGCGTTCTTTCTTTCCAGTGTAGGAATTTCGGCTGGTTTGGTTTGACGAAAAATTTTTACCACTCAAAAGGAGTAAACCTTATATATTTACTATTGAGATGTAGTAAATATATGCATTAAGAACAGGAGTGGTGAAACAAGGAGGCTTGCGGATACGAAAATGAAGCTAAGCAAAGGCGAAGTAGAAAAACTCGCTGAGAGTTTTGAAAACAAAGAACCACAGGAGATATTGAAATGGGCTGTGGATGAGTTGCACCCTAGGCTGGCACTCTCTTCAAGTTTTAGTGTAGAAGATGTCACTCTGATTGACATGCTATCGAAAATAGACCCTAAGTTCAGGGTATTCACACTCGACACTGGTAGGCTTGACCAAGAAACATACAGTTTGATGGAGCGGATACGAGCGAGATACAGTTTGCAGATGGAAGTCTATTATCCAAATACGGCTTCAGTTGAAAAAATGGTTAGAGAACGTGGGATGAACCTGTTCTACGGGAGTGTTAGTAACCGTAGACTTTGTTGCAAGATAAGAAAAGTTGAGCCCCTGATGAGAGCCCTCAGTGGCCTAGATGCATGGATCACGGGGTTAAGGAGAGGACAAAGCGTCACAAGAACAGAAGTTAAGAAAATCGAGATCGATGATGCACATGGAGGCATCGTGAAGATAAACCCCTTGGCTGACTGGTCCGATGACAAGGTCTGGGAGTACGTCAAGAAAAGCAATGTGCCTCACAATACGCTTTACGACAAAGGTTACACCAGCATCGGCTGTGAACCCTGTACGAGACCCATCAAACCTGGAGAAGCCATCAGGGCTGGAAGATGGTGGTGGGAATCACCAGAAAAGAAAGAATGCGGTCTACACGCCCATAAATGAAACAGGATGGATGAAGTCTGCCGCTTCCACACGGCAACAAACTCGTGAACAGAATCGTAAACAGCGAGTCTATTGAAACAAGCGAATTGCCAAAAATTGAAGTAGATTGGACGACAGCCTTAGATGTAGAAAAAATTGCCATAGGAGCCTTCAGTCCCCTAGAAGCCTTCATGTGCCGAGAAGACTACATAAACGTAATTTACAAGGAAAGACTGGCAAATGACATTGTTTGGACAATACCGATCATATTTTGTCCTTCAGGGGAAAAAAACGCGAAAATTGTAAGAGAATTAGGGGAAGGTGATGACCTAGTCCTAGGATATAACGGTAAGTCTATTGCAATTATGCATTTAGAAGAGAAATTTCAGTATAACAAGAAAGAACTGGCAATACAAGTTTACGGTACTACAGATCGAAGTCATCCGAATGTCAGCGATATCTACAACATGGGTGAAACTGCGCTTGGAGGCATGATCGACCTTTTTCACAGAGTTTCACAAGAATCAACACCGCTGGGCACTCGGGAAGCTTTCAAAAAGCGTCACTGGAAGACTGTCGCTGGCTACCAAACGAGAAATCCCCCACACATGGTTCATGAATATCTCCAAAGAAACGTCATGGAAAAAGTTGATGGGCTGCTTATCCATCCGGTTATAGGAAAATTGAAATCCAGCGATTTCCCGCCAGAAGCGATAGTCGAATCTTACAGACTTCTCATAGACAATTACTATCCTGAAGATCGTGTATACCTTAACACCCTTTCAATAGGCATGCGATACGCAGGACCCAAAGCAGCGATTTTCCTTGCCATCGTAAGGAAGAATTACGGATGCACCCACTTTGTGATTGGTCGAGACATGGCTGGAATTGGAGGGCTATATGAACCTTATAGGGCGCATGAAATGTTTGACGAGTTGGATTTAGGGATAGAACCGATCAAATTCAAAGAAGCCTTCTACTGTAAGCGTTGCGACCTAATAGTCACGACCAGAACCTGCGGACACCGCGATGAAAACCATGTTAGTATGAGTATGACAAAACTGAGAGAAACAATCAGACAAGCGACTATGCCGTCGGAAAAAAAGATGCGACCTGAAATTGCCAAGATCCTTATGAAATACTATTCTTCTAGGGAGATGAAATAAATGATATGGGAGAGAGTTCATAGCCCTTTACCCTATTCTTGCTATGTGCATTATGTCTATTGGTCAAATCCATTTCATAATTGAATCAATGTACTTATTTAGTTCCTTTTCGTCCAAGTATCCCTTGATGTCGGCAGGCGCTCCGTAGACGATTGCCCTCTCGGGGACATCCCTTGTAACGACTGCTCCGGCGCCGATTAGCGCTCCTTTTCCTATAGCTATCTTAGGTAAAATCTTCGCCCCAATCCCGATCCTTACAAAGTCCTGTACGATGGCCCCCTCGTTTCCCTCTCCTGGCGTGGCTCTCTCGTTGTCAGAGAAGGCAACTAGCGGAGCTACAAAAACCCCTTTCCCTATCCGCATTGACTGAGGTAACGCGCACCCAGTGTTGATTCTTGTTCGTTCTCCAAATCTCGAGTATCCATTCAAAACTGTGTGTGATCCAACTAAGCAGTATTCTTCGAGGTTTGTATGTTCTCTGATGATAGCGTGATGCCCAGTGCCCAGTTTTTTCCCAGCCTTAGTGTGGGTATAGATAATAGACCCAGACCTTACAACGCTCCCCTCTCCGATAATTGTTACGGGGTCTCTTATGATAAGATCTTTCAACTTGGGGTCCTTATACGAATAGTCGATTCCTATTAGTTCGCTTTTTGAAGGGTGACCTATGACGCAGTGGCTTCCAAGGGTAACATTGCTTTTGATCTTAGCGTGAGAGTGAATTACAGTATAAGCCCCTATTTTCACATCGTCTTCGATCATAGCACTCTTTTCGACTATTGCTCCATATGCAATTTCAACATTTTTTCCTATCTCAGCGTACTTGCTTACATATATTTTTGGGGTAATGATGAGTCCTCCTCAAAAATTGCTAGACATTTTTGATAGTTGATATTACCGTGTCTAATTCTTCTCTTCTCAATTTAGGATGATTCGGTAGCCCTATCATTTTTCCAGCTATTTTCTCCGCGTTTGCACACTTAAAACCGGAATAATCTATTTCTTTTCCATAGAATGGACAGCTGAAAGGACATTTTTTAGGATAAACATTTTGGTTGATAAGCATAGGTTGCTTGTAAAGTGGTGCCACATATCTGTGTCTCACTTCTACACCTCTTTCCCTAAGGGTAGCTACCAAGTCCTTTGTCTTCATGCCCAACTTTTCCTCATTCACCCGCGCAGGACACCAGAAAAATGCATGCTTAACATAAGGCTTTATCTTTGCGGTTTCAAGCCAATCGACGCTCTCAAGGTTTTTAAGCAGATACATGGAATTCCTTGTTCTTATCTGATTGAGCCTATCGAGTTTAGAAAGTTGAATTAGTCCTATTGCCGCTGCAATTTCGTTCATGCGGTAGTTGTATCCTATCACGGCATGGTCGTCACGAGAGGTCATTCCGTGACTTCTGATGCGTCCCGCCTTCTCCGCAATGTTTGAATCATCAGTGGTGATCATTCCTCCTTCTCCTGTTGTCATATTCTTTGTGGCGTAGAAACTCCAGCAACCAGTGTCGCCTATAGATCCTACCTTTTGCCCCTTGTACTGTGCTCCATGGGCCTGAGCTGCATCCTCAATAACCAGAAGATTGTGAGTCTGAGCGATTTCTATTATTTGGTCCATTTCAGCCGGGTGGCCGTAAAGATGAACTGGGATGATGGCTTTTGTTTTCTTAGTTATCTTTTTTTCGATGTCTTCAGGATCTAAACAGTAGATTTCAGTGTCTATATCTGCGAAGATTGGTATGGCATTGTTATGAATCACTGAGGTGATTGTAGAAAAAAATGTTAATGCAGGAACGATAACCTCGTCTCCTGGACCTATTCCGGCTGCGGCTTGAGCTATGTGGAGTGCAGCGGTGCCGCTGTTTGTTGCTATGGCGTGTTCTGTTCCTATGTAGTCTGCGAACTTCTCTTCGAACTCCTTCACTTTGGGTCCTTGGACGTAGCGTCCTGACCTCAACACCTCAGCTACTGCTTCTATTTCTTCTTCTCCCACTGAGGGGATTGCCACCTTTATTAGTTCGGTTATCTTGCTCACCTTTCTACAGTGTGTGCATTTCAGCTATCGTTTTGTGTATCCCCTCGGCTAGTGTTATCTTTGGTTTATAGTTGAAGAATAGCTGGGCTTTTCGGGATGATATGTTGAAGATGTGTATGTCTTGTTCTGGTGGGATTGAGGGCGGTCCGTGGACTATTTTTACTTCTTTGTTTGTTTCTGAAGTTATGTGCGATGCTATTTTTTCTGCTAGGGGTTTTATTTGGCATTCTTCGGGTCCCGCTATGTTGAAGACTTGGCCCGCTAGTCTTTCGGGTGAGGGATAATGTATTACCTCCATGTAGTACTGGATGAGATCATCTATATGTATGAAGTTTCTTACCTGTCTTCCGTCTCCGAAGATTGTTATTTGGCCGTTTCTTAGAGCATCGTCTACGAATCTGTTTATCACGGTATACTTCTGGACTGGAGCAGAACCATAAACGTTTGTCTGACGGAATATAGTTATTGGCATTGAGTGGACTCTGGAGTAGAATCTGGCGATCTCTTCGGTTAGGTGTTTTGAGAGCCCGTAAGTCGTTACTGGTGTTATTGGGTGTTTTTCGTCGATGGGCATGTATTGAGCGTTCCTGTAAAGCTGAGCCGCCGTTGACGCTACTATGATCAGTTTGGGTCGGTGAGGTCGCAGGGTCTCTAGAAGGTTTGCGGTTCCGCCTACGTTTACTCTTAATACCTGAGAGGGGTCTCCGCTGACTAACGCCGCTAGATGCACAACCACATCGGTTTCGAGCGGTTGCAGATCATTTTTAAGGTTTTCAAAGTTCGTTAGATCCTGCGTTATGTGATGGATTTTTGCAGCAATTTCTCTCGGCGGAGATTTCACGTCGATTGTGTTTACTGTGTCCTCGGTTTTTAGTAGTTCTCTGGTTAGTGCTGATCCAATGTAGCCTGCGCCTCCAGTTATTAATATATTCGTCTTAATCACCTTTTGAGGCAAGGGAATTGTCTTTTCACAATGCTTATCTTATATGTTGCGGTCGTAGTATCAATGGTGTGTTAGTTTTCGGAGTATCTCGCGGATTCTCTCTCTTTCATATCGCCTCATACCATCCCTTGATGTTCTTTCGTTGGCTGTGACGTATCCTGCGATGTTACCTAGCAACTCCACAAGGCCAAACGGGGTCTTGGTGAGACAGTATAGGCCGTGGCCGAGCATGAAGATGAATGATTGGGCGTTCTGTCTGCGACCCTTTCCTCTTCGAATTGTGCGGATGGCTAGCTGTCTCATTGAATAATCTCTTAGGTCATACACAAGGGCTTTGCCTACGATCTTGGTTTTGAAGTTTCTTTTCATTAGTTCTAGGTCGAAGCGGGTGTCGCATGCTAGGATGTCTTGGAACCCGTCTAGTTCCCGCCATATTTCATGGAAGAGGAGTCTGCCTGTCCCTGTGATGGTTTCAAGAAAATGCAGTGGTCTTTTGTGAAGGGGAACGTATCTTCCGGCTACTGAGACTACAGGTCTTTTCAGATGGGGTAGTAGTGTGGAGACGTAGTTGGAGCTGAGGACGGTGTCGGCTTCGGCGATTAATATTGTCTCATTTTGAGCGTTAGAGATTCCAATGTTCACTGTTTCTGCTAGGTAGTTTGTTTTGAACTTGTGTCTGGTTAGATGGAAGATTTTGATTCTTGGGTCCTTTTTTGCCTGTTTTTCTGCTATTTTTTCGGAATTGTCCGTGCACCTGTCTAGGGTGAGGATTATCTCGTCGACTTTTTGTTTCCTGACAGCGTTTAGACATTGATTCAGTGTTTCTTCTTCGTTGTGAACTGGGATAACCACAGAAATCTTCTGCTCCTTTTCGGCAGTGTTCACTTTGATCTCGCCCTAGACATCAAGCAGATTTGTCACCTGTTCGATTCTCTAGGCTAGGGATGCTAATAAACAGTCTTCTAACTGCACGGGCTTGCGAGTTATCATTAGGCAAGCTTTTTTAGTCTTGACTGAAATGTTTTGGGCGAATAGGATAAATTTCAAGGTTTAGGTGAATAAGCGATGAAGGTCTTAGTTACTGGAAGCAGTGGTTTTATTGGTCGGTATCTTGTTGAAAAACTATTGGAATTGGGGCATACAGTTGTTGGATGTGACCTGAAATCTAGCGATTTCGCGAATAGAAACTATCATTCGCACGAAACTGATTTCACAAGCCAGCAAGAACTGGGGGCGCTTTTCTCGAAGCGTGAGCCTGGTTATTGCTTTCACGTTGGGGCTGTTGCAGATGTGAATTATGCAAGGCAACACAGCATCGAAACGGTTAAAGCGAATGTTTTTGGAACTGGAGTAGTTGCTGAGATGTGCAGGCGGTTTGATTGCTTTTTGACGTATGTTTCGACTTGTTGCGTGTATGGTGATACTGATGTTTTTCCGACTCACGAGGATGCTCTTTTGAGACCTACTGAGATTTATGGGTCGACGAAGCTTGCGGGTGAGTACGTGGTTAAGGGCTATCGCCAACTTTATGGTTTAGATTGTAACATTTTGCGGTACTCCACTGTTTATGGACCTAGGATGCGTGAGGCGTTGGCGCCTTTCATCTTTCTTTCGAGAGCGATAAGAAATGAGACTCTGCAGGCTCATGGTGATGGGGCTCATACGCGGTCTTACATATTTGTTGAGGATCTGGTGGATGCGACCGTTAAGGCGATGGAAGTGAAAGATGAGGTTGTTAACATAGCTGGAGAAGAGTCGGTATCTACATTGGAGTTGGCCGAGCTGTGTTGGCGGATGGCGAATCCGAATGAGAAGGTTGCCTTGGAGTTTATTCCTGACAGGCCGGGGAATGTGAAAAAAGAACACATAGATATAACGAAGGCGAAGAGGATCTTGAATTGGAGTCCCAAGACATCGATTGAAGAAGGCTTAGAGATGACTTACGACTGGATGAGGGGTGTTCTGAAAAGAAGCTAGTTTTGCGTTAAGTTTAGGTACGTTGCGTTGTCAACCTCTCAAAGTGTTTGACTATAGATTTGCCGAACTCTTCCCATGTATAATGCTTCTTGACATAAGCCCTTGCTTGGCGACCCAGATTGTCAAGGTCGGATTTCATCAGGGCTTTTATTTCTGACTCGAATTCGTTTAGTTCTGCTATAGAGCCAAAGAGCTTCAACTCTTTAGGAAAGGCTTCTTTTGTTACTAGGACTGGTTTTCCGCATGCGTATGCCTCTAGGACGATGTTTGGGAAGCCTTCGGTGGCGCTGAGGAGGATTATGAGGTCTGCTTTGTTGTAGAATTTTGGCATCTCAGAGAATGGTAGCCCTCCCAGATAGTTTATGGTGCTTGGGAAGGACATGGACATCTGTTTCTTTCCAGCTATCAGGAAATATACGTTTTGGAGAGACTCTGCAATCTTAAGTAGATGAGTGACCCTTTTTTCTGGGCTTATCCTGCCGGCGTAGGCGACGGTGAATTTGCTTGACCTTTCAATGTTCATTGGTTTGAACACGTGGGCGTCAACGCCGTTGTAGACAGGGCTTGTGATCTTATCTTCTTCTACCCCCCATTCCTCGGCTTTTTTGGCCAGGTCGTTTGAGTTTGGTACGACCAAGTTTGCTTCCTTCAGGCTTCTTGCATCTAGGTAGTCCATTATTTTTTGTTTTATCCAACTGACATGGGTGACCTTTCTGACTTCTTTTGCATTTCCTCTTAACCTTACCACGTAGGGGATGCCCATTTTTCTGGAGCAGTATCTGGAGAATTCCTGTGCCCATGGGTCGCTGAGGGTGAAGATGACTTCTACATCGACGTTTCCTATTTGGTTGTAGATTTCTCGTCTTGAGAGATAGAGCCGTGCCATCTTGCTTTTGATGAACTTGTAGGGCAAGTTGAGTTTGTGAAAGGTGAAGTGCTGCTTCCATTCTTTTTTTGGTACTCCTCTGAGATGAGCTATGTTTAGGAGCTCTGGTTGTGATCCTAATTGTTTTGATATGCTTCTAGTCAGTGGGGCGACAAAACCTTGGTCTAAGAGATTTACAGACCATAGGGGCATTAGAACTCGCACGTTGAGTCGCCTAAGAAAGATTATTGAACTTTTGGAAACTTAAATGCTACGTGAATGCCCCGGAAATTTCACATTTTTTCGAAAGGAATTTCAATGCCCTTAATCTCAATATTATCGAGGTAGCGGCAATTATGTTGATTTAAGACTGGGTCGATTTTCATGTTGAATCATAATCATCGTCGAGTAGGCAATTTTGAACGTCGAACAGACCAAAACCGTGTGAAAGAAAGGATTGCGGGATTCATCGCGACCCTTGGAGAAGCGACAACGAAGCTTGCTTACCAATCGATATGTGACTTAGACATTCCATGTGTCCTAGTGTCTGGCGTAAGACCTGGCTATAGAGCAGTGAACGTTGGAATGAAAGCTTTGAAAGAATATGATTATGTTTTGAAATCCGACGCGGATATTATTCTCAAGAAAGATGCATTGACTAAAATGCTTAAGCTGATGAGTGGAAAAGTCGGTGCAGTAGCTGGAAGAGTTGTATATGACGAGAATTCTTTTCTTAAAGGACACGCTGGGTTTGTAATGCTTTTCAATATGAAGGCTTGGAGAGAAGTGGGTGAGTATTTAAATGAGCCGGGCTGTGACCGAAACTGGGTTAGGCGCATGGAAGGCGAGGGATGGCGCATATACTATTGCGATGATGTATGTGGAGTAGATATCAGGTTATACCGTGTCATGGAAATCGTTAAGAAGTTTCATGCACTCGCAATCAAAGACAGAATTGCATCAGAAGAGAAACAAAGCTATGTGAAGTATTGTTTACAAAGACTTGTCCACATGACAAAATATGTGGGATTATCCCGCAATTTCGGCTCTATCCTCGCCTTTCTCGGAACGCTTCTAGCCTTATCTAGACTACCCTTGTTTAATCAGAAAGAACGAGGGATAACAACAAAAACCATTTAGGATATTATGTGACAGCTGACGAGGGGTTAGTAGAATGCTTGATTTGAGGACTTCTGTTGAGTCTAGAATCAGAAACGCTATTTTCCCTTTCAGAAGATACTTGTAACCCGAAAAATTTCAAATAACTAAGATAAAAGAATGGGACTGGGATGCCTTAATTGTATTGGACTCTTGCCGTTACGACTATTTTGAACGGCAATACGGAAAACATCTAGATTGAAAATTAGAAGGAGTAATAAGCTCCGCTTCCGGCGACCGTTGAATGGCTTTCAAAGGTATTACCAGATTGGTATGATTTAACATGGATTTTTGTCATCCCTAGGATCAATAGTTTGGCAATTAGATTTATCCAAGCTCTGAGTTACAATGCACGCGAATATTTTAGAAAAATTGCCGATGTGTCGGACTTCGGCTGATCGGACGAATTCGGAACTGTTCATCCAAAAGAGCTCAACAAAGCTGTCAAAACACTCAACGTCAGAAATCGGCGAATTATCCATTTTGTGCAACCCCGCCAACCATACATTTGAGAAACCAAAATCAATTTCCATTCTGACAAGCCTATGGGCGGGATTAAACACGCAGGGCAACTCATTAAAGAACCAATAGAAAAAGAACAGTTCGACGCGCTCCTCGTCTCCATAAGAAGAGACGAACACGGCATAAGAGTCAAAGAAAGAATCTTCTCCCCCAGAGACGAAGACTTCAGATGGGACTACAAAAACCAACCCGCAGAAATGTGGGACATATACGTAAAACCCGCAGAAGACTACTCACACATGAGAGTCCACCCCATCCTCCACTGGACAGAACTCGAAGCCTGGCAATACGTCAAAGAAGAAAACCTCCCCATAAACCCCCTCTACTTCGCAAAAAACGGGAAACGCTACAGAAGCCTAGGATGCCAACCCTGTACCGTACCCATCTCATCAGACGCGCGAACCATAGACCAGATCATCCAAGAGCTAAAAATCACAAAAATCTCGGAACGCGCAGGCAGAGCCCAGGACAAAGAGAAGGCTTACATGATGCAGAAACTACGCGGTCTAGGATACATGTAGGACAGGACCCACATTGATAATCCTAGCCCTCGACGCGCTAGACCAAAACCTAGTCAAAACATTCAACTGCAAAAACCTAATGCAAGAAGAGCACGGTCAAACCGACATCACAAACTTCAAGGAACCAAGGACCATAGTTCTCTGGGCCTCCTTCCTCACAGGCAAAAACATGGAAGCAAAAATCCCTATAGAAGGCCAGTGGGAATTCCAACTGAAGAGAGAAGAAACCTTCCTCTGTTATTTTGACTCCCCAAAAGCCATAGACGTCCCAGCATACGCCTACAAACAAGAAAACCACAAAAAAGAAAGACAACTCCTAAAAGCCTACTTCAACGAAAACGCTACAATCCAAGAATACGACAAACTCATCTGGAAAAACCACCAAGAAAACAAAACAGAATTCCTCAACAGCCTAGAACAATACGATCTACTAATGGCCTACTTCAACCTAGCAGATGCCATAGGACACCTAAGCTTCGGCGTCTACACAAAAATGAAAAGAGTCTACACAGAACTAGAAAACCTAGCCGCAAGAATCAGAAATACAAATGACCTCACGCTCATCATCTCCGACCACGGCATGAAAGCCATCGGAAGATATGGCGACCACACCCAAAAGGGCTACTACTCAACAAACAGAAAGCTAAATCTCCACCTGCCAAAAATAACAGACTTCCATAAAACAATAAAAAGTGCCAAAAGATGACCAAATCCAGCATAAACCTCGTAATCATAGGCCACAAAGACCATGGGAAATCCACCCTCATAGGGAGACTCCTCTACGACTCCAAAGCCATCCTACAACAAAAAATCCAGGAAATCAAAGAAGAAACCCAAAGAGCCGGCAGAGGACGATTCAAATTCTCATACCTATTAGACAGCCTAGAAGAGGAAAGAAAAGGCGGACTAACCGTAGACATCATGCATACGCCATTCAAAACCAAAAAGCATCTCTACACAATCATCGATTGCCCAGGCCACAAGGAATTCATCAAAAACATGATAACAGGGGCATCGCAAGCCGACGCAGCCGTCCTAGTAATCTCCGCAAAAGAGGGAATAAAAGACCAAACTAAACAACACGCATATCTCGTGAAGACCCTTGGGATCAAGCAACTAGTCGTTGCAGTAAACAAGATGGACGAAATAAACTATGATCAGTCAATATTCAAAGAAATCTTGGAAAGGCTAAACATATTCCTAGATTCTCTGGACTACAAGAACGTTCCAACCATTCCATTATCCGCCTTGAGAGGAGACAACGTTTTCAAGAAGTCCCGAAAAATGGCATGGTATGATGGTACAACATTCATCGACGCTCTAGATCAGAACATCACTCCCCCGGCTCTACCAACAGACAAGCCGCTGAGAGGCTTCGTCCAAGACGTGTATGATACAGAGAAAGGAAAGATCATCATCTGCAAGATCGAAACGGGAAGCATAGAAACAGGAAAAGACCTCTTCTTCAGTCCATCCACACAGAAAGGGCTGATAAGGAAGATAGAGCTTTTCGGAAAAGAAGTAGACAGAGCTGAACCGGGCGACTCCGTGGAGCTTTCTGTAGACGGAGTAGACCAAATTAAAAGAGGCGAAGTGATCAGCTACCCCCAAAACAACGCAGAAACCATTCAAAGCTTCCCAGCACAGATAATAGTGCTGACAGATATCCAGATAGAAAACAACGATGTACTAAAAATCCGCTACGGAACCACAGAAAGAAAATGCAAAGTCCACAAAATCTTAGAAAAAATGGACCCCATCAATCTGGCAATACAACAGAAGCTTCATGGTGGCCTAAAAGATGGAGACATCGCCAGGGTGAAATTCTCCACCCTCGACCCAACATGCTTAGAAAAATATTCTGAAATCCCTCAGCTTGGAAGATTCGTAGTCGAAGGCAAGAAAGGAGCCGCAGCTGCTGGAATCGTTCTCGAAGTCAATAAATCCTAGTGAAAACGAGCTACTTACATCCCAACCGCGACTCAAGAATTTTCCCAGGTGTGGAACTCCATTCCTCATTGGAGCTATTTCAGGTCAGCTTTTCCAGACAGGAAGTTTATGACCTGAAGCATACCCTTTGCAAATCCTAAAAGATTAATAAAGATTAGCACGGCAAGGAAAGCTCTCAGATTGGCAAAAATACGTATAACTTGCTGTTGCCCGGGAATTTGAAAAGTCGACACAAAGATGCCGCCATTCAGGGCGTAGACAAAGTAAACTATCAGGACTATTGCTCTACCGACGCAGAAGGCGTGCTGAAGAATGGTTCCAGAGAAGAGTTCGGTGACAACGGTGAAGAAGACGACTATTGCCGAGAACACGTACAAGAGAGTCGTATACTCTGAAGGCATCCCAAAAGGTGAGCTAGAAGGCACCATAGCCTCTACCACCAGCGTTGGCAAGAGATAAGTTAGAAGAAACATAATAAACCCTTTCAAGACCGCCTTTGTCACGTTCGACATTATCTTCTTCAAAACTGATTTCAAGTTTCCTTCATCCGCCATATGTAAACCACCACTCTACACTGCCCAGTGGACCTTCAAAATAGACATGTACTTCTCCAGTCCCAGAGAACTGGGAAGGCTTAACGTACATGGTCACCTTCTCACTGTATTCCCCTTCTGAGGGAGCACTTACCTGACCGATCCAGACACCTATAAATTCCTCGCTCTCGTCAAAGATTTCAAGTCTTAGCGTTCCGTTCACGTCGAAGGGCGAATGATTTTCAAAGCTTGACCATGCGTCTATAACATAATGACTGGAGTTGTATGGCTCTGGGAAATCCGCTATCCTTACGGAAGCATTGTAGAAAGGCGCTCCCCAAGACATGTTTACACTTGTTGACACTTTGAGAGGGATGACATGTGCGATTTTCAGTCCTACACATACATCCAAGATAATCGTCGCGTCGTTAAGTAATAGGTAAGTCAGATTCTTTGATATGATGTCATCTATGCTCACGGAGATCGCGTGAGTTTCGTCGACGCTTCCACCTCTCGGTATGTTCTCCAAAGAAGTTGTTGATGTTGAGATTAACGTGCTGTTGCAATCTGTAGCCGATGTTGTCACGTTCAAGTCAGATATGTCGTAAAAACCTGTGTTATTTACAACGAAGGGTATGGATACTGTCATTGTTCCATTTGAAAAGGAAGGTTGGGGCGATCCGATGTCTATCTGCCTTTCCAAGATCAGTTTCAAAGGGGAATATAAAGAGGTGACCATGAAAACTGTAGTTGCAATCCAGAGTATCTTGCTCGCCCAGCCCAACGCTCGAATGGACTGTCTCATCAGCCCTTCTTTCCTTCAGTCGCCAGATTTCTTCTCAGCTTCCTTCTTGACTCCTCGCGGAAGCTTGGAAAGGAAGTCTATTCCTCTTTTGGTTAGTAAAGCGCCGATCCATCCCATTATGCCAAGGTACATTACTCGTATACAAGTTTCGACCAACGGACCTAAAAGCTCCCCAAGTTCGGCCACCCAATCCCCGATTGAGATATTCAACACTCCTATGAGGAAAAGATAGGCGTTAATGAACGTGAAAACCAACAGAGCCACGCCTACAATCAAGACAACATATCCTGAAATTTCAGCCTTGTCTACCATCCAACAATTCCCCAAATGTACGGCAGTATGCACCTAACTCATATGCACGTGCTTTACGTTGCAGGCATGCAATTGATTTATCATTTATGAAGTAAGAATCAGTAAAACGACAACGGCTTTACTACTCTCAGAATGTTAGATCGTGGTAAATTTAGATAAAAATCTGTCGCACAATCAGTTCAGGAAAAAAGGCCCAATAAGAATCAGATTAAACATTTCTTTTGAACGGGCGCATTTTTTCCAGCAACCCTTAATTAGGAGACGCGCACTCTACGGTTTTTCACAATGTAAGCGCGACGAACTTCGGCTTTACAGCTGTAGGTGATCCAATCTTACTCGCAAGAATCGAACACTGGGTTGCATAAGTAACTCAGAATTCTAAAAGGCTCTCTTTTCGGCGAAAAGCTTTTTCCCAACGCGCGCATAACTGCAGTAAGAGGACAAGACAGATGAGTAAGGCTTCTATCGTCGATCTTGCAACCAAATGTTTTAGACATGAAGGGTACAAGATAGAGAGAGACACCGTTTTAGAGGGCCTTTCCGGACTGCCACATAGATTCGATCTCGTCATTCACAAAGGCAATGAAAGACGCTTGGTTCAGATAAAGGACTGGAAGAGAACTGTGGGCGTCAACATGGTGATAAGCCTAGATAAGGCATCGGCAGATGTGGGTTTGCCTAATCCGATAATGGTTTCCCAGAAATTCAGTGGCCACGCAAAGGCCTACGCAAATCGTCGAGCCATCAGTCTGCTCACAAAGCGTCAGATCCTACGTAGGCTGGGATAATCTAGAAATGTCTTAGAAACTCGTCCAGCCGTCCCTCTTCATCAAGTTTCCTCAACCAGTCAACCACACCGACCCTGCATTCCTCTTTATCTTCCAAAATCTGAATCATATTCTCCACTACCCCTTCAGTGCCTCTACCGGTGGCATCAATCTCGCACACTTTATCAACACCGCAAGCTTCCACTGCCTCAGAGAGACAAACATCCAAGATTTCGGCAACGAGATTTTCCCAGAGCTTCCTGTTTCTAAATCCACGTTTCTCCATAAACATCTTTAGTTCATCGGGATGTCTCCTCAAAACAAAGACCAAGTGCGCATCCTCCGCTGGCACAACATCCACAGCATAGTGACCATCAACTATAACATCCCCTTCGCAATCCTGTATAATTTCCAGCGTCCTTTTTGAAACCTTTTCCATATCCGCAATAAGCGTTTTCCTCGCTTCATCAACGCCGCTAGTCAGCTCTTCCTGCTTGACAAGATCCGCCAAGTCGATACGTAGTCCCTTCAATTTTGACGTTAACAAACGGGATACGACGGTCTTTCCCACACCCGGTGTCCCAGTAACAAGGATAACCCGCCTAAACCCTTCCGATTCCTTCAAGGTTTTTCACTCTTTCACGAAATAACGGAAAGCAGAATGAAGCTAACCACAAAGCCGATCAATGTAGGAGGAAAGATTGCCTTCAGGAAATCTTTGATTTCCACATGGAAGAACTGAGCGGATAAAGAAACGCATGGGTGGACAGGTGTGAGAGCATAACCAAGAAAAATGCTGAAGAACATTATAGCAAAGACCGGAGCAGATAGAATCCATCCCTTTGTGAAAAATATGGGGATAATGATTAAGGCAGGCGTTTGTATTCTGCCGGTAGCAAAACCAAGCAAGAAACCTATTACGACGCAAAGAATCACTGGAGTGATCTGAAGGCTCTGTATCAGCGTTGGAATGCCAGAGATTCTGAATACATTAAGGAAAACTGCCATCCCCACGATTATGAAGGCGAAATCCCATGGTTTTGACTTCCAAGCGATCTTGCCAAAATCTCTAGCTCCCAATCTTCCAATGATCACGACGAGAATCAAGCTGCTTGTTATAGCGATCAGCGTAGCTGCTTCAGGAATAGAAGGAGCAAACAAGGTTTTGATTAGGAAATCTAGGATTGGAGCGATCAAGATCGCAGTCAAAGGTAGAAGAACCCTATCCAAGGAAGGTTTCTGTTCATAGTCAATTTCTCCTTTGATCTTATGAAGAAAGAAAACATACCCAAAAAGGGTGGACAAAAGAAAGAAGGGTGCCAGATATAGTAGGACTTGGTAAAGATCAAGAGAAACACTGGTAATCCCCCTTTTCTGCAACTCCTCGTTAGCGATTCTGACGGAGACAATCAAGGCGGGGGTCAAAGGATATATGAGAAACAGAATATGACGAAACCATACGTTGAGAGCACATTTCTTCTCCCTTGATATCCCCTCACCTGCTTTTTCCACCATTGGAGAAGAAAGTAGGGCGCCTCCAGGCATAGGAAGCATTCCTAGCAACGCTGGAGAAACTGCAAGAAAGGCCTTCTTCCCTATCTTCATGTTCTTAACTAAATTGTCCATTTGTCCAGTGTCCTTCAATATGCCCCCTATAATAGGGATCAAACCCACAGCTATGGCCAACAACATTGTAGATGGGTCTGTAAAAGCTGAAATGAATGGCGGGGCTATCTCATTGAAAGGTATGGTGAAAACTGCCAGAATGAGCGCTCCTAGAAACATGGCCGCGGCGAAATTTCTTCTGGAGACAAGTAGTAGAACGGCGAGTGCAAGGAAGAATCCCATCCAAATCAGAGGTGGAGACATCGAATCTCTTCCAACAGAAATAAAAAGGGGATATTGAGGGTTTATAATCCTCGATTGACTTCTATTCCCCCTTTTCTCATTACCATCTTTATCTTTTCTAAGTCTTGTAGAATCGTTATGTCTTTCAGTGGGTCTCCTTCCACAACAATGATGTCGGCAAATTTCCCCTCCTCTATTGTTCCAATCTTGCCTCCTAAGTTGCATGCGAATTCAGCAGCGTTTTTGGTAGCAGCTACAATAGCTTCAAGGGGCTTGAAATGACATTTCTTGACAAGTAGCTCAAGTTCCATAGCGTTTTTGCCAAATTTCAGAAGTGGAGAACCACAGAAGTCGGTGGCTGCACAGATGGGTACGCCAGCTCTATGTGACTTCTCGATATTCCTGCAAACTTCTTCCCAAGCTTCCTCCGCCTTTTCCACTGCCCATGGAGGATAACCTGCTTCTACCCCGCCTTTTACTATTTGTTGGTTTATTGAGAGTGTTGGAACGAAAGCGACGTTCTTCTTGATTGCCATTTCTATCGCTTCTTCATCTGGATAGAAGGCGTGGTCGATTGTTCTTATTCCACCTTTGATGGAGAGCTTTATAGCCTCGGTTCCTTGGCAATGTGCAGTTACGAATGTTCCCACCTTCTCTGCCTCCCGAACAATAGCCCTGATTTCTTCCAGCGTGAACTGCGTATATTCTGGTCGATCTCGTTGAGACATTACCCCTCCACTGGTCATCACTTTTATGAAGTCTGCGCCTTCCCTGAGAGCTAGACGAGCTGCTTTAAGGCATTCTGGAACTCCGTCGCATATGCATGGATTGAGCTGTCTGGCGTATTCTATTGGAAGATAGTGTGCGTCTCCGTGACCGAAGGTCTGGCTGAGAGCGCGGCCAGCTGCTAACACTCTTGGAGCCTTAATAATTCCCTTTGACCATTCTTCTTTGATCGCTTTCTTTAGAAAGAGGCCTCCCCTGCTTCCGCAGTCCTTTACGGTGGTGAAGCCAGCTTCTAGGAGGTCTCTGGCGTCAAAAACCGCTTTTATGATTCCAAGTTCTATGGGTCTTACAATTTTTTCCTCAACAAATTTGTCACTCACCAAGCCCATGAAATGCATGTGAGAATCTATTAACCCTGGCATGACAGTCTTGCCTGAAGCATCTATCAGCTCTGCACCATCTGGAATCTTGATTTCGCTTGCCTTGCCCACTTCTTTGATTTTTTCTTTTTCTATTACAACGATAGCTTTTCTAGTTGGAGTGCTTCCGGTCCCGTCAATTAATCTTCCTTCAATCGCCTTAATCGCCTTCTTTCTAACGGGCATGTTATCCATCTCGTAGATTAGGTTGGGCGGCTAAAGTTGTTTATAAAGCTTGCAATCAGCTGGAAAGATATGAATGTACGTCATGCGAGCAGAATCTTAAACATCCTCGAGCGTGAGCTTGCACCCATGTCATCTTAGTCCATCTTCTAGACCAAGCTATAGACGATGCTCCCTCACGATCGGGCATTCCATAAAAATTTAAGATCTTGTGACATATCAGAACTAAGGTCGAGAGGTGCATGGCCAAGCCAATATTAGAAGGAGTCTTTGTACCGCATATAACTCCCTTTAGACGAAACGGAGAAATAAACGAGAATGCGCTGCGGCAATGTGTACAATTTTGGGTTGAAGGAGGACTTTCTGGACTTGTTCCTTGCGGAAGCAACGGTGAGGCCCCCTATCTCCTGAGAGAAGAAAGGAAGAGAGTTATTGAAGTTGTTGTAGAAGAAGCCGATGGCAAGGTCCCTGTAATCGCTGGAACAGGAGCTATAAGCACGCGGGAAACGATTCAATTAACTGAAGATGCAATGAGTGTAGGGGTGGATGCGGCTCTTGTTGTAACACCATTCTATTATAAGCATTCAAGCAAAGAGATTCATGACCATTACAGCGCTTTACTAGAAGCAGTTGACTTACCAATTGTCATCTATAACGTTCCAAAATTTACAGGATTCTCTCTGGACCCAAGCGTAGTTTACAAACTTGTTTCTGAATACGAAAATGTTATTGGAATAAAAGATAGCAGCGGAAACCTAAGTCAAATAGCAGAGCTCATCAGATTAGTGGGTGACAAAGTGTCGGTGCTAGCCGGTACAGCCGACGTTGCTCTCTCAACGTTAATGCTTGGAGGAAAAGGCGCCTTAATTGCGGTGGCAAACGTAGCTCCCAAACAATGTAGCGCCTTGTATGAGAACTTCAAAGAAGGAAAGTTTGAATACTCAAGCAAATTACAAGGATGTATTTCTTACATAAATGAGGTTCTCATCAGAAGGCATAATCAACTCTCTGCGATAAAGGCAGCATTGACCATGAAGGGTTTACTGGGTGGTTATCCCCGAAAACCGACAGCACCGCTGGAGGAAGACGAGAAGAAAGAGATAAAAGAAATACTGAAAGTCATTGAGGTTTGCTAGGCGTCCATTTGGTCATCCGCAAAGAATGGTTATGCCTTGGTCTAGTTTTATCTTTCCATGAGTCGTGCGATGATTCCATTTATCCACTCTTTTGGTTGTTGCTTGAATACTTCCAGCGCGGCTTCCACTCCGGACCCTTTTGGGTGGAAACCTATTTTTGGCAGGACTTCTTCTAGAGCTGCTAGGGTTGGGACTATGTATTCTGGTGAGGCTACCAGCCCCATGTGTCCAATCCTTATCAGCTCTCCTTTGCCGCAAGTCTCCTTACCCTTCGCCAAGTCTCCTAAACTTCCCCCAATCATTATGTTGAACTTCTCCATCATCAGGCTCCTTATCTTGTCTTCGGTGCCCATGGGGACTTTTACAGCTGTGACCGTTCCAGCCGCATCATCCTCTTCTGGGAGGACGCTTAAGCCCATAGCCCTAACTCCCGCCCTCACCGCCTCCCCAGCGACATAGTGTCTTCTGAAACGGCTCTGCAAACCTTCTCTTAATGCTATCTTCACAGCCTTGCTGAGGGCTAGAATGTTCATCGTCGGCATGGTGACTGGGTGACCGCCACCCCAGCTCCTGTACTTCCACGCTGAGAAATCTACGAAGTAGGGCTTAATGTATCGAGGCTTCTCCACGATGCTCTCCCAGATTTCCATGCTTACAGCTATCGGAGAAAGAACATGTATGGAACCTAAGGCTTTACTAGCGTAGCCCAGGCAGATGTCTATGTTCCACTCATCCATCCTCAACTCAGAACCTCCTAGCGACGCTATCGCGTCGACTATGTAGGTTTTGCCAGTTTCTTCGGCGATTTCACCGATTTCCCTAATCGGGTTCTGCACTCCAGACGAGGTCTCGACGTGCACCACGAAGATGGCCTTTGCGTCTTTCTCCTCTATCGCAACTTTCCTCACTTTCTCCGGGTCTATGGCCTTCCCAAAACTCTCCCATACTAGTATGGGATTTCCACCGAAAGCTTCCACAGCCGTGTTGATGTATTCTCCGAAGATTCCATTCGTGAGGGTTATCACCTTGTCTCCAGGCTTAACCATGTTTGCGGCGACCATGTGGGTTGCTGACTCGCCCGAGCCAGGATATAGTATGATTTCTCCCTTTGTTTGGAAAATCTTCTTCAGATCTTCGCGCACTTTTCTGAACGCTTCTTTCCAGTCAGGTCCATAGTGTGGGAGAACTTGATGTTGAAGCTTCTCTAGAACCTCTGGATAAGGCTCACTGGGGCCTGGCAACATGAGTAATCTTCTCTTAAAGGACATTCTCCTATCCTCCAGGCATTATACGTTGTGCGCAATAGATGGCTCCTCATATAAAAAATGATTACACAAGATGAGCAATACGCGTTGAAATTCTGTCTGGCAAAAGTAGGTTGTAACTGCTTGACGCAGATGTCCGATAAGGATTATTGTTCGGATTTTACTATTTTGCCTCCAGCTGTCTCTATTTTCTGGGCTGCGGACTCGGAGTGGGAATCTACTTGTATGATGAGCGGTTGTGTGACCTGTCCTCTCCCAAGAAGTTTTTCAAAGCCGAGCTTATCCAGATCTACCGTGACGCCCTCCTTTGTCTTCTTGGCCTTTTTGTTGGTTATTAGTTCGCTGATTTGTTGATCCAGTTCGCCAACGTTAATTGCACGTACCTCTCTTCTTATTGGTAATTTGAATCCGTATTTCCCGAATCGTTTTGGAGCGTATTTCACCGTGTGGGTCCACTTGTGTTTCTTGCCTCCAGTTTTTCCTCGGCCGCCCCGCTGTCCTCCGCCTCTATGCTGACCTATAACACCGTATCCATGTGTTCTTGAACCACGTTTCTTTCTGATTTTCCTCTTCTTATGAGGCATCTTGAACTCTCCGTTACCACTTGACTAAGCACAGTAAAATAAAAACCTGTAGCCTTAAACAATTTCGCTAGCTATTCCAAACGTTGTTTCCAAATCTAGTTACGCTTCCTCAAACTTCTTAGACACAGTCAAACCCCGTTTTGATTGCTAACCTGAGAAGGAGCTGTAGCATATACTCCTACTCAGAAATTATGAGGGCTTCCAAGCCCAAACTCCTATTATGGAAGAAAAAGACGAAATCAAATTAGTGCTCCGGCCGGGATTCGAACCCGGGTCTCCGGCTCTCTTCCACTAGTTGTGGCGAAAGGCCGGAATACTTGGCTCACCGAAGGTGTTTAACCTGGCTATATTCGGCAGAGAAGGTTTTCCTCTTTCTTCTACCGGAGCCTCCCAGAGCACCAACAAATAATTTATCCGATAGTTTTAAGCTTTCCCACATGCGGTTCCCTCAATAATGAAATTGCACGTTGGCTTTGAAACTTCGCAAAGCTTTATAAGAAATCTGACGAAGTGCATCCATGCAAAAAAAACTGCATGAAGAATAAATCTAATGATCGAATCCTACGATTTTGGCCGTATAGTCGTCGACGGGAAAGAGTACACCACCGACCTCATCATCTTTCCAGATCGTGTTGAAGACGGTTGGCGGAGGAAAGTGGGTCACCAATTAAACATCGAAGACATCGAAGAAGTAGTTGATAAGCTACCTGATGTGCTTGTTGTCGGCACCGGCTACTCGGCCTTGATGAAAGTTCCTGCAGAGACGAAGCGATACATCGAGGAGAGAGAAATCGAGCTTGTCATTCAGCCAACCAAGCGAGCCTGCGAAACCTACAACAAGCTCATCCAATCCGGGAAAAAAGCAGTAGCGACCTTTCATCTAACATGTTAGTTTATGTCGCATGCTCACAAAAATACTCAGTGAGCATTATTTTTGACGCCAGATGCACTGTTTAGGGCTCTTGGAACCTCTTAACGTTATCAGAAGCCGAGGTCCTCGTCTACTAGTACCACCGTAATACGTGACTCTCTGATTCTGTTGGGAGCTCTCTCTAGGATGGTTATCACGCGGCAAATCCTCTTTGGAGAGTCGCATTCTTCACACACCCTTGTCTTGACACATGGAAGTTCCCCAATATTATGCCGTTTTGCATTAAGAGGACCTGCTACTTCTTTGAGGCGCTTGAGACCCTCATCCATATTCCTCACAATCTTGTTCCGTCCAGCAACAACAATCACCTTATCAGGACCAAATATCATAGAGGCAACCCTATTGCCTGTACTATCGACATTCACAAGCTTCCCGTCCTCCGTCACAGCATTGCTACTACACAAGAAAACATCAGAATTATGAGCCTCCCTCATAAAAGGAAGCCAGTCCCTTACAGATATATCCAGCAACCAGTGGTGAACAAACCGATTTCCTCGCTCAGTCAAAGCCTCCATAAGACCAAGTTCACGGATCGTCATAGATCCACCAACGCCGACCTTGGCATCAGCTGGGATAAGTGCCAAAACCTTCTGAACCGCATCATTCCTAGCCGAAGCCATAATAACTTCAAAATCATTCCTTTCAAGCGCCCTCTTAGTTCTTGAAAGCCTATTGTCACTCCAGATTTCATCTTAGTCCTTCACCTTATGGAAGAATCAAAACCTCCACCTTCACCTTATTTCCATCTTTCAGCTTAAGCTTGCCCCGCAAGAAAGAGGCGGCGATTATCTCCATAACTGAGGAATCGTAATGGCTTCGTAGGGCACATACCAGAGCGCCCTTCACCCTGTTATTGATTATAGCCGGATAGCACTTCACCGAACCATAAGTTCTAGATTCATCCTTGAAACTTTCGAGCTCTATCCCAGGATACGTCTCCAGTTCAGACCTCGTTTTCATGTCATACTCAGAGGTAAGCTTCAGATTTAGAGTTCCAGGATACGGATCGAAACCCAACTTCTCTATGAACTGCCTACGATATCCATCTCTCGTCACGTAGTAGGCGCCCTCACCAAGCCCGGTGAAAAGCACACCCTCCAGCGTAATAGAAGGCGGATAGGGTGCCTCAATTATTAGACGCAACCCAGAATAAAGCTTCTTCAACTGAGCCGCTCCGGAGTCCGTGATTTTGATCAGGCAACCCTCTGAAGTGATCGTCCTATTTGTCCAACCGCTCTTATCCAGATGAATAAGGTGGCGGGAGGCTGTCTGCTGGGAAACCCCCATCTTTTCAGCCAGATATTCCGTTGAAACCTTCACTGTTCTGCTACAAGCACCTAGTTCTGCGAGCTTGTAGAGTATGAAGAGACTTTTCCAGGTGTGTGCGTCGACGGTAGAAGCGTCCATTCGTGTCGCCTCATTGAGGAAAAACAAACTCAGTG
This sequence comes from uncultured Candidatus Bathyarchaeia archaeon, assembly GCA_964347995.1. Classification (GTDB taxonomy): domain Archaea; phylum Thermoproteota; class Bathyarchaeia; order Bathyarchaeales; family Bathyarchaeaceae. The sequence continues at coordinate 9,608 of CAYGBA010000001.1, read as the reverse complement.
TATATAAGCAACTCGAAACCGAGTAGTTAAGTCTTCTCGGCTTTCGGCACATTTGAAGCGGCTATTGGAACCATTGCTGAAAAACCTGTTGGGTATATCAAGCCTATAAAAGGAAGAGGAGATAAGATTATAGGCTGTCAGGAATTGGGTAGGCATGACTCAGCTTTCGAGTGAAAATCTCAGAGAAAACGCATTAGACTTCTGCATGCAAGCTGCTGGCTCTTGCGAGGTTGTTGCAGCCGGTCTACATGGTCCGCGGGTGTACGGCTACGCGGACGAAAAGGGTGATGCCCATGTCTTTTTGGTCCTAGAGCGTTACAAAATTGGATTGAGATACCACATTAAGCCTTCAAATGGAATGGACACTTTCATCTTGGCTGTTGATCGAAGAATCTTTGAAAGAGATGTGGTGCAAGGATGGTTGGGTGAGTTTGTCGCTGAAAAGGTAACGTTCCCGTATGTTCCTTTGATTAACAAGGAATATCTGTGGCGTCATGAAGTAAAGGTGAAAAGGCGCATTGTCTGGGAGCTCTTGGAGAATCTTGTTTTAGAGTCTCCCGATTTATCTCAAGAGCTCCTCATAAAACCCGAGTATTTCATTCATGAAACTATAAGGCGTAAAGCCAAACTGTTCCCGCCCATCACGTACAGCTTCCTTAACATGTTTAGGGACGATCTCAGAAGAAAAAATATCAACGCAATTATGAGGGGCTACCTTGAAGCCATCGATCAGCTGGCGAAGGAGAACTGGATTACTTTGTCCAATGGATACATCAAAGTTACACAGAAACTGATTAACGCGATTAGAAGCCAGAAAATTCGAATTCCCATCTTTCTCAAATCCATTCAAAAAACGGCGCTTCTCCACATTCTTAACGTATTGCCAAAATTGACCAATCTTCTCGTTCAAGACCAGAAGCTGTTCAGAGGATCTTATCGAGACGTTGAAACTGAACGGCTGGTTTTTCGGCTTGAGGATCCTGATAAATACTTGTTGATGCCGACGCATAACGGACTGGTTCCGTTTTCAGACAGAACCACCGTGGAGGTTTTTGCGGAGAAAATGATGTTGAACGAAGATGTTTTAGATATGAAAGTTGAACATATGGGTGGAGTTTTGAACACCGTATATCTGCTCACACTGTGGGAAAACAGTAAAAAACGGAAGGTCGTGGTGAAGAAGTTTGAGGACTGGTTTGGCTTCAAATGGTTTCCATTGGCGCTGTGGACGCTTGGTACAAAGACGTTTACGGTGCTCGGTCGATCCAGGCTGGAAAGAGAATACGCAATAAACCAATTTCTACGTAGTCGTGGTTTTGCTGTTCCGAAGATTCTTCACGTCAGCCATAAGGAACGATTGATCTTCGAGGATTTCATTGATGGAGAGACGTTAGTTAGAGTTGTGAAGCAGATCATGTCATCCAAGAAAAGAGCCTCAGATATTGCCTTAGTGAGAGATGTAGGGACGAAAATTGCCCAAGCTCACAAACTTGGCGTTAGTCTTGGAGACTGCAAGCCGGAGAACATTGTAGTCACGAAAGATGGAATAGCCTTTTTCGTCGATCTCGAACAGGCTTCAAGAGACGGAAATCAAGCCTGGGACATAACTGAGTTCCTCTACTATTCCGGGCACTACGCCTCTCCAGTCTCTTCAGCGAAATCCGCGAAGCTTCTTGCAAAAGAATTCATCGAAGGATATCTGGAGGCTGGGGGCAAAAGAGGAACGGTTAAGAAGGCGGGATCTCCTCGATACGCGAAGGTTTTCAGCATCTTCACGCCGCCACAGATTATCTTGGCTATTTCTAACGTCTGCAAGAAGATGGGTGGCTAAAAGGAGTCTACGAATGTAGAAATATCAGCAGCCATGGATACCCTGCGTTTGACAGATATGTGATTTAAGAAATTAGTGTCTTAGGTCTTCGCCAAGAATTCACTGTAAGTTTGGAATTCGCTTTCGGATAACCATCCTTCCTCTTCCAACGCCTCGAGTCCTTCTGTTATCTTCCTGCGTAGTTCTTTTGTCCGCAACATGTTAGCTTCAGTTCCTGCGTCCACTATTTCTTTTTCAAACACTGGATTCTGTGCAATCAAAGGGAGGAGTCCGTCCAGAAGTGCCGCGATGATCTTTGAGCGGGGCTCGAGGATCGATTTCACCTTTGCAACTCCAAAGACTCCCTTAAACTTTGTCAGAATTCCTATGCTTCCAGCAACAGAAGGAGGGTGTACAGCATATCGATTCTTCAACTTCTCTTCATAACAAAGAAGGTAGAATGGAACGTACACGAGAGCATATTTTCTTATCCCCTCTGATACACCCAACGTGTCAAGTTTATCTAATGCAGCTCCCTTCTTCCCGACTAGATTGTCGATCTGATCCACAATTGTCTTCGCTGAATCTTCTAAAGACTCTATCTCCTGCCGACTCATCAGAATCCTAGCGTCACGGGCGGCTTCAATATCCCTCACTCCTTTCATAGCCGCTTCCATTCGGTCGTCGCATACAGACCTCAGTTTTGAGATTTCCTTCTTTTTAGTTGCGGTTGCATCTTCAATTTCTTTGTCAATATCCCTGATGCTCCTCTCTAGATCAGAGAGTTTCTTTTCGCTTCTCTCAAGCTCTTCCTTCCATAGGAGTTCGCCTGTCTTATCCTTGTTGAGCCTACAAGATCTTATCTCTGCTTCATAACGATCGACTCTGGCAGTCATGTTTTGCACTGTCTTTTCCAGCCTAACTCGCTTTTGATGAAGACGATGAAGATTGCTTTCCATCTCTTTGGTTCGTATAGTAATCTCTTTATCGCATCTCCTCTGAATCTGGCTTACTTTCTCTCTAAGGGAAGATTTCAGATCTGTTATCTTTTTGTCAAATTCTTTTTTGTTTTGCACTATTCTTTCACGCATTGTCTTGATGTGTTTCTCAGTAGTATTGCTCAATAGTTTCATGACTGCGCACAGATTTTCAATGTCGTCTTTAATAGTGGATCTATGATTTGACAAGTCCTGAATTGTGGATGAGAGTGCTTGTTCGTCGAGTGCTGGGGATATGAGAACTACGTCAGCCAGAGGCTTTCTGATTACCTTTGCCTCTTTAAGATAGATGGAGAAATCTTGAACAAGCGCTGCATCTGCGACCAGCCCTTCGATGACTTTTTCTTCCTCGTCGATGAAGTTTTTGAAGAAATTGAGGCGATCAGAGAGAAATGCGGAGTGGGCTTCACGCGTTTTCGCGCTCACTTCAATATCGGTGGTGAATACTTTGATGTCAGGTAGGGTGCTATAACGCAATTTATGCGTAGTTATGCTGAGACCATCAAATAATAGACTTCTCCCCCTCCAAGGAACCAGCCACATTGGATAACAGAACTTTGCGGTGAAAAGTAACTCCTCTCCTCTCTCTTTCCTCCTTAAGATACCGCCACCCTTCTTTCTCTCCATCTGAGCTATGCAGAAAACTGCTGCCTTCTCCATTTCTCTACTAAAGGCTTTTTTGCGATCCTCGGCAGAGGCGGCAAATGGAAGAATTAGTTTTCTAGATTTCGTAGTCATATTCGCTACAGCACTCTCACATACTCGTTGTCCTCTATTTCAAATTGTTGTGGAGTATACACGCATATCTCTAATATATAAAATTGGACTGTGATCGGCTATAAATAATGATGTTTTACGTTCGCAGATTTTCATTGCCTTTTTATATAAGCACGGAACATAACATCCGCTATCCTTGGAGGAGAATCGTTTGGAAAAGATTAGGAAAAGTATGGAGAAGCATGGGATACCTGGCAGAGATTTGTATGAACTGCCAACATCCAAGAAGAGATTTCCCGACAAGTGTCATTACCGAATAGAGATATCTGGTGTCGAGCGTCCTTCGACGCTGGAGGCCCTGATAGATGAGATGGACAAGAGAGATGTGCGGGTTCACAGGCTGATTTCAATGGTGATGGGCGCAACATATCTCTCAGACGACGAGTTAGAGAGCTTTGCAAAGATGGCAAGGGACGCCAAACTTGAGGTCATCGCCACACCAGGCCCGAGGTCACTCTGGGATCTGGGAGCACAGATCAGGACTCCTGAGGGCTCTCTTTCTGGCATGCGCTATCGGGGATCCGACAATCTCTCCTATGTTATTGGCGATATTATGAGAGCCATCGAATTTGGAATCAAAGGCTTCCTAGTTGTGGATGAGGGTCTTTTGTGGCTTTTAAACGAGATGCGGAAGGCTGGGGATTTGCCGAAGGATGTGGTCTTCAAGGTTTCGATATTTGCTGGTCATGGGAACGCAGCTGGAGCGAGAGTCCTGGAGATGCTTGGGGCCAATACTTTCAATCCCTTGGCTGATCTGACGCTTCCTATGTTGGCGTCTATAAGGACGGCTATTGATATTCCGATCGATGTGCATGTTGTGATATTTGATTCTTGGAGTGGTATAAACCGGATTTGGGAAACTCCAGAGATCACGAGGATATGTGCGCCATGCTACTATAAGATCGAGCCGGGGACTAGTGCTGGTGCACTTTACAAACCTTGGGTGAGCCCGGAGCATCTGGCGTTTCTTGCGAGGGAGAAGGTGAAGATGGCTGAGGTTATCGTTTCTTTGATAGAGAAGTACTATCCTGAGGCCAAGCTTTCCAAGATAGGTCCATCCGACTTAGCGGTTCCGACGCCCTAAGCGTTTCAGTTCCCTTCTTTTTGATGTTCCCTTCAGAAACAGACAAATATGTTGCATGTGACAACTGGGTTGAGGGTTTGTAGTGTTCAAGCCTAGTGGAATCTTGCCTGCGCTGGTAACCCCCTTTACCAAGGACGGGAGGGAGGTGGATGAGGGGCAGTTGCGGAAACTGGTCAACAGCTGTATTGAACAGGGTGTGAGTGGTCTTGTTCCATGTGGTACGACTGGGGAGTTTGTTAATCTTAGTGTTGATGAGAGGAGGCTGGTGATTGATGTTGTTGTGGATGAGGTTGATGGGAGGGTGGCTGTGGTTGCTGGTACTGGTGCGAGTGGGACTGATCAGGCTTTACAGATGACTAGGTATGCGAAGGATTCTGGTGTGGATGCGGCTTTGGTGGTGACCCCGTTCTACCTCAAGCCAACAGATCGTGGGATCTACGAGCACTTCTATACTATTGCGAGTGGGGTTGATCTTCCGGTCATTCTGTATAATATTCCTCAGTGTACTGGTGTGTGGCTTACGTGGCAGATGGTTGAAGACCTCGCTGACGTTCCTAATATAGTTGGTTTGAAGGACAGCAGTGGAGAGCTGAAGTATATGCTGGCGGTTCTGGAGAAGGCTAGAGAAAAGATCAATGTCATGTGTGGCTATGACGAAGTTGTTCTCTCGGCTTTGGCAGCTGGAGCTTCCGGGGCTATTCTGGCGAGCGCAAATGTCATCCCAGATAGATGGGTTGAGATTTATGATCTGATTCAGAAGTGCGATCTTGAGAAAGCTCGTGAGCTACAGTTTGGAATTCAGAAGATTGCTAGAATTATTGCCAAGAGTGGTGTCGTTGGGGCGAAGGAGGCGCTAAATATGATGGGATTAAGGGTTGGACGTGCTAGGATGCCTCTGAGCGTGGGTGGGGAGCTGACCTATGAGGCCCGTGAGGAGCTTCGCCTAGAGCTCGAGAAGATCGGGAAGATTGCTACAAAGCCAGTCAAGTTTAAGATCAAGGAGAAAGCCTTAGAAGAGCGTTTTACGGCTATCGGCATTACACCTGAGGTTGTCCGTGACTTCCATCTGCGCGTTGGTGAGGCTCTGGCCGGTGGGGAGTCTGAGGTTGCCCACATTGACCTAATGATTGGGAGAAAAGATGGTCCTGTGGGTGAGGCCTACGCCAAGGCTAAGGCGGCTCCCTCTGCTGGACATGAGCCTTTAGTGGCCATTCTTGAGCCCAATCTCGCCGTGAAGCCTCTGACTTTGATTGTGCCGACGGTTACTATTAGGGGGATGCGGCAGGCTAGTATGGTCTATGGTCCTGCTCAGGCGGGTGTTGCTAAAGCTGTCGCTGACAGTTTGGCTGATGGTATTATTCCTAAGGGTGCTGTGGATGATCTTGTTATTATCGCAAATGTCTTTGTTCATCCTAGCGCCGTCAATAGGCATCGTGTGTATGTCAACAACTATAAGGCTATGAGGCATGCAATCAGGAGAACTATGGAAGGTAGGCCTACAGCTGAGGAGATTGTTGAGAACAAGGACAGGGCCAAGCATCCATTCAAGTACACACCATAAGCTTGCTTACGCAAAGGCGCCAATAAAATAGCTACACGCAACACCTAATTGAGCCTTCCTTTCCCCTTTAGTTGAACAGCCAATTTAGTTTGATATATAGGTTCAAAAAAACGGGAACTCTAGAATCGCATGCGAAGTGTCAAGCTTAATAATAAAAAGACCTTCCAGTATGGGGATTCTATCCATTTTTGTGTCAACGTCCTAAGATATCAAGATCATTTTACATGGTTAAATTTATATTCAATATCAAACAATGATGAACAGTCATGATGGAGGAAAAATAAATGGCAAAGTGTCCCGGCTGTGGAATAGAAGTTTCCACACCAAGAAAGACATGGAAGATGGCTGGCCGCCCAGACAGAAAGGGTACAAGGACTGAGCTAAAAATCGGCCTCTTCGACTGCCCCCGATGCAACAAAGCCTTTAGAAAAGTCTTGGCCAAGCAGAAGATTTAAGACTAAAAGGCCCACTCGACAGACGTGGGGGTTCGTTCCCCCGTTCGTTGAAGATATTAGAGGAAGTCGTTGGAAAAAGCAAAAGCGCTAGTGAAGTATAGAAGTGTAAGCTTGTAATCGCCTTTAAGTCTGCAAACCTCCTCCTTTTTATTGTATATCGTTAAGTTTTTAACATTCAACAGGGAACAAGCTCTTACGAAGACTGACGGTTGTACGGGAAACATCGGAGAAGTGATAAGAAACATTGAAAATGCGGAATCTTCTTAAAAATGAGACTGTACAGACTATTATCCTAATCGCTATTATCATAGCTGTTGTCGCCACTTTCTGGTTCGGTCTAAGGTTTGCTCTAGGGACAGATTACCCCTTGCTGGCAGTTGCTTCCGGAAGCATGGAAGATACATTGTTTAGGGGCGATCTCATTGTCGTTCAAGGAGGACTGAACTTCACCGAACTTAACGCTGCCCCTGAGGAGGCTCAACCCCCCGGCGAAATTGTTGTTTTCTATGATCCTCGATATGGTCGAACCCCTGTCTTTCTACCTGTAGCTGGAACAGATACGCGTCTCATTGTACATCGCGCAATAAGCAAAGTTAAGAATAACGGCACATGGTATTTCCAGACAAAAGGAGACCGCAACGTTAGTCCAGACAGCTGGCTGGGATCAGAGACTTTAGACGGCAGAATATCCCAGGAGCTTTTGGTCGGCAAAGTTGTTGGAAAAGTGCCATGGCTTGGCCACATCCCCTTGTTTATGCACGAGAATCGTATTTCAGCAACAATAGTTATTATCCTTTTGTTCGTTGTATTAATTGTAGTGGACTTTGTTTTCCCTAGAAAGAGGAAAGAGAAACAGAAGGTCGATAAAGAAAGCTGTTGAATTCTTCTAAGCAAGAAATGTGCACCGATGACCCATCAGAATTTTGTCGAATCATTCACTATTCGGCAGACCAGTGCTCTTGCTTTCCTGCTTGGGTTGAGAGATATTTCAAGAGCAGAGTTTCTTTGCTATTTGTTGAGTCTGCCACTATGTATTCCGCTTTGAACCTGTGGAGACTTCATCGCAGTTCCTCTGGAAATATTTTTTTACATTTTGACGTTTATTATATGAAGTGCGAATGTAAAAGCGTTTCACTTGTCGTGAGACACCAAATGCATGCAAGAGCAAATCAGTGAATGAATGTGGATCATCGAGTAAGTGAATCAGAAAAAATCACTGAGTGGGTTTGGGCTTAAATTTTAACCCCCAAACCCAAACTAGCTAGCCGCCAAACTCTTCTAACCATGCTTTAATTTCCTCTGAATACTCTTCTTTAGTCATCTGTAATTCTATAAGTGAGAATTCTTTATTGTTTTTCGTGTCTTCTAGCGCTCTGTAAAGGGTTTCGCAAGTGTCGCATATGTATCCTTTTCCTCCCCAAAGTTCCGCTATCTGTGCGTATGGCCAGTTAACTAGTTCGTTGAAATTAGCGGTTGGGTGAAAAAGCTGTTGCATCCCCCATTGTCTGTTGTTGAAGACCATGAAGATGGGGTTAATACCAAAATGGGGGCAATGGCTTATTTCCTGTCCGGTCATTTGGAAGGCGCCGTCACCTATTAAGACAAGCGGACGTTTTCCCGTTGTAATCGCATAACCTATAGCTGAGGGAGCTCCGAAACCCATAGTCGCGTAGTATGCTGAAGCCATTATAGTAGATGTCTGAATTTTTGTTGTGATGAAAAGGCAGTCACCGGTATCAGATATTATGGGCATTTCGCCATATTCGCTGAAGAACCAATTTATGGCATCAATCACTTCGTTCATAGTAATTGATCGGTCAATATATTTACAAGTTCGGTTAATAGCCGGTACCATTTTTTCAGGAAATGAGAAGGTCTTCCTAGGCGCTTCGATTTGTAAAAGCTCATCAATTAGAGGTTTTAATGGCACATCATTGTAAATATGATGGCCAATTAAGACTTGTCTTGAAAAGCACAAGATCAGGTTCTTGCGTTTCAATCTCTTCAGTTTTATTCCAAGGTTCATATCAGCGATTATAACGCCAAACATCAGAAGGCAGTCTGATTCTTCCACAAGTTTTTTTGCAACTTGGTTTCCAGCAAGCCCGAGGTAAGTTCCAAAGTAGTAAGGGTCATCGATGGGCATAATGTCTCGAGCTAGAAACTCGCTGACGACGGGTATGTTCAGTTTATTTGCGAGCTGCGATATGTGGTTCTTTAGAGATAATCGGTCAACTTCAACTCCTACAAGTATCACGGGCATTTTTGAGTTAGCAACTTTGAGTAAAATCTCATTTGCTGCTTCTTTCATAGCGCTCTGATCTGTTAGGTAAAAAATTACGTGATTATCTTGCGGAATACTTATCTCCTGGTCCACCATGTCTCTTGGAATCTCAATATATACAGGCCGCATAAACTCTTGACAGGCAGAGAGAGTCCTCTTAATTTTTATGTAAGCTGTTTCTGAACTATCTAAAATTTCTGCCGCCTGAGTTACTTCTCCATATACCTTAAGTTGGGAATCAAAATCTTTCACTACATGGTGAAGAAAAATATCTTTTTGTTTTTCAGCTTGTCCAGGTCCTCCAGATATCACGATTAGAGGTGTTTTCTCCGCGTAAGCGCAAGCTACTGAGTTGACCATGTTTAGTCCTCCAGCTCCATATGTAATGCATGCAACAGCTGGTCTACGTGTAGCTCTTGATGAGCCAATAGCAGCGAATCCTGCCCCTGGTTCATGAGAAAAAGTACATAAATTGAGATCCTCGTCATCCTCAATCATTTTAAAAAACCTGATGACCATATCACCAGGGATGCCAAATACTTGCTTTATTCCTAATTCTTTTAGGGCCTGAAGAAGATATTTCCCTATTGTAAGTCTCGCATCCATCCTCCTCATCTATATGTACTTTATGAGACCCCC